>NZ_JBEPBM010000045.1:0-49447 GCF_040299205.1 Streptomyces sp. NPDC000983 | reverse complement strand
GCCATGGCCAGCACTGACACCTCCGATCTCGCCGGGCTCGAAGCCGGCCTGGACGCCCTCGACACCGTCCAGACCAGCCGCACCCCCCTGCGCGAGACCCTCGTGCGCAAGGTGCTGCCGCCCGTCATCGCCGTCGCCCTGGTGCTGGTGGTGTGGCAGGTCCTGGTGTGGGCGCAGGTCGCGCCCGACTACAAGCTCCCCTCCCCCTCGGCGGTCTGGGACGAGGTCCGTGCGGCCTGGCTCCAGGGGACGCTGCTCGACTACATCTGGACCAGCGTCTCGCGCGGCCTGCTCGGCTTCCTCCTCGCCCTCGCCATCGGCACGCCCCTCGGTCTGCTGGTCGCCCGGGTGAAGTTCGTCCGCGCCGCGATCGGACCCATCCTGTCGGGCCTGCAGTCCCTGCCCTCGGTGGCGTGGGTGCCGCCGGCCGTGCTGTGGCTCGGTCTGAACAACTCGATGATGTACGCGGTGATCCTGCTCGGCGCGGTGCCCTCCATCGCCAACGGTCTGGTCTCCGGCGTCGACCAGATTCCGCCGCTGTTCCTGCGCGCCGGGCGGACCCTCGGCGCGACCGGACTGAAGGGCACCTGGCACATCGTGATGCCGGGCGCGCTGCCGGGCTATCTGGCCGGTCTGAAGCAGGGCTGGGCGTTCTCCTGGCGCTCGCTGATGGCCGCCGAGATCATCGCCTCCTCCCCCGACCTCGGCGTCGGACTCGGGCAGTTGCTGGAGAACGGCCGCAACAACGCGAGCATGTCCCAGGTGTTCCTGGCGATCTTCCTGATCCTCCTCGTCGGCATCGCCATCGACCTGCTGATCTTCAGCCCGCTGGAGCGCCGGGTGCTGCGCGGCCGCGGTCTGCTGGCGAAGGGCTGAGGTACGCCATGCCGGTCCTCCTCGTCATCGCCCACGGCAGCCGCGACCCGCGGCACGCCGCGACCGTGCACGCCCTGGTGCGGCGGGTGCGCTCGATGCGGCCCGGGCTCCGGGTGGAGACCGGCTTCCTCGACTTCAACATCCCCTCCGTGCCGGCCGTCCTGGAGTCCCTCGCCGCGGAGGGCGTCCGCGACGTCGTCGCCCTGCCGCTGCTGCTGACCCGCGCCTTCCACGCGAAGGCGGACATCCCGGCCGTGCTGCGGGCCGCGCCGGCGCGGCTGCGCATCCGGCAGGCGGAGGTGCTCGGCCCCTCCCCGCTGCTCCTGGCCGCACTGGAGCGGCGGCTGTACGAGGCGGGCCTGACGCCCGCCGACAAGCCCTCGACCGGGGTCGTACTGGCCTCGGCGGGGTCCACCGACCCGGAGGCGGGCGCGGTGATCGCTGAAATCGCGCGGGAGTGGCGGCACACCGGTTGGTGCGCCGTGCGGCCCGCGTTCGCCTCCGCGTCCCTGCCCCGCACCGAGGACGCGGTACGGGAACTGCGCGCCCTCGGCTGTGCCCGGGTGGCCGTCGCGCCGTACGTCCTGGCGCCCGGATTCCTGCCGGACCGCATCGCACGGGGCGCCGCCGAGGCGGACGTCCTGGCCGAGGTGCTCGGCCCGGCACCCGAGGTGGCCCGGCTGCTGCTGGAGCGGTACGACACGGCCCGGATTCCGATGCTGGCGGCGATCGGCGCCTGACGCCTCCGGCGGGGCCGGGCGAAGGGGACCGGGTGGATCTGGTCCGGACAAAGCAACGGGTAGGCCGGCCTGGGTGAACCAGCCCGGGCAGAACCGGCTTTGAGGGATCCGACCTGGGTGGATTCCGCGAAAGTCCCCCTGTTTCGCGGGTGTTCTGCTGGGATGGTGGCGTCGGCGGGAGCGCCGGTGGCGGGGCGTGGGTTCGGGTACCACTTGGGCGAAGGGCGAGGCGAGTGACGTCGGCGCAGTTGCACTACACGTCGGCGCCGGCCGGGCCGGGGTCCCGGTTCACCTACGTCGACCCGGGGATACCGCAGGGCGTGCTGCCGGAGGCGGAGCAGCTCGTCGCCTATGAGGCCCCGGACGCACTGCACGGCCGGCCCAGGGGCCTCCCGAAGGCGCTGAGCTTCAGTGAGCTGGCGGACGGCGGACGTCTGCTGAGCCGATCCGTGTGCACCGGCGGCACCGGGAGCCGGGGCGGCTTCCACGCGCACGCCCTGTATCTGCCGCCCGATTCCCGGCTCCCGGACGGCGCGCTGCCCATCACCGCCTGGGAGTCCTCGCGCTGGAGCGACAGCGCGCCGCCTCCGCAGGGGCGTCCCGGGCCGATCGACCGGTTCGAGCCGTCGGAACCCCTGCGCACCGAGCGGCTGGTGGGGTTCGCCCGGTCCCGGGCCGGCTGGCTCGCACCGTTCCTCGCCGACCTGCGCGCGGTGGCGTCGGATCCGGCGGCCGGGCGGATCGTGCTGGTGGAGCGGGACAGCGCGGACGTGGCCCGGTGGATCGCGCTGGCCTGCTCGGTCCTGCCCCGGGAACAGGCGCACCGGCTGACGTTCACCACCTACGCGCGCCGCCCGGGTGAGGCGCGCCAGCGGATCGTGGGGGCGCTGCCGTCCTCGGAGCGGGTGCCGGGCGGTGACGGCGTGCGGGTGCACGACTGCACGGGCCGGGCGCCGTCCGGGCCGGTCGCGGACGCGTGGGCGGACGTGTGCGCGCGGGTCTGGCTGGCGGGCCGGCCCGAGCTGCTGCGTGACTGCGCGGACGGGCTGGGGGCGCTGTCGGTGCGGGCGCTGACGGCCGGTGTCGAGCTGCGGTCGGACGCGCGGGCGGCCGCGGCCCGGTGGGCGGCCGGGCAGGAGCTGCCCGAGCCGACGCCGACCGCGCTGATCGCCGCGCTGTCCACGGCCGTCGAGGACGACCCGGAGGAGACGGCGGCGGTCGCCGCCCTGCTGGAGCGGCTGGACGGACGGGTACCGGCGGCGGTGTCCGCGCCGCTCGCCGCACGGGCGCTGGCCGCGGCGGTGCTCGGCGGTGGCCCGGTGCCCGTCCTGCGGGCCGGTGCGCTGACCCCCGAGGACCGGGCCGCGCTGGCCCCGAGGCTCGCTCCCGCCCTGCGGTCCGCCCTGGCGGACGCCGACGGGCCGGCCGACGGACGTCCACTCGCCCTGCTGCGGGTGGCCGATCTCCTCGACGTCGACTGCCAGGACCTGCTCCCCGGGCTGGCGGACCGGCTCGCGCACACCCTGATCCCGAAGGCGCCGGCGCCGCCCGGGGCTGCCTCGGCCGGCGTCGGCACGCCCGAGCTGCTGGACGCCGTACGCGACCATCCGGCGCTGCGGATCGCCCTGTTCGCGGCGCTGGACGCGCTCGCCGCCGCCGATCCGCCCGCCGCGGTGCGGGCGTTGGCCGGGTCGGAGCTGCCCGTGCGGTCGCAGCCGGCCTCCCCGCATCTGCGGATGTGCGTGCTGGTGGAGCAGGCCACCGAGGGCGAACGCCCGGACCGGTTCCAGGAGTTGCTGCGCACCGGCGGCGTCTCCCCGCACGCCGACCCCACGGTGCTGCGGACCGCGCTCGCCCTGGTGTGGACCGGGCACCTCCCGTCGGGCCGGGAGGCGCGTCTGCTCCTCAACGAGCTGGGCTCGGACCTGCACCGCACGGCCGGCACCCGCGAGCTGCTCATCGACGCGGCGCTCGCCGCCCCGGCCGACGACCCCGACGCCCCGGCGCTCGCCGCCGATCTGCTGCGCTGCTTCGGCCCGGAGCTGCGGCCCGGGCGGCGGGCGGCGCTGCGGCTGCTGGAGTTCACGGGCCTGCTGGGCACGCCCGCCGAGGGCGAGAACTGGATCGAGCGGGCGCTGACGCCGGGCCCGGAGGGCGGTGAGCCGGTGCCGGACCCGGTCATGGACCGCGTCCACCGGGCCCTGGCCGATCGGCTCGTCCAACCGGACGTGCCCGAGAGCGAGTTGTACGCACTGGCCCGCTCGGACCGGCCCGCGCTGCACGCGGCGTACGCGCGCGCGGGGCGCTCGCAGGAGGTGGGCGCCCGGCTGCGGGCCGAGCCGTCGTACGTCGCCTTCTGCTTCTGTGCCTGGGGCGCCTATCCGGGGACCGGAGCGGCCTGGGACGGGACGGGTCCGGCCCTGCTCGACAAGGTGCTGCGGCCGGTGGTGAAGACGCTGTCCGCGGCGGAGCTGGCCGAGGTGGAGGCGGCGCTCGACCGTGCGGGGCGCGGGAAGCTGGACGCGTTCCGCGTCTGGAACCGGCCGGGCAGACTGGGCAGGCTGACGGGGCGGCTGGCCGGGCGCGGGCTCAGCCGGCGGTCAGCTCCCTGAGTTTGACGACGGTGTTCCAGTTGCGGGTGGTGGCGGTGACGCCCTTGGTCACACGGGGCTTGGCGAGCTGCTCGGCGAGCTTGGAACGGCCGAGCCCGTTCGGGGTGTAGAGGTACAGGCAGCGGTCGCCGATCCTGAACTCCTCGGGCAGCACGGCGGCTTGGTCGATCCCGGCGAACCGCTCCGCGTCGACGGGCTCGGAGCAGTAGGTGACGTGCAGTTGCTTGCCCTCCAGTTCGGCGGCGGGGAAGGGACACGCGTCGACGACCGCGGCGAGGTAGGCGTGGTCGCGGACGAGGACGTCGACCGTGAACCCGAAGTGCCGCTCGACCGCCTCCGCGATCGTGGCGGCCCAGGACTCCTCGTCGCCGGTCCCGGCACGGAAGACGGCCTGGCCGCTCTGGAGATGGGTGCGCACGTCGTCGAGGCCGAGTCCGTCGAGCAGCGAGCGCAGTTCGGCCATCGGGACCTTCTTGGCGCCGCCCACGTTGATGCCCCGCAGCAGTGCGGCGTACGTCGTCGTCATCCGGACACCATAAGGCGGCCGTCGTGCCCCGTGGGGGCGGGCACGACGGCCGGGGCCGCGGATGCGGGCTGCGCCGAACTCTGGCCGATCGGGAGGGCGCCGATCAACCACTACACGCACCTGTGACTTATTCAACAAGGTTTCGCAATGACGAAGGGGCCGGAAATAGATGTAAGGGGCCGCCTCCTCCCCAGTGGGGAGGGGGCAGGGTCCAGGGGGATGATTCCCGCTCCGCGCAGGTCACCGGGGAGCACGACGAGACGGCCTTATCCGCCCCATACCTTCGAATCGAAAGGTGGCGGCAGGGGGCTGCCACCGCGCACAAGGGGGCAAGCCCGTCATGGGGAACGGAGACATACGGGTACGGGGCCTGGCCGCCCGGGCGGGCGGCTGGAGCGTCCGGCACCGATGGGCTGCCGTCGGCATCTGGGTGCTGTTCGTCGTCCTGGCGATGGGGCTCGGGTCGGCGGCGGGCCGGGTGGACGTGGACGAGAGCCAGTCGCTCAAGGGCGAGACCCACACCGCCGCGAAGATCATCGAGGACTCGGGGATCGAGGAGCCGGCCGGCGAGACGGTCCTGGTCCAGGCGGACGAGGGCGGCCCGAAGGCCACCGACGCCGAGTTCCGTGCCGCGGTGACCGCGGTGATGGAGGCGGTGGAGGCGACCGGCAAGGTCACCGACGTCTCCTCGCCGTACGACATGGACACCGTTTCCGAGGACGGGCGCAGCGCGCTGGTCCAGTTCGACATGCGCGGTGACGCGGAGACCGCGAGCGAGCGGGTCGAGCCGGTGCTGGACGCCGTCGCCGGGGTCCAGAAGGACCATCCGTCGCTGACGATCGAGGAGATCGGCACGGCGAGCATGATGAAGACGTTCGACGACGCGTTCGGGGACGACTTCCAGAAGGCCGAGTACTCGGCCGTGCCGGTGGCCCTCGGCATTCTGCTCATCGCCTTCGGGGCCCTCGTGGCGGCGCTGCTGCCGGTGCTCCTGGCGGTCACCGCGATCATGGCGACGATGGGCCTGATGGGCATCGTCAGCCATGTGATGCCGATGGGCGACGTCGCCAACTCGGTGATGCTGCTGGTCGGTCTGGCCGTCGGCGTCGACTACTGCCTGTTCTACCTGCGCCGTGAGCGCGAGGAGCGGGCCGCGGGCCGGGACTCGCAGACGGCGCTGCGGATCGCCGCCGCCACCAGTGGCCGCGCGATCGTGGTCTCGGGTGTCACGGTGTGCGTGGCGATGGCGGGCATGCTGTTCACCGGTATCGCCGACTTCGAGGCGATGGGCCTGGCCTCTTTGATCGTCGTGGCGGTCGCCATGGTCGGTTCGGTGACCGTGCTCCCCGCGATGCTGTCGCTGCTGGGCCACCGGGTGGAGAAGGGCCGGCTGCCCTACCTGCACCCCGAGAGCAAGCTGCGGCGCAAGCGCGGTGGGGTGAACCGGGAGAGCCGGCTGTGGACGGCCGTCCTCGGCGCGGTGCTCAAGCGCCCCATGGTCTCGGTGGTCGTGGCGACCGGCGCGCTGCTCGCGGTGGCCGCGCCCGCGGTCGGGATGAAGACCCAGAACCTCACCCTGGACCAGGAGTTCGGCGACTCGCTGCCGATCGTGCAGACCTACAACCGGGTCAACGACGCCTTCCCCGGCGGCTCCGACCCGGCCGAGGTGGTCGTCAAGGCGGACGACATCAACGCCCCCGAGGTGCAGAGCGCGCTGGCCGCGTTCAAGAAGGAGGCAGTGGACTCGGGTGCCTCGCGCGGCCCGGTGGAGATCGAACTGCACGACGCGCAGAACCTGGCGTTCGTGTACGTCCCCCTGGTCGGCGGCTCCGACCTGGACAGGGCGGGCGAGAGCCTGGTGAAGCTGCGCGACGAGGTGCGGCCGGCCACGCTCGGCGAGGTCGACGGCGTCGAGGCGCCGATCACCGGCCAGGTCGCGGGCAGCCACGACTTCAACAACCAGCTGGCCGGAGCGGTCGTCCCGGTCTTCGCCTTCGTCGTGGTCTTCGCCTTCCTGCTGATGCTGCTGTCCTTCCGCTCGCTGACGATCGCGATCACCTCGATCGTGCTCAACCTGCTGTCGGTGGGCGCGGCCTACGGCATCCTGGTCGCCGTCTTCCAGCACGGCTGGGGGGCGTCCCTGGTGGGCGCGGAGGGCGTCGGCGCCATCATCAGCTGGCTGCCGCTGTTCCTCTTCGTCATCCTGTTCGGCCTGTCGATGGACTACCACGTCTTCGTGGTCTCCCGGATCCGCGAGGCGCGGCTGAAGGGCCGTACGACCAACGAGGCGATCAAGCACGGGGTGGTCACCACGGCGGGTGTCGTCACCAGCGCCGCGGTCATCATGGTCGCCGTGTTCGGGATCTTCGGCACGCTGTCGATGCAGTCCATGAAGCAGATGGGTGTGGGCCTCGCGGCCGCGGTGCTCATCGACGCCACGATCATCCGGGGCGTGCTGCTCCCGGCGGTCATGGCGCTGCTGGGCGAGCGCAACTGGTATCTGCCGAAGTGGCTGGAGCGGCTGCCCGACCTCACGCACGACGAGGTCCCGGCGGAACTCGCCCCGCCGGTCCGGGACGACGAGGGCGAACGGGTGCCCGTCTGATCCCGGCTCCATGACAGAGGGCCCGTCGGTTCACGGGGGAACCGACGGGCCCTCTCCTGCGTTTCGGGGGCGGCGCCGCTCAACGGGCCTCCGCGGCGGGCTCGTTCAGCGCGTGGGCAGTTCCGCCTCGATGAGGTCGGCGGCCCGGGGGGTGCCGCCCTCCTCGGCCGTCTCCGCCTGGATCCGCTTCAGCCGCCGGGCGACCTCGGGGTCGTCCAGGAGGGCGGACGCGGCCTCGCGCAGCGCCTCGGCGGTGGCCTCCTCGGTGAGCAGCTTCCGGGCGACGCCGAGCGCCTGGAGCATGTCGGCGTTGCCGAACTGGTCCACGGCCTGCGGTACGGCGATCATCGGGGTGGCGGTGGCCAGCCCCTCCTGGCTGCCGCCCGCGCCGGCGTGGGTGACGAACAGGTCGGCCTGCTTCAGCACCGCCAACTGCGGTACCCACGAACGTACTTCGACGTTGGACGGCACGTCCCCCAGTTCGGCGGGGTCGACGTGCCGGCCGATCTGGAGCACCAGGTGCCAGCCGGGCAGCTCGCCGAAGGCCCTGACGCACTCCCGGTAGAAGGCGGGCTGGTTGGTGAAGGACGAGCCGAGGGAGACGAGCGCGACCTTCTCCGCCCCGGCGGGCCGCGACCACTGCCCCTCGGCGGCGCGGTCGCCCTGGCAGGCACCGACGAAACTGTGCACCGTCTCGTCGACCCGGTCGGCGTGCGGCTGGAGCGCCCTGGGGATCAGCACGAGGGAGCGGTCGGGCCGGCCGACGAAGGGGTCGGGGTGCAGGGGGACGCCGTTCTCGTCCAGCCAGCCCTGGAAGCGGGCGTAGTAGGCGCGGCCCCGCTCGGTGCTCTTGGGTTCGGCCCACATCGGCTCGCCGACCTCCGTCTCGTAGCCCTCCCAGGCGACGAGGTTCGGTGAGAGCGAGACGGCGGGCACGCCCCAGCGGTGGGCGAGGACCCGGGCCGGGTAGGAGGTGATGTCGTGCAGGACGAGGTCCGGTTCGTCTCCCTCGTAGGCGGCGAGGAGCTGCGGCAGCGCCTGCATCGCGTCGGCCAGGAACGGCTCGACGTTGTCCAGCAGGGTGCTGCCCCAGGCCTCGGGGTCGGCGTCGGGTCCGGGCAGGGTGGAGTTCCACAGCCGGGGCTCGGCACCGGTCTCGGCGACCTTGTCGGCGAAGGCGGGCGGGATCGCGTAGGTGACCCGGTGGCCGCGCGCGACGAGTTCACGGATCACTTCGAGGCTCGGGTTCACATGGCCGTGGGCGGCGATGGAGAACATGGCGATGTGCGCGGGTGAGGTCATGTGATCGACAGTAAACGAGACGAGACGTCTCGTGCAACTCGGATTCCGGGCCGGGGCCCTCGCACACCGTCCGACCTGTACGAATGCGAGACTGACCGGCAAACGAGCAGGCGCCGAGGGCGACATGGAGGCGGACGATGGACGAGACGCGGGCCCGGCGGGCCCTGGCCGCGGCGGGGGTGCTGCCCGGTCCGGCGGCCCGGGACGCCGAACTGCTCGCCCTCGGCGAGAACGCCGTGTTCGCCGCCGGTGACCTGGTCGTCAAGGTGGGCCGGGACGCCGAACTGCTGGACCGGGCCCGGCGCGAACTGGACATCGCGGGGTGGCTGGCCGGGGAGGGCGTGCCGGCGGTCCGGGCGGCACGGCCCGAGCCGCTGCTGGCCGAGGGGCACCCGGTGACGGTGTGGCACCGGCTGCCCGATCCGGTACGGCCCGCCGAACCGGGCGACCTGGCCGGGCTGCTGCGGATCGTGCACGCCCTGCCCGCCCCCTCCTTCGCCCTGCCGCCGCGCGATCTGCTCGGCGGGGTCGAGCGCTGGCTGCGGCTGGCGGGGGACGCCGTCGATCCGGCGGACGCGGCCTTTCTGCGCGAGCGGCGGGACGGTTTCGCCGAGGCGGCGGCCGGGCTGACCCCGCGGCTGCCGCTCGGGCCCATCCACGGGGACGCCCTGCCGCGGAACGTGTCCATCGGCCCCGACGGGCCCGTCCTGGTCGACCTGGAGACCTTCTCCCTCGACCTGCGCGAGCACGACCTGGTCGTGATGGCCCTGTCCCGGGACCGGTACGGGCTCCCGGCGGCGGCCTACGACTCCTTCGTGACGGCGTACGGCTGGGATGTGCGGGAGTGGGCGGGGTGTCCGGTGCTGCGCGGGGCGCGGGAGACCGCGAGCTGCGCCTGGGTGGCGCAGCACGCGCCGGGCAACCCCGCGGCGCTGGCGGAGTTCCGGCGCCGGGTGGACTCGCTGCGGGAGGGCGACGAGACGGTCCGCTGGTTCCCCTTCTGAGCCCTCACGGCAGGGTTGCCCGGGGAACAGGGCCGACCCGGGCGTGGAGCGCCGCCGGGCCGCCTGGGGAGCGCCGCCAGCCCGCCCGGGGAGCGGGGCCGGCCCGTCCGGGGAGCGCCGCCCGCCCGGGGAGGCCCGCTCAGGGCCGCTCAGGGCCGCTCAGGGCCGCTCAGGGCCGCTCCTGGATCGTCCTCGCCGCCTCGCGCAGTGCGCCGAGCACCGTGCGGACCGCCTTCCTCGCGGTGCGTTCCGGGCGGTACAGCGCGTCGATGTGCCGTCTGGCCCGCACTCCACTGAGCGGTCTGAGCGTCAGGGCGGGATGGGGGCGCATCGTCCAGCGGGGCATCAGCGCGATCCCGCCGCCCGCCGCGACCACCTCGGCCACCACGGCGAACTCGTTGATGCGGTGGGCCAGTCGCAGCCGCCGCCCGGCCGCCGCCGCGACGGCGTCGACGGTCGCCAGCACCGGGAAGCCGTCGTGCACGGTGATCCACGGCTCGTCGGCCACGTCCAGCGGGGTGAGCCGGCGCTTGGCGGCCAGCGGGTGCTCCTTGGGCAGGGCCACGTCCAGCGGCTCGCGGAGCAGCGTGGTCACCGTGACCGTGTCCGGCCAGGGCGGGGCGTGGTCCAGGCGGTGGGCGAGGACGATGTCGTACTCCCGGGTCAGGCGGGGGAAGTCCTCCTGGGTCACGTCCTCGTCGGCGAGGCGCGGCACGGGGTGGCCCGGACCGGCGAGCGCGCGCAGCAGGAGCGGGAAGAAGGCGCCGCCCGCGCTGTGGAACGCCGCCACCGACACCTCCCCGTCGGGCCGTTCCACGAACTCCTCGACGCTGCCCCTGGCCCGGGCGAGGGCCTGCTCCACCTCCACCGCGGCGCCCGCCAGCGCCTGGCCGGCGTCGGTCAGCACCAGCCTCCTGCCCTGCCGTTCGGTGAGCGGTACCGGTATCCCCCGCTGGAGCAGTGCGAGCTGCTGGGAGATGGCCGAGGGTGTCACCAGCAGCGCCTCGGCCACGGCCGTGACACTGCCGAGTTCCCCGAGTTCGCGCAGGATCCGCAGTTGCCGTTCGTCCATGGCGACAGTGTAGGAGTTCTAAAAGATCGTTTTAGAGACTGACTCTGGGCTTCAGGGACGTTCCGGTGCACTGTGGGCGGGTGTCCGACGTCCGCCGTACCGATGCGGTACTCCTGCTGGTCGCGATCGTCTGGGGATCGAGCTATCTCTCCGCCCAGACCGCCACCGCCGCCCTGCCCGTCCTGCTGGTGCTGTTCGCCCGCTACGCCCTGTCCGCGCTCGCCTGCGCCGGTCTGGTGCTCGCCCGCCGGGGCCCGCGCCGCTGGACCCGGGACGAGCTGCGCGCCGGGGTGCCGCTGGGGCTGACCCAGGCGGCGGTCCTGGTCGTGGAGACGTACGGCGTCGCCCACACCACCGCGGCCAACGCGGGGCTCATCATCAGCCTCACGATCGTGCTCACCCCGCTGCTCGACCGGGCCGGCCGCTCCGGCGCCGGTCTGCCGCCCGCCTTCTACGCCGCCACCGGCGTGTGTGTGCTGGCGGTGGCCCTGCTGATGTCGGGCAACGGCTTCCACGCCCCGCGCTCGGGCGATCTGCTGATGCTCGGCGCAGCGCTGGTGCGCGCCGGTCATGTGGTGCTGGTCGGACGGCTCACCGTCGGACGGGCGATCCGGCCGCTGCACCTGACGGCGGTGCAGACCGTCGTGGGCACCGTGCTGTTCCTGCCGGCCGCCGGGGCGGGGTTGCCGACGCTGGCCCGCGCCGACGCCGGGACCTGGACGCAGCTGGTGTACCTCGCCCTGTTCTGCAGTGTGTTCGCCTTCCTGGCGCAGACCTGGGCCGTCCAGCGCAGCTCCGCCAGCCGGGCCAGTCTGCTGCTGGGCACCGAGCCGCTGTGGGCCGTCGCGGTGGGCGTCGCCCTCGGCGGCGAGCACCTGACCGCGCTCACCTGCCTCGGCGCCGCCCTGATGCTGAGCGGCACCTACTGGGGCCAGTCCGTGGAGCGCGCCCACCGTACGGCGGGGCCCGCCGGCCGCGCCTTGCCGGACCTCCCGTCCCCGGCCCCGATCCCACCGGACCGCACCGAGAAGGACCCCGCATGCCCGAGCAGCCCAGCGACGAGCAGCACAGCGACAAGCGACACCTCCACGAGCCGGACCGCCTCGGACCCGGCATCCGCGAGCCCGACACCTACGAGCGGCTGATCTCCCTGCTGGAGGGCGCCGGCGTCGGCTACCAGCTCCTCGACCACGCGCCCGAGGGCGCCACCGAGGCCGTCTGCGCGCTGCGCGGCCACCCCGCCTCCGAGGCAGCCAAGTGCATCGTGCTGCGGGTCAAGGTGGACCGGCGCACCACCCGGCACGTCCTCGCGGTCGTCCCCGGGGACCGCCGGGTGGACCTGGACGCCGTCCGGGACCTGTACGCGGCGCGCTATGTGGGCTTCAGCGACGCGGAGACCGCCGAGCGGCTGGCCCGTTCGGTGCCGGGCACGGTCCTGCCGTTCAGTTTCGACCCCGCGCTGGAGGTCGTCGCCGACCCGGGGGTGGTGAGCCGGCCGAAGCTGTACTTCAACGCGGCCCGGCTCGACCGGTCCCTGCTGATGTCGGGCGCGGACTACGCGCGGCTGGCCGAGCCGCGGGTGGAGCCGATCGCCGCACCGGCGGCGACGGCCTGAACGAGGCGCCCGGCGCGCCCGGGACGGTGGCCGGTGTCAGACCACCCGCTGGTCCGCCGGCACGCGCAGCGGCCAGGTGCCGTCCACCACCGCCTCCGTCTCGCCCTTGCGGCGCAGGAAGGCCTGGAAGTCCGCCGCCCAGGCGGCGTACCACTCGATCTGGCGGGTGTGCAGCTCCGCCGGGCCGAGGGAGGCGATCTTGGGGTGCCGGTCGGCTATCGCGCCGGCGAGCCGGGCCGCGGCGAGGGCGTCGGCCGAGGCGTCGTGCGCGGAGTCGAGCGGGACGCCGTACTCCGCGCAGACCGCCTCCAGGTTCCGCTTGCCCCGGCGGTAGCGGTCGGCCCAGCGGTCGATGGTGTACGGGTCGACGACGGGCGCGGGTTCCCGGCCGCCGAGCCGCTCGCTCAGCGACGGCAGCCCGTGGCGCCGCAGCTCCGCGGAGAGCAGGCTCAGGTCGAACGCGGCGTTGTAGGCGACCACCGGGACGCCCGTCCTCCAGTAGCCGGTGAGGACCTCGGCGATGGCGTCGGCGACCTCGTCGGCGGGGCGGCCCTCGGCGGCCGCGCGTTCGTTGCTGATGCCGTGCACCGCCACGGCGTCCGCCGGGATCTCCACGCCCGGATCGGCCAGCCACTCCCGGCGGCCCAGCGGCTGTCCGTCCCTGACCTCGATCACGGCCCCGGTGACGATGCGCGCCTCGCACGGATCCGTCCCGGTCGTCTCCAGGTCGAATCCGATCAGCAGCTCACGGTGCCAGCCCATGGGCGGTCCCCCTTCTTGTGGTGCTTTCCCCCAGTGGTCTCCACCTTCGCATGAGCCACTGACAACCAGAGTGGCGCGTTCCGCTTGGCCGGGGGACAGCTCCGGACAGAGCATGCCGAACCGCCCCGCCCGGCCGGCGTCTCAGGACACCGGCCGCGAGTCCGCCCAGGCCGCCTCGAACTCCTCGCGGTAGGTCGGGAAGAGTCCGCCGTCCTCCGGGGCGCCCGCCCTGACCACCCGGCTCCCGCCGCGCAGCACCAGCACCGGCGCCTCCATGCCACGGGTCCGGCGCAGATAGGACTGCACCACCGCGACCCCGTCCGAGCCGTCGCCGTCGACCAGGTACGCGGTGAAGCGCGGTGTCTCGTCGTAGACCTGGATCTCGAAGGCGCCGGGGTCGCGCAGCCGGGCCCGGACCCGGCGCATGTGCAGGATGTTCATCTCGACCGAGCGGCTCAGCTCCCCGCGCTTGATGCCCAGTTCCCGCTCGCGCCGCTTGACCGCGCTGGAGGCGGGGTTGAGGAAGAGCAGCCGCACCCGGCAGCCCGACTCGGCGAGCCGCACCAGACGGCGGCCGGAGAAGTTCTGCACGAGGAGGTTGAGGCCGATACCGAGGGCGTCGAGGCGGCGGGCGCCGCCGAAGATGTCCTCGGCCGGGAACTGCCGCAGCAGCCGCACCCGGTCGGGGTGGACGGCCACCACGTCGCCGTACCGGTCGCCGACGAGTTCCTCGACCGCGTCGACCGGGAGCCGGCGCGCGGAGGGGACGTCGCCGCCGGTGCCGAGGCTCTCCAGCAGCCGTGCGGAGGCCCGTTCGGCCTGGTTGAGCACGGCCTCGGACAGGGCCCGGTTGCGGGAGACGACGTTGCGGGTCACCTCCAGCTCGTCCAGGGCGAGTTCGACGTCCCGGCGCTCCTCGACGTAGGGCTCGAAGCAGGGCCAGTGCTGGATCATCAGCTCGCGCAGCTGAGGCAGCGTCAGGAAGCTGAGCACGTTGTCGTCGGCCGGGTCGAGCAAGTAGCCCTTGCGGCGGCTGACTTCGCGGACGGCGACCGCGCGCTGCACCCACTCCTGTCCGGCGGGTCCGGCCGCGGCGACCACCCACTCGTCGCCGTGGACGGGTTCGTAGATGGGGCGCAGCACGGCGGCCACGACCGCGCGCAGCCGCTGCTCGACGAGGTTCAGCCAGATGTAGGCCCGGCCGGCGCGCTGGGCGCGGGTGCGCACCTCGTGCCAGGCGTCGGCGTCCCAGTCCAGTTCCGGTCCGATGGCACCGGCGCCCGCCGCCGCGTCCATGGGACGGGCCAGGGACACCGTGCCGGGCGGGACGTCCGCGGAGCTCCCCTCGTGACCCTCGTCACCAGGGGGCAGCTCCAGCCCTCCCGAGCCCACCCGCGCACCGCCTTCCGCTCCCCCGAGCACTCCCCGTGTCAACGATCAAGGAAGGGTACTCCGGGACCGGTCGGCGGTGCAGCCGGATGGACAGGGTCGTTTCCCAACTGCCTCAGTCGAGGCGGCCGTTCGCGTCGGCGAGCTCGGCCGGAGTGAGCGGATTCATAGCGGTCACATCACGCGGGGCGAGCGAGAAGCCCTGCCAGTGGACCGGCATGGGCTGCTGGTCCTCGTCCCGGGCGACATGGTGGAACCCCACGTTGACCCAGACCACCGGGTTCTTCAGGGTCTCGCCGTTGACCCACTTGTCGACCGACTTGCCGGTGTGCCCGGCCGGGCAGCTGAGCGGGTTGTTGCTGGCGTACTGCTCGCACTTGTTGTACTGGGTGAAGTACACGTCGTGCTTGGTGTAACCGCGGCCGGTGTACTTGGCGTTGGCGCCCGGCACCAGTTCGTAGGAGCGGGGGTGGCCGTCCTTGTTCTTGCCGGTCGCGCTGACCACCCGCCACCAGCGCATGTTCTTGGCGTCGCCCGCGAGTTCCTTGGTGACCTTGGTGCGGGTGGTCTTGTTGGTGGGCGTGCGCTGCCCGGGGGCGGCCGGGGTGATCTTCGAGTCGTACTGCTCGATGCGGCCCTTGGAGGAGCCGTCCAGGCCGAAGTTGAGCCGCCAGAACACGTTGTGGTTGTGGCTGAGGGCCTTCGCGGCGGCCCCCTTGCCTATCGGCCAGCCCTGGCCGTCGGCCGCGTCGTAGTCCTGCGGCGCGAGGCTGCCGGTGGCGCCGACGTTCATGTGGATGGTGCCGTCGTCCTGGAAGCGCCACTCGGTGATGTACTCGTACCAGCTGACCTTGTTGACGGCGTACACCAGCAGGTCCTTGCCCTGCTTCTGGTACAGCTTCTGACCACCCGTCAGCGGCTGGTTCAGCATGCGGTAGGCGTGCCCGCGGGAGCGGGTCGTGGTGCACAGGCCCTTGACGTTGCGGGTGTCGGTGGACTCCGGGAAGCGCACCTTGACGGTCCGGATGGTGCCGCCGGGGCACTCGCCGGCCGCCAGGTTCTCCAGGCCGTCGCCGAAGTAGTAGCTCGTGAGGTCGTCGAACTCCTCGGAGCCGTCGTCGTAGGGCACGTGGATCTGGGCCAGCTTGGCGCTGTTGAGCACCTTGATCGGCTTGGTCTCGCCCGGCGGCTGGTAGGTGATGTCCTCCAGGATCATCCCGGCCATGGCCTCGTGGCGCCAGCACATGCGCCAGGTGGTGCCGTTGGACAGCTTCTGCTCGATGCGGTAGGCCGCACTGCAGTCCGGGGCGGCGGCCGGTGCCGCCTTGGGCTGGGCGACGGCCGGGCCGGCGCCCGCGGTCGCGCCGGCCGCGAGTCCGGCCAGGGCGAGCGCCAGAGCCGTCCGCCCGGGGGCACGGCCCACTCGGTTCACACGCATGAAGAAATGACTCCCTCGGAATGAGGAGCGATACGGGAAGGGTGAGGTGGCTGGAGCGGGCTCAGCGGTCGATCTCGGCGACCGTGCGGGCGCTGAGGTCGATCACCAGGTGCCGGGTCTCGATCCACGGGCCGTTGACGGCCTTCGGGAAGAGCCGCGCGCACCGGTGCTCGCCGCACTTGTCGATCACCGCGGGCTGGGCGCCCGGGGTGGCGCGGTAGACCATGCTGGAGAGCTCCAGCTGGTCGGGCGAGGTGAGTTCCCTGCCGGTGGCGTCCTTGTAGTCGGCCTTCAGGCCCGCGCTGAGCGGGTCGGCCAGCAGGATCCGCGCGGCCTCGGCGTTCTCGGTGCGGCTCAGCGGCGGCTGGACGCCCCGCTGGGTCGCGGTCTCCTCGACCTTGCCGGTGTCGAGGTTGACGGTCTTGGTGACGAGGGTGTCGTCCTTGTAGTCGTAGAACGTCACCTCGGCCCGGCGTGGTGCGGCCGGGTCGTCGAGTTCGCCGGCCTCGGGCTCGGCCAGGTCGATGCCGAGCCGCTGCGGGCCGCGTTCCCCGTCGACGTCCTCACTCGACCGGGCCAGCTGCCGGTCCAGGGCGATCCGGGCGACCCTGGTCAGCTCACCGTCGGTGAGCGGGTCGCGTCCGGTGCCCCGGTCGCCGTCCGCCGCGGCCTCCTGGACGACGCCGGGTTCGACGGCCCCGTCCTGTCCCTGCCCCTGTCCGGCGGTCTGCTCCTGGGCCCCCGCCCCGGTGCTCCTGCCTCCCGTTTCCTCGGCTCCCGCCGTTCCCGGCAGGGTGACCGCGACCATCGCCGCGGTCCCCGCCAGGGCTATCGCCGCACCGGCCACCACCTTGCCCAGATGGCGGTGCACTGTGTCGCGCACGTTGTTCCCCCTACTCCCCCTGGGTCATCGGGAGTATGTGATTGCCCCACAAGTTTCGGCATACGCCGTATGCCTGGTCGCCCGGTAAGAGGGACGTAAGTCATAGGTGGTTCCATCACTTTCGGGGAGACTCGGAGTCAAGGCGCCCCGAGCGCGCGGTCCACCTGAAAGAGTCGTGCGCATGCAGGTCTGGCCTGGAGAGGCGTACCCACTCGGTGCCACGTACGACGGCGCCGGCACGAACTTCGCGGTCTTCACGGAGACCGCGGACCGAGTAGAGCTGTGTCTGCTGGACGACGACGGCTCGGAGACGGCGGTGGAGCTGCGGGAGAGCGACGCGTTCGTACGGCACGCGTATCTGCCGGGCATCATGCCGGGGCAGCGGTACGGCTTCCGTGTGCACGGGCCGTACGCCCCCGAGCGGGGGCTGCGCTGCAACTCCGCCAAGCTGCTCCTCGACCCGTACGCGAAGGCGGTCAGCGGCTCGATCCGCTGGGGCGAGGAGGTGTACGGCTACCACTTCGGCGCACCCGACGAACGCAACGACCTGGACTCCGCGCCCCACACCATGTCCTCGGTCGTGGTCAACCCCTACTTCGACTGGGGCGACGACCGGCGGCCGCGCACCGACTACCACCACACGGTGATCTACGAGGCCCATGTCAAGGGCCTCACGATGCGGCACCCGGGGCTCCCGGAGGAGCTGCGCGGCACCTACGCGGGGCTCGCCCACCCCGCGGTCATCGAACACCTGACCCAACTGGGCGTCACGGCGCTGGAACTGATGCCCGTACACCAGTTCGTGAACGACCACCGGCTCGCGGACATGGGCCTGAGCAACTACTGGGGCTACAACACGATCGGCTTCTTCGCCCCGCACAACGCCTACGCCTCCTGGGGCGACCGCGGCCAGCAGGTCCTGGAGTTCAAGTCGGCGGTGAAGGCGCTGCACGAGGCGGGGATCGAGGTCATCCTCGACGTCGTCTACAACCACACCGCCGAGGGCAACCACCTGGGCCCGACGCTGTCCTTCCGGGGCCTGGACAACCTCTCCTACTACCGGCTCACCGACGACCGCCGCCACTACATGGACACCACGGGCACCGGGAACTCCCTGCTCATGCGGTCCCCGCACGTCCTTCAGCTGATCATGGACTCGCTGCGGTACTGGGTCACCGAGATGCACGTCGACGGCTTCCGCTTCGACCTCGCGGCGACGCTGGCCCGGCAGTTCCACGAGGTGGACCGGCTGTCGTCGTTCTTCGACCTGGTGCAGCAGGACCCGGTGGTCTCCCAGGTGAAGCTGATCGCCGAGCCCTGGGACGTCGGCGAGGGCGGCTACCAGGTGGGCAACTTCCCACCGCTGTGGACCGAGTGGAACGGCAAGTACCGCGACACGGTGCGGGACCTGTGGCGCGGCGAGCCGCGCACCCTCGCGGAGTTCGCGTCCCGGCTGACCGGCTCCTCCGACCTGTACCAGGACGACGGGCGGCGCCCGCTGGCCTCCATCAACTTCGTCACCTGCCACGACGGCTTCACCCTCAACGACCTGGTCTCCTACCACCACAAGCACAACCAGGCCAACGGCGAGGACAACCGCGACGGCGAGAGCCACAACCGTTCCTGGAACTGCGGCGCGGAGGGCGACACCGACGATCCGGCCGTGCTGGAGCTGAGAGGGCGGCAGCGGCGCAACTTCATCGCCACGCTGATGCTGTCCCAGGGCGTGCCGATGATCAGCCACGGTGACGAGTTCGCCCGCACCCAGCGCGGCAACAACAACGCCTACTGCCAGGACAGCGAACTCGCCTGGCTGAAGTGGCCGGACCCCGGGGAGGAGGACGGCGAACTGCTCGACTTCACCCGCGCGATGGTGTGGCTGCGCCGCGACCACCCGGTCTTCCGCCGGCGCCGCTTCTTCCACGGGCGGCCGGTGGAGGGCACCCACGACGACCTCTCGGACATCGCCTGGTTCACCCCGGAGGGCAACGAGATGACCCAGCGGGACTGGGACTCCGCGCAGGCGTCCGCGCTGACCGTGTTCCTCAACGGCAACGCGATCTCCGAACCCGGCTCGCGGGGGCAGCGCATCGCCGACGACTCCTTCCTGCTGATGTTCAACGCGGCGCCCAGGACCCTCGACTTCGTCGTGCCGGTCAACCACGGCCGCCAGTGGCAGGTGGTCGTGGACACCGCCCGCGTCGACGGCGTCCCCTCCGGCACGGGCGCGAAGGTGCAGGCCGGCGACGCGCTGACGCTGGTGGACCGGAGCATGGTGGTGCTCCAACGGCCGGTGTAGGCGCCGGTGCGGAGGGCCAGGTTGACGAGGGGCCGTCGGCCGCGCGTGCGGGGGACGTGGCGCCGGTGATGACAGGAAGGGCGGCCGGAGGGGTACGTAGCTCTCCATGACACCTGAGCGCTCCGTCCCGGTGACTTTGACCGCCACCTACCGGCTCCAGCTCCAGCCCGCGTTCCCGTTCGCGGCCGCCGCCGAGGCGGTGCCGTACCTGGCCTCGCTCGGCGTCTCGCACCTGCACCTGTCCCCCGTGCTGGAGGCGGTGCCGGGCTCCACGCACGGCTACGACGTCGTCGACCACGCCCGCGTGCGGGAGGAACTGGGCGGCGAGGAGGGGCTGCGCGCACTGTCCCGCACCGCCCGGGAGCACGGGCTCGGCCTCGTCGTCGACATCGTGCCGAACCACATGGCCATGGCACCGCGCCACAACCACGCCCTGTGGGAGGTGCTGCGCGAGGGCCCCGAGTCGCCGTACGCGCGCTGGTTCGACATCGACTGGGAGGCGCACGGCGGACAGGTGCTGCTGCCGGTGCTGGGCGGCCCGCTCGGGGACGAGCTGGGCCGTCTGGAGGTCGACGGTGACGTCCTGCGCTACTACGACCAGACCTTCCCGCTGCGCGAGGGCACCGCGGACCTGCCGCTCCCCCAGCTGCTGGACGCCCAGTGGTACCGACCGGCGTGGTGGCGGCTGGCCCGCACCGAGCTGAACTACCGCCGGTTCTTCAGCATCTCGGAGCTGATCGGGGTGCGGGTGGAGGACCCGCAGGTCTTCGAGGCCACCCACGACAAGATCCTCGCGCTGCTCCACGAGGGTGTCGTCGACGGGCTGCGCGTCGACCACCCCGACGGGCTCGCCGACCCGGACGGCTATCTGCGGCGCCTGCACGAGGCGAGCGGTGGCCGCTGGACGGTGGTGGAGAAGATCCTCGCCGACGGCGAGCGGCTGCCCGAAGCCTGGCCCGTCGCCGGCACCACCGGGTACGACGCCCTGCGGCACATCGACGGCCTCTTCGTCGACCCGGCCGGCTTCGGGGAGCTCCTCGGCCACTACCGGCGGTTCGCGGCCCCGCAGACCGACCGGGGCGGCCGGTGGGAGGCGACGGTGCGGCGGGCGGCGTACAAGGTCCTCCGGTACGAGCTGGCCGCGGAGACGGACCGGCTGACCCGGACCGCGGACCGGATCTGCGCCGCCTCCCCCGAGCCCGCGCTGCGCGACCGGGCGCCCTGGGCGCTGCGCACCGCGCTCCAGGAACTCCTGGTCCGGCTGGAGGTCTACCGGCCGTACGCCTCGGGCGACCCGGCCGCGGTCGTCACCGAGGAGGCCGCCGCCGAGGCACGGCAGGCGTTCCTGGTGCCCGCGGAGTCCGGCGCCGTCGACACGGTGCGCGCGCTGGTGCTCTCCGACTCCGACCACCCCGACAGGGTGGAGTTCCGGACCCGGTTCGCGCAGACGGCGTCGGCGCTGCGGGCCAAGTCCGTGGAGGACAAGGCGTTCTACCGGTACGTACCGCTGCTGTCGGCGACCGAGGTGGGGGGTAATCCGGGCGCACCGGCGGTGTCCCCGGCGGACTTCCACGCCTACTGCGCGCGCGTGCAGCGCGACTGGCCGGCGACGGGCACGGTCGTGTCCACCCACGACACCAAGCGCAGCGCCGACGTACGGGCCGCGCTCGCGGTGCTCACCGAGTGCCCGGAGCGCTGGGCGGACGTCCTGGCCGAGGTGACCCGCACCGGCGAGGGCGGGCCCGACGCCCAACTGGCCTGGGCCGCCTGGCAGACGGTGTTCGGGCTCGGCCCGGCCGACCCGGAGCGGGTACGGCAGGCGCTGCTGAAGCATGTGCGGGAGGCGGGCCTGTACACCAGCTGGACCGAGCAGGAGCCGCCGTACGAGGACGCCGTCGCCGCCTTCGTCACGGCGGGGCCCTGCGGTCCGCCCGGCGAGCACGTGGCCGCCCTGCGCGAGCGGCTCGACCCGCACGTCCGGGCCAACCTGCTGGGCACCGCGCTGGTGCATCTGACGATGCCGGGCGTACCGGACGTGTACCAGGGCACCGAGGGCGAGTACCGGGCGCTGGTCGACCCCGACAACCGGCGCTCCGTGGGGTTCCCGCCCGCCGGGGCCGGTGAGAAGAACGCGGTGACCTCGGCGGCCCTGCGGCTGCGCGCCCGCCGCCCGGCCGCCTTCGGGGGGACGGCGACGTACACCCCGCTGCCCGCCGAGGGCCCGGCGGCGGACCACTGTGTCGCCTTCGCCCGCTCGGACGAGACGGTCACCGCGGTGACCCGGCTGTCCCTGCGGCTCGCGGAGGCGGGCGGCTGGCGGGAGACGCGCCTGGCGCTGCCGCCGGGCCGCTGGACCGACACGCTCTCCCCGGAACGGGAGTTCACGGGCGAGGTGGAACTGGCGAAACTCTTCGACCGCCTTCCGGTGGCGTTGCTGGAACGGGCCGACGCCGCGGGACGGGAGTGAGGCGAACCCTCGGGGGCGCTGCTGGAGCCCGCCCCGGCATTCGGTGGTGTGGGCGGGCAGGGCGGGCCGTGGGGCGTGGGGGAGCGTGTTCCGCGCCGGGCGGTGAGCGCTGTGACCGGCATGTGCGCGCGCCCGCTCCCGGCGCTCGGGTGGTGCGGTCGGCGCGTCGGCGGACCTGGTTCTCGGTCGGCCCTCGCGCCGGTCGGTGTGCCCCACGCGTCCCGGTCGTCCCGGTGGCCCGGGCGGCCCGCGTCGAACGCCACCGGGCGCCCCCTGGAGGCTCCCCGGGATCTCCTTGACAGGGCACCGCACGCGTGGGGTACTGCGGATTGCGAAGCCGGGCGGATGTGACTGTGACGGGGGTGAGTCTCCTGCCGGAGCTGCGCTATCCCTCGGTGACCGAAGTCGTCTCGGCGGCACGGGAGTTGACGGTCCGGGCGCCGGGACCGTGCACCCTGCGGCAGGTGGGCGTGTCACGGGCGGGCCGCCCGCTGCAGCTGCTGTCCGTGGGCCGGGCGGCCACCGCCGTCCTGGTGGTGGCCGGCGCGCACGCCAACGAACCGACCGGCGGCCCCACCGTCCTCGCGCTCGCCGAACGGGTGCTGCACGACAGGGCGTTGAGGGACGGCGTCTCCTGGCACTTCCTGCTGTGCGCCGACCCCGACGGGGCGAGCCTGCACATCACTCCGGCACCCCGCAGCCTCTTCGACTACCACCTCGGGTTCTTCCGGCCGGCCGGGCCGGAGCAGCCGGAGTGGGCGCCCTCGGTGCTGCCGCCGGACCGGCTGCCGCCCGAGACCCTCGCGCTGACCGGCGTGATCGACGAGGCGCGCCCGTATCTCCAGGCGACCCTGCACGGGACCGACCTGGGCGGCAGCTGGGTGCAGCTGACCGAGGAGGTGCCGGGGCTCGCCGAGCCGTTCGCGAAGTCGGCGACGGAGCTGAACATCCCGGTGGAGACGGGCGCCTCGGACGCCGCCGGCTGGCCCGCCTCGGGGCCGGGCGTCCATGTGATGCCGCCGCTGGGGGCGGGGGCCGCGTACCCGAGCATGCCGGACGACGCGCGGCACAGCACCTGGCACCACGTCCACCGGTACGGGGGTCTGACCGCGGTGGTGGAGGTGCCGATGTGGGCGAGCGACCTGGTGGACGACCCGGTGCCGCACCCGGCGCCGGCCACGGCCATGCGGCGGCTCGCCGGGCGGCTGGTGCGGGACGCGGCGGCGGTGGAGGGGGTGCTCGGCGAGGCGCTGCCCCGGCTGGACGGGGTCGGCGGGCCCCTGCTGCGGGCGACGCGGTGGGCGCTGGAACTGGTGCCGGGGCTGGCCGCGGACTGGGTCCACACGGTGCCGGCGGACGACACGCGCGCCTACATCGGCAGTGTGGACGCCTTCGGGCGCCGGCTGCCGTTGCGGTCGGCGGCGATGCTGCTGCGGGTGCTCCGGGCGACCGGGGACCGGGCGGCGCCGGAGCTGGAGCGGCTGGTGGCGGAGTGGAGCGGTTCCTTCGAGCGGCGGTTCCGGGCCCGCTGGGTGCCGTTGGAGCACCAGGTCGAGCACCAGGCCCGTACGGTCCTGGCGGCGGCGGTGCACGCGCGGGACCGGGCCGGGTGAGGCCCGGTGCCGCACATGGGCGGGCCGGTCAGCCGTCCAGGGCGAAGACCGCGCCCGTCAGCGCCCGGAGTTCGCAGGGGTTGCCGAACTGCCGCTCGTAGGTGACCGGGCGGCCGTTCCAGCGGCCCTCGGCCCGGGCGGTGACGGGGGCGTAGATCATCGCGCAGACGGCGTCCCGGGGAGTGAGGCGGGCGATGTCGCCGTCGACCCCGTCGAGGGCCTCGCACGCCTCGGCGGCACGGGAGTGCCCCAGCGGCGGGTCGCACATCAGCAGGGTGCCCCGGGTGTCGCCGGACCGGCCGTCGCCCGTGGTGAGCGTGAGCCGGAGCCAGTCGCCGGGGACGCGGTCCCGGCCGGCGGCCTGCGCCGGGACGGCCGCGAGGACGAGGAGGCAGGCGGCCGCGGCGGCCGTCCGCAGGGTGGTGGGAAGTGTCATTCCCGGTGCATCGGCACGGCCGCCTGCGCACCCCAGCCGGGCTCACTCGAACGGGGAGGCGTCGGCGCGTGCCGCAGGGCCAGGTCGAACGCGGCGAGCACCACCCGGGACTGGTACTCGACCTGGCGCGCGACCGGGATCCAGCGGGCGCCGCAGCCGTCGCGGTAGTCGTCGCACCAGACGTCGATGAGCCGGTCCAGTTCCGGCAGCACACCGGCGCGGTCGCCGTCCGCGCCGGAGACCAGCCGGTGCAGCAGCCCGGCGGTGCGCAGCGCGAGCCGCCGCCCGGCGATGCGCAGGGTGGCCAGGTGGGCGGTGGTCAGGGGCGGCAGCGGCCGGGCGCCGGCGGTGACGATGTCGGGGTCCCAGGCGTCGGCGAGGCCGGGGCAGACCAGTAAATAGTCGTCGACCGGGGCGAGCAGCCGGTCCGTCTCGGCGGTGGCCGGCAGGTGGTGGCGGGTGCGCGCGAGCAG
Organism: Streptomyces sp. NPDC000983; assembly: GCF_040299205.1. Taxonomy (NCBI): domain Bacteria; kingdom Bacillati; phylum Actinomycetota; class Actinomycetes; order Kitasatosporales; family Streptomycetaceae; genus Streptomyces; species Streptomyces sp. NPDC000983. Next base: position 25,335 of record NZ_JBEPBM010000045.1, on the reverse strand, counting down.
CCGGGCCAGCAGCCGGGAGTCCTGCCGCAGGGTGCGGCTGGCCGTGCGCAGGACGGCGGCCGGGTCGGCGGGGACGGTGTCGTCCTCGACCGCGGCCACGCCCCACATGGGTGCCTCGACGACGGCGGTGACGGTGCCGTACCGGTGCGGGTGGAACCAGGTGGACTCCACGGCGGCCTCGGTGATGGCGGCGGCGAGGTCGCCCCGGCGCGGCGGCGGGATGCGGTAGACGGCGGGCCCGAGGCGGGGCCAGTACAGGGTGTCGTACGGGCCGAGTTCGCGGGGGATGCCGAGGCGGGCCGCGATGTGGGCGAGGCGGCGCGGGAAGCCGGGCAGGTCGTGGGTGAGCTCGGCGAAGCCGCCGCCGACGTCGACGCCGTGCAGGGAGCACTGGAGGAAGGGCCGCAGTTCGTCCTGGAGGGCGAGCAGGGCGCGGGTCTCGGGCAGTACGGCGTGGTCGGCGCCGTCGGGCAGCCACTCGGGCTGCTCCAGGAAGCCGGGCCGGAAGAAGTTCCGGAAGTAGCGGCCGAGGGTGTACGGGCCCTGGAGCCAGCCCTCGTTGCGGCGCAGGCCGTCGGGGTCGAGGCAGAGCAGGAGGTTCCAGGTGGCGTCGGCCCCGGTGTGGCGGCGGGGGTCGGCGAGGACGCGTTCGGCGAGCCGGAGGGCGGTGGCGCCGCCGACGGGTTCGTTGGCGTGCGGTCCGGCGACGACGAGGGCCTGGCGGCTGCCGCGGCCGACGGACAGGAGCCAGAGCGAGGTGCCCGCGCGGGAGGTCCCGACCCGGCGCAGGCGCGCCTCGGAGGGATGGCGGGTCACCAGTGCGGCCGCCCGGGCGCCGAGCTCGTCGACGGTCGGGTAGCGGAGGAGTGGCAGCAGGGCGCACCTCCGCGTGCCGGTGCCGTCGGTTCACTTGATGTGCATGAGGTACGCACAGTCAGTCACGAGTTCCGGCGGTACGTCAACACCCTTGCAAGCACAGGGATTTCAGCCACCGCACCCAGTAAAGCAAAGGCCAGAGCTAAGGTTCGGCTTAGTTCACTGCGAGCCGGAACGCCATCTGGCCGAAGCCGACCTGGTCGCCCTCGCGGACGACGGCCGCCCCGATGACCCGGCGCCCGTTCACGGTGGTGCCGTTGGTGGAGCCGAGGTCCCGCAGCACCCACATGCCGCCCTGGCGGATCAGTTCGGCGTGGGCCCGGGAGACCGTCTCGTGGGTGAGCCTGAGTCCGCTCGCGGGGTCCCGCCCGATGCGCAGCGGGTGGCCGCCGCCCGGGTGGGGCAGCAGCAGCTTGGGCAGCCGCTCGGCCTGCCAGGCCCGGCGCAGCCGCACCCCGAACCCGGAGACCGCCTCGACGGTGCCGAAGACCGCGCGGGAGAACCGGCTCTCCCGGGGCAGGTCGGCGGTGAGGGCCAGCAGTTCGTCGGAGCGGCGGGCGGAGAGGGCCAGTTCCATCCGGCGGATGAACGTGTCGTGGGAGAGACGTCCCATGGCGACGCCGTCACGGAGCACCTTCAGCGCCTGGTCGCGCTCCGCGTCGGAGAGCCGCGCGGGGTACGTGTTGAACTCGAAGGACGACGTCACGCTCGTGATTGTCGGTCAGCGGGGCCGGGGTGTCCAGAAGACGAGAAAACGGCCGTCGGGCACGCGTACCCGACGACACCTACCGCAAAAGGGAAGATTCAAAAGCGGATTGGTGCCGTTTGAAGCACCATGGACGGGCTACATCACGGTGAGCAGACGAAGGGGAACCGTCCGTGCAGTTCGAGGTGTGGGCACCGCAGGCCGGCCGTGTGACGCTCCATTGCGAGGACGCCACGCGCGCGTTGGAGCGCGATCCGGAGCGAGAGGGCTGGTGGCGGGGTGAGGCGGAGGCCCGGGACGGCACCCGGTACGGCTACGCGCTGGACGACGGTCCCGTCCTGCCCGACCCCAGGTCCCGCCGCCAGCCCGACGGCCCGGACGGCCGCAGCGCGGTCGTGGACCACGGCGGGTACGCCTGGCGGGCGGACTGGGCCGGGCGCGCGCTGCCGGGGGCGGTGCTCTACGAACTCCACGTGGGCACGTACACCTCCGAGGGCACCCTTGACGCGGCCGCCGAACGGCTCGGGCACCTTGTCGAACTGGGCGTCACCCACGTCGAGTTGATGCCGCTGTGCCCCTTCCCGGGGGTACACGGCTGGGGGTACGAGGGAGTGTCGCTGTGGGCGGTGCACGAGCCCTACGGCGGCCCCGAGGCCCTGAAGCGGTTCGTGGACCGGGCGCACGCACTGGGGCTCGGGGTCGTCCTCGACGTGGTGCACAACCACCTCGGACCCTCCGGCAACTACCTGCCGGCGTTCGGGCCGTACTTCACCGAGACCCATCACACGCCCTGGGGCGCGGCCGTCAACCTGGACGCCCCGGGCTCCGACGAGGTGCGCGACTACTTCATCGGCAGCGCGCTGGCCTGGCTGCGCGACTACCGCGTCGACGGGCTGCGGCTGGACGCGGTGCACGCGCTGCGGGACACGCGCGCGCGGCACTTCCTGGAGGAGCTGTCCGCCGAGGTGGACGCGCTCGCCGAGGACGTGGGCCGTCCGCTGTTCCTGATCGCCGAGTCCGACCTGAACGACCCGCGGGTCATCACCCCGCGCGCGGAGGGCGGGCTCGGGCTCCAGGCGCAGTGGAACGACGACTTCCATCACGCCCTGCACTCCGCGCTGACCGGTGAGTCCCAGGGCTACTACGCCGACTTCGGGCGCTCCCCGTTCGCGGCCCTCGCCAAGACCCTCACCGGCGGCTACTTCCACGACGGCAGCTACTCCAGCTTCCGCGGCCGGCACCACGGGCGGGCGCTGGACCGCTCCCGGGTGGCCGGGCACCGGCTGCTGGGCTACAGCCAGACCCACGACCAGATCGGCAACCGCGCCCAGGGCGACCGGCTCGCCGCCACCCTCTCCCCCGGCCTGCTGGCCTGCGCGGCGACCCTGACGCTGACCGCGCCGTTCACGCCGATGCTGTTCATGGGCGAGGAGTGGGCGGCCGGCACCCCCTGGCAGTTCTTCACCGACCACACCGACCCCGAACTGGCCGAGGCGGTACGGCGCGGCCGGCGCCGGGAGTTCGCCGCGCACGGCTGGGCCGAGGAGGACGTACCCGACCCGCAGGACCCCGCGACCCGGGACCGCTCCTGTCTGGACTGGTCGGAGCCCGACCGCGAGCCGCACGCGCGGGTGCTGGACTGGTACCGGCGGCTCATCGCCCTGCGGCACGGGCAGCCGGACCTCACCGATCCCGATCTCGCCGACACCAAGGTCGCCCACGACGGGACGGGGCGCTGGCTCGCCTTCCGGCGCGGGGACGTACGGGTGGCCGTGAACCTCGGCAAGGAGACCGCGCGGATCCCCCTCGGCCCGCGCCGGGCCCAGGTCCTGGCCGCCTGGGAGCCGGTGTCGGTGCCCGGGGCGGACGGGATGCTCCAGCTGCCCGGCGAGTCGAGCGTGGTGCTGCTCCAGGAGTGAGCCGGGGGGCGAGCGGGGTGCCGGGGCGCTCACGGGCCGCCGTCGGGGGCGCCGTCCGGGGCGCCGTCCTCCCTGAATTCGGTGACCCGCTCCAGCAGGATCGTCTCCCAGGCGAGCACCAGCTGCCGCCGCAGCCGGGCGAGCGCGGTGCCGTCCGGACCGCCGAGCGCCTCGGCGAGGTGGATCACGGTGTCGCAGCGCGCCAGCCACAGGCCCCGCAGACACGGGCGGGCGCTGTAGCCGGCGAGGGTGGCGGCGCGGACGGCGGCCGGGGAGCCCACCGCGCGGGCCAGTCCGGCGATGTCCTCGGCGGGGTCGCCGACGACCGTGTCGGCCCAGCCGAGAACGGCGCGGACCCGCCCGTCGGCGCTGACCACGAGGTGCTCGCCGGTCAGGGCGTGGTGGACGAGGACCGCGCCGCCGGGCTGTGCGGCGAGCTGGACCGCGGCCGGCTGGGTCAGCTGGTGCAGCCGCGCCGGGTCGAACTCGTCGGCCGCGGCCAGGCGCCCGGCGGCCCGCTCGGCGGCGCGGCGCAGCGCCTCCAGGGAGCGCGGCCCGGTCCGCGGCACGCCCAGCGACTCGGCCTGCCGTGCGGGGACCTCGCGCAGCCCGGTGAGCAGTCCGGCAAGGTCGGCCTCGCCGACGGCGGACACCTCGTGCGCCTGGGCCGGGCCGCCGGGCACCTTGGTGTCGAGGGTGTAGCCCAGTCCGGGCGCCCACTCGCCGTGTGCGACGCTGGTCGGCACGGCGACCGGGAGGTGCGGGCGCACCAGGTCGCGCAGGCGCAGTTCGCGGCGCTGGCGTACGGCGGCCTCGCGGTCGGGGGCGAGGCGCAGCACATGGCGGGCGCCGACCCACCAGGTGACGCGGTCGCCGCCCTCGGCGACGGGCCGGACCTCGGGTCCGGGGGCGTCGTCCGCGGCGTCCTTGAGCAGGGAGCGGACCAGTCGGCGGACGGTGTCCGCGGTGGGTGTCGGTGCCTGGGTCATGGGTCGCGCCGTTTGCAGCTAGAAGGGTGCGGGACGGTCGGAGGGGTTCACTCCACTATGACCAGTTCGCGGGTGGTGGTGTTCAGCCGCCGCCCGCCGTCCTCGGTGACGGTGACGATGTCCTCGATCCGTACCCCGAACCGTCCGGGCAGATAGACGCCGGGCTCCACGGAGAAGCACATCCCGGGGACCAGGGGCCGCTCCTCGCCCTCGATCATGTACGGCGGTTCGTGGGTGGTGACGCCGATGCCGTGCCCGGTGCGGTGGATGAAGTGCGCGCCGTACCCGGCGTCGGCGATGACCGCGCGGGCGGCCCGGTCGACGTCCTGGCAGGCGGCGCCGGGCCGGACCGCGGCGAAGCCCGCCTCCTGGGCCTCGCGCACGATGTCGTGGACGCGGCGCTCCTCGTCGGTGGGTTCCCCGACGTGGACGGTGCGGGAGGTGTCCGAGCCGTAGCCGCCGAGGAGCCCGCCGAAGTCGAGGACGACCATGTCGCCGCGCTCGATGGTCCGGTCGCCGGCCTCGTGGTGCGGGTTGGCGCCGTTGGGGCCGGAGGCCACGATCGTGAAGTCGACGGTGGAGTGCCCGTGCTCCCGCAGCAGCCGGGCGAGGTCGGCGGCGACCTCGGTCTCCCGGCGGCCGGCGAAGCGGACCCGCCGGATCTCCTCGTACGTGGCGTCGGCGGCGGCGCCGGCCGCCGTGAGGCGCTCCAGTTCCGCCGGGTCCTTGACCGCGCGGAGCATCGGCAGGACCTCGGTGAGGGCGGCGTAGGAGGAGCCGGGCACGGTGCGGGCGAGGCCCAGCAGGTGCATGGCCCAGGCGTTGTCGCTGATGCCGAACCTGGCGTCCGGCGCGAGCAGGGCCGCGGCGGCGGCGTAGGGGTCCTCGCCGTCGGTCCAGTCGTGCGGTTCCAGCGCGGGCGCCCCGCCGGCCCGCGCGACGTCGGGGGCCTCCAGCGCGGGCACGATCAGGGCGGGGGCGCGGCCGGGGACCAGGACGAGCAGGGTGAGCCGTTCGGTGACGGCGGGCGCGTAGCCGGTGAGCCACACCAGGTCGGGGCCGGGTGCGACGAGCAGCCCGGCGAGCCCGGCCCCGGCGGCCTCCCGCGCGGCTCGCTCCATCCGGGCACGGTAGTCGTCGGCGGTGAAGGCAGCGGGCGTGGGACCGGTCATCCGGGCCTCCCTCGTCGGTGAAGGTGACTACGGGCAGCATCCTGCCCGCACAGGGTGGGCGGCGCGAGCCGATCGGGCGGTCCCGTGGGGGGGCAGTTCTCCGGGCGGAAGATGAGCAGGGGGCCGGCATGGGGTCATGGTGGCCGGGACCCCGCGGCCGTGACAGCGGTTTCGCTCAGCCGTGCGAGGGCGGACGCGTCAGGTCACGTACCCCGGGACCGCCGTGAGCCGCTGCTGGGTGCCGTTCTCGTGTCGCACGGTCAGTGCGACCTCGGTGCCGGGGCGGGCCTGGGCGACGGCGCGGGCGAGGTCGGCGGCGCCGTCGACACGGGTCGCGCCGAAGCCGAGCAGGACGTCTCCGCGGACCAGGCCCGCCGTGTGGGCGGGGCCCGGCACATGGACGCCGACCAGCAGCGCGCCCCTCCCCTCCGCGTCGACGGCCTCCACCCCGAGGCTCGCGGCGGCGCCCGCCCGGGCCGGACGCGGTGTGGTGGACGGGGTGGGCCGGGGCCCGGCCGACGCAGCGAGCACCTGCGGCGCGGCGGCCGCCGGCGGCGGGTCCGCCCGTGGGGGCTCGACGAGTCCGCTCATGCCGACGGCCGCGGTGCCGACCGCGCCGAGGCCCACCCCGGACAGGACCAGGACCGTGCCGGCCGAGAGCGCGAGGAGGAAGGTCGTGAGCCGCCGGCGGGGCCGGGGGGCTGCGTGCGGGCGCCGGGCGGGCCGGGTGCCGGCGGACTCCTGGCCGGACGCTCGGTCCGGTTCCTGGCCGGACGCACGGCCCGGTTCCTGGCCGGGCATCGGCTTGGGGCGCAACGCGGTCTGTTCCATGGATCGCCTCTACCCGGGTCGCCGACCGGCGACGTCCCACGAACGAGTGAGACTGCCCCGGCGCGCGGACGCGGCGGGGCAGCCGTACGCGGGCCGGCCGGGCTGAGTCCGGCCGGCCGCGGGGCTCGGTGAAAGGCGCGCGGGGTCAGCCGACGGGCAGCGCCGGCGGGCGGTCGGGGAGGAAGCCGTGGGTGCGGCGGGCCAGGTAGCCGGCCTTGTAGCGGTCGACCTCGCGGTGCCAGTTCAGGATGCCGGCCAGCCAGTTGCCCAGGTCGGACACATAGGTGTCCATGGCCTCGCGCGCGCCGGCGGAGAGGTCGAAGTCGTCGTAGAGGACGGGCAGTTCGTGGGCGACGACGTGCTGGAACTGCTGCATGCGCTGGGTCATGAGGTCGTGCACGACGCGGAGCGCGGCCGGGTAGTCGCAGCCGAAGAAGTTCTGCACGACGAGGATCGCGTTGTGGAACTCGCCCTCGTACTCGATCTCCTTCTGGTACGAGAAGACGTCGTTGATGAGGCAGCCGTAGTCGACGGCGGCGTTCTCCAGGGAGCGCACGGGACCGCTGCGGTAGACCTCGGCGGGCACGTCGGGGCCGTGGCCCATCCGGCACAGGGCCATGGTGAGGTCGGAGCCGAAGGTCGCCCGGCGCATCTCCAGGTAGTCGACCGGGTCGGGGACGCGGTGCAGGAGCTGGTTGGACAGCTCCCACACCCAGCTCTCGGTCATGGCGTTGACCGCGTCCCGCAGGGTGGTGCGCTGCTCGCGCGTCATCCGCGCGGTGGTGCGGGCCCACAGGTCGATGAGCCCGCGCTCCATGGCGTTGACGGGGACGAGAGGGCTCTCCGTCCCGTCGACGGGCATGCAGTCGGCGAGGCGCCGGGTGGTCAGGCGGGCGGCGGCCAGGTCGTGGCGGTGGCCGAAGACGAGCGGGTAGTAGTCGTCGCCGTAGGTGCCCCAGGCCAGCCAGTGGGCGCTGAGGTCGAGGGCCTCGGGGGTCGCGTCCGGGTCGATGCCCGCCGAGCACAGCGCGAGGTCGGCGGCGGCGAGCCGGTCCTCGTCCCAGACGCCCTCCGCCAGGATGCCCATGCGGTGCGACCACTCGGTGAGCCGCTGCCGGGCGCCCGGCAGGTGCGGGCAGAGCTCCACCCGGAAGGGCATGTGGAAGTCGGGGAGCAGGGACGGGCCGACCTTCTGGTACGGGACGTGGGTGTGGGCGCGCAGCCGCTGCGGACCGGTGGCGGCGAGCAGGGCGCCGATGTCGGCGGCGGAGGTGCCGGGGCCGGTCGGGCCGTGCCAGGGGTTGGCGGAGCGGGCGCCCTCGTTCATGTACCGGCTGGAGCGCAGGTGCCATTCGTGGCCGCCGGACTGCCAGTCCTGGAGCCCCAGGGTGTAGGCGGCGACGGCGGCGACCTCGTCGGGGGTCAGGCCGCGGTCGAGGGCGAGCGCGGGGACCTCGGTGAGGGCGGTGTGCTCGAACTGGTGGAGGCGGGAGGTGAGGATGTCGTTGACGGTGTCGGCGGCCTGCTGGGTGGTGCAGCCGAAGAAGGTCTCCAGCACCAGGACGCCGTTGCTGAGTTCGCCCTCGTCCTCGACCTCGCGCTGGTAGGAGAAGAGGTCGTTGCGCAGGTGGACGGCGTCGGAGAAGGTCTCCATCAGCACCCTCAGCGGCCGCGAGCCGGCGACGGACGCCGGGACCTCGGCGCGCGCGTACTCCACCAGCCCCGCCGACCAGGGGGCGCCGCCGACCTTGCGGCGCATCTCGATGTACTCGACGGGGTTGGAGATCCGCCCCTCGTTGATGTTGGACAGCTCCCACATGGACTCGTTGAGCAGGTGCTCGGTGGCGACGGCGAACCGGCGGCGCCAGTCGGCGGACATCGCCGGGACCGTGCGCGTCCACAGGTCGGCGAGCCCCGCCTCCACCGGGTTCTCGGGCTCCGGCATCGGCGTCGCGGGGTCCATCGGCATGAAGCGGGCGAGCCGGTCGAGGTGGCTCTTGCCGGCGGCGCGGTCCTGGGTCCGCTTGAACATGTCGAGGAAGTGGTCGTCGAAGAAGAAGACCCACACGTACCAGTCGGTGATCAGCGACAGGGCGGGGCCGTCGCACTCGGGGTGGGTGTAGGCGCAGAGCAGGCCGTAGTCGTGCGCGTCGAGGTCGGCCTGCTCCCAGATCCCGGACCCCTCCAGCATGCCCATCTCGCGCGCCCACGCGGTCGAGTGGGCGCGCGCCTCGTCGACGTGCGGGTTGAGCCGCGCGGGATACGGCATGTAGAAGTGCGGGAGTTCGAAGGGCTGCGTCATGGCCGGGCCCTACCCGGCGCCCCGAACGGCCATCCTCGGCGCGGGACATGATCACACCATCGCGTGAACCGGTGCCGAACCGGCCCGCGCCCGAGGGTGCCTGTGGCGGGCCGGGTCCGGACAGCCGGGGGCGTGTTCCGGCCGTGTCCGGGGGACGTGCGCGCGCGGTGGGGCGTGGGCCCTTGCCGGGGCCGGTCCGGGACGCCACCTTTGGTCACATGACCTCCTTCGGACTTCCGCACGAGCGGCACGATCGGTACGAGCGCCCCGAGCCGTACAAGCCGTACGGCGCGGGTGCCCGGCCGTCGTCCGCGGTGCCCGGCCGGTCCGCGTGACCGTCCGGCCCTCGCCTCCTGTTCCGGACGTCTTCGATCCCCGGCGGTACGCGGCCGGTGTGCCCCACGCCGCCTACCGTGTGCTGCGCGACCACCACCCGGTGGCCTGGCAGGAGGAGCCGGAGGTGCTGGGCTGGCCGGCCGGCCCGGGGTTCTGGGCGGTGACCCGGCACGCGGACGTGGTGCGGGTGCTGAAGGACCCGCTGACGTACTCCTCGCAGCTGGGGGCGACCCAGATCAGGGATCCCGATCCGGCGGACCTGCCGTTCATCCGGCGCATGATGCTCAACCAGGACCCGCCGGGGCACGGCAGGCTGCGCAGGCTGGTGAGCCGGGCGTTCACCCCGCGGCGGGTGGACCGGTTCACCGCGGTCGCCGAGAAGCGGGCCCGGACGCTGTTCGCGCGGGCCCTGGAGGCGGCCCGGGAGGGGGACGGCACCGTCGACCTGGTCGGCGCGGTCACCGACGACTACGCCCTGCTCAACCTGGCCGACCTGCTGGGGGTGCCGGAGCGGGACCGGGGGCTGCTGCTGGGCTGGACGCAGCGGGTCATCGGCTACCAGGACCCCGAGGAGTCCGGTCCCGTCGTACGCGACGGTACCGGGCGGCCGGTGAACCCGCGCTCCCCCGCACTGCTGCGGGACATGTTCGACTACGCCCGCGAACTGGCGGTGTACAAGCGCCGGTACCCGGCCGACGACGTCCTGACGATCCTCGCGCACGACGCCGAACTCACCGGCCCCGAGCTGGAGATGTTCTTCTTCCTGCTCACCGTCGCGGGCAACGACACCGTGCGCGGCGCGGCCCCGGGCGGACTGCTGGCGCTGGCCGAGCACCCCGGGTCCTGGGACGGGCTGCGCACCGGGAAGTTCGAACTGGCCCCGGCGACGGAGGAGTTGCTGCGCTGGCATCCGCCGGTGCTGTCCTTCCGCCGTACCGCCGCCCAGGACACCGAGCTGGCCGGGCGGCGGATCCGCGCCGGGGACAAGGTCGTCGTCTTCCACGCGTCCGCCAACCGGGACGAGCGGGTCTTCGCCCGGCCGGACCTGCTGGACCCGGCCAGGTCGCCGAACCCGCACGTCTCCTTCGGGGACGGCCCGCACGTCTGCCTCGGCGCGCACTTCGCCCGGCTGCAACTGCGGGTGCTGTACGCGGAGGCGCTGCGCACGCTGCCGGTGCTGCGCGGTGCGGGGCCGCCCGGGCGGCTGGTGTCGAACTTCATCAACGGGCTGAAGTCGCTGCCGGTGCGGGTGGTGTGAGTCAGCTCCGGACCTGGATCAGGGCGTGGGTCCCGCCGGTGCGCCAGCGCGGTCCCTCCGCGGCGTCGAGGGCGGCGACCGTCGGGGCGTCCAGGCCCGTGACCACCTCGGACTTCAGGGTGCGCAGGGCGGCGACCGGTCCGGGGAAGTGGCGGGTGACGTCGGCGAAGGGCGTCGTCGGCGGCCATCTGCGGTCGCCCACCAGGCGCCGGTAGTTGAGGTCGCCCTTGAGGACGGTGAGCGTGGCCGCGCCCAGCTCGGCGCGGAGGTCGTCGGGCATCTCCTCGTACGGCAGGGGCGCGCAGGAGAACGGGTGGGCGCGCACGGTGAGGGTGCCGTCGGTCAGCGCCGTCCACAGCGTGTCGCCGTAGGTCCGCGCGGCGCCGCCGGCGGACCGGAGCCGGCCGAGGGCGTCGAGGACGTCGGCGGGGGTGGCGTCGGAGACGAAGTAGGGGTGCGCCTTGACGTGCAGGACGGCCCGCCGGACGCGGCCCCGGGTCAGGAGGTGGGCGATCAGCAGGAGGTCGGGGACGAGTTCGCCGCCCGCGTTGTCGGCGATCAGGCAGAGCAGCTCGGCGGGCCGGGCGGGCGGCAGCAGGGCCCACAGGGCGTCGCTGTCGTCGGCGACCAGGGCGCCGGTGCCGGCCGGGGCGGCGCCGTCGGCGGTGGACATCCGGAAGCCCAGGTCGGCGCGGTTGCCCCACAGGGAGCCGTGCAGCAGGGCCCGGTCCCGCTCCTCGGCGGACAGGTCGGCGAGACCGTCCAGCGCGGCCAGTTCCCCGTCGGTCCCGTCGGCGTCCAGCTCGGCCAGTTTGGCGGGGCGGAAGGGGTCGGCGCCCTGCCAGATCCCGGGGGTGAAGTAGCCGACGGCGTCGAGGAGCCGGCGGTAGAAGTAGCTCTCCGCCCACAGCCAGGGGGCGTCGGTCCAGGGCCGGCCCAGGTGGGCGGCGGCGCCCCACTCCCGCCAGCGGTCGGCGTCGTGTGCGTCGGCGGGGAGCGGCCCGACGACGCCGTCGGCGCATTCGCGCAGGAGCGCGTCGAGGGCGGCGCGGCGCTCGGGGTCGTACGGCAGGGCGTCGCGGACCTGGCGGATGATCGCCGGATGCCGTTCGGTGAGCACGGAGTGGGGGAAGGTGCCGGGTTCGTCGCCGAGGATCACGGGCGGGGTGTCGCGCATGCCGCGACCGTATCGCGGGCCGGGGCGGGCACCGCGGAATCAGCCGCTCCTGGTCTCCCGTTCCAGTTGGGTGGCGAGGGTGAGGTAGCGGGGGCGGCGGGGCACCGGGACGATGCCGCGGACCAGCAGGTGCCACATCTCGGCGACGCGCCGGGGCTGGCGGGCGACGGGTTCGGTGGCGCGGCCGACGACCCGGGTGCCGATGAAGAAGCAGACCAGGGAGTGGGCCGCGGTGTCGATGTCGACGTCCGGGTGGACGTCCGACTCCTTGACGGCGCCGAGGAGTTTGCGGGAGGCGAGGTCGAGCCACTCCGCGAAGGGGTGCTGCAGGGGGGCCTTCACGGCCACTCCCCCGGTGGCCAGCCTCAGCGCGGCCCGGGGGATCGGGCCCTCGACGGCCAGCCGGGCCACTCCGAACGTGGTGCGCATCAGCGTCTCCAGGGAGGAGTAGCCGCGCGCCTCCAGCTCCCCGGCGAGCTGGCGGGAGGCCTGGGACTGGAGTTCCAGGATCGCCCGCGCGAGGTCCTCCTTCGCCGCGAAGTGGAAGTAGAGGGCGCCCTTGGTGACCTGGGCGTGCGCGACGATGTCGCTCAGACTGGTCGACTCGTAGCCTCGCCGGTCGAACAGATCGGCGGCGGCGGTGATGATCGTCGCTCGGGTCTGTTCAGCGCGTAACTGCCTCGCCATCGCCTGGACACTCCTGGGGCAGAAAAGAACGGGTCATGCCGTTTGTTTTTCACTCCCCGTACACAATAGCTCACCCCGCCACGGTGCCCACCCGGCATTCGAAGACTGCCGAGTCCCCCTGGATTCCGAGGACTTGGACCTGGTCGTCGGGGCCGCGCTCCGCCTCGATCCAGGTGGGCAGGTCGAGTTCGGCGTACCGGGCGAAGGAGGCGTGGAAGGAGACCGGCACGCACCGCGCGCCGCCGAGCGCGTGGGCCGCCTGGCGGGCCGCCTCCAGCAGCAGCATGCCGGGGACGTGGTCGAGGGGGTGGTCGAAGAAAACGGGGTGAGCGGTATCGACCCTCAACTGCCAGCGTCCGGGGCGCGCCGGCGGCGCCAGCACGACGTCGGCGGGGACCGTGCGGGCCACCTCGCCGGGCGGCAGTCCGGGCGGTGGGGGCAGGGCGGTGACGCTGTCCGCGGTACGGCCGCCGCGCAGTCTGCGGTAGACGGACTCACTGGTCCAGGAGACCGCGATGTGCCCGCCGGCGACGTGCGTCCCGCCGATGGTGACGTCCGCGTCGTAGCGGAAGGCGGTGGGGCGGCCGGCGCGCCGGCGGACGTCGAACACCTTGACGGTGAGGGCCGGTTCGGCGGGGAGGGGGCCGACGCGGAGCTGCTCGGGACGGGTGGTCACCCGCAGTTCCTGGAGCACGAACCGCTGTCCCAGGGGCACTTCGTAGGCGGCGTGGGCGAGCAGCGCGCCGCTCTGCCGCACGGTTTCGGTGACCAGGAGCGGCTCGTATGCGGTACGGTCGCTCGTCACGTGTAACTGGTGGGCCCGCGGCCACTGCGCGGACACCGCGAACTGGTCCGCCCCCAGTGCGTGCCAGCCGGTGAGCAGGGTCTCGGCGACGGCCGCGCGGTGCACCAACTGGCGTGGTACGGCGGCCGTGAGGACCTCGGACGCGGTCGGGAGATCGGCGGGTCTCGGCATTTCAGGCATGTCTCTCCCCTGGGTCCCCCGACAGTGATGACAGACGGCGAGGTGCCCGTGCCGTGAGCGCTAGAGTACGAGCCGACCGGTTTGTTTTCAATGAGACCAGGGTGACCGGCATCGGTGCGCGACCGGACCGCCGCGCCCGGCACGTCCGGTCAACTCGGCGCAGCGGAGGGGCGCTTATGGCGAGGCAGGAGCGCGCCATCAGGACGCGCAAGGCGATCCTGGAAGCCGCGGGTGCGGTGTTCGACGAGCACGGCTACACCTCGACGACGATCTCGATGGTGCTGGAGCGGGCCGAAGTCACCAAGGGCGCACTGTATTTCCACTTCCCTTCCAAGGAATCCCTCGCCCAGGCCGTCCTGGACGAGCAGTTGCAGCTCGGCGCGGTGCCTCCGCATCCGTGCAAGCTCCAGGAGGTGGTGGACATCACCTTCGTCTTCGGCCGGCGTCTGCTGGGCAACTCGCTGCTGCAGGGCAGTGTGCGGCTGACCGTGGACCAGTGCGCGCCGCCCGGGGTCGATCACACCGGTCCGTTCCGGCAGTGGGCGGAGCATCTGATCGGGCTGCTGGAGGAGGCCGAGAAACAGGGTGAGCTGCTGCCCACGGTGGTGCCGCGGGACACGGTGGAACTGCTCGTGGGGGCCTTCGCCGGCATTCAGCTGATGTCCAGGGCGCTGACCGGGCGGGAGGACCTGGCGCACCGGATCGCCGTGCTGTGGCAGCACATCCTGCCGAGCATCGCGGTCCCGGGGCTGCTGGTGCGGCTCGACACGGCGGCGGACCGCGGTGTGCGGATCCTCGCCTCGCTCGACGAGGAGGAGACCCCGCTGCCGGCGGACGCCGAGTACGCCGGGAAGGCGGAGCGATGATCCTGCTCACCGGGGCGACCGGCACGGTCGGCGGGCTGGTCGCGGGACGGCTGCGCGGCCGGGTGCCGCTGCGGCTGCTGACCCGCAGGCCGGACCGCGCCCGCGAGCTGGCGGGGCCTCAAGTGGAGCCGGTGGGTGGCGACTTCGACGATCCGGTGAGTCTGCGGCGGGCGCTGACGGGGGTGACGTCCGCCCTGCTGGTCACCGCGAACCCGCTGACGCACGCCCATGACGAGCACTTCCTGGCGGCGGCGCGCGAGGTGGGGGTGCGGCATGTGGTGAAGCTGTCGGCGCTGGCGGTGGCCGACCCGGACGCCACCGACCTGATCACCCGGTGGCAGCGCGGCAACGAGCGGCTGCTGCGGGACTCCGGCCTGTCGTGGACGCTGCTGCGGCCGCGCGCGTTCATGACCAACACGCTCGGCTGGTCCATCTCGGTCCGCGCGGAGGGCGTCGTACGGGCGGCGTGCGGCGACGCGGTCAACGCCACCGTCGATCCGCGGGACATCGCCGACGCGGCGGCGCTGACGCTGCTGGAGCCCGGGGCGCACGCCGGGCGGGAGTATCCGCTCACGGGGCCCGAGGCGATCAGCGCCGTGCGGCAGACGGAGATCCTCGGCGAACTCCTGCAACGGCCGCTGCGCTTTGAGGAGTTGCCCGAGTCTGAGGCCCGGCGGAGGCTGCTCGTACGGTATCCGGCACCGATCGCCGAGGCGCTCGCCGAGAGCGCGGCCCGGGGGCGGGCCGGGGCGAAGGCGCAGGTGGACCCGACCGTCCCGGAGCTGCTGGGGCGGCCCGCGGGGGGCTACCGGCGCTGGGCGCGGGACCACTTGGCGGCCTTCCGCGCATGACCGCGATGACGACGGGCCGGCCGGTGCCCCATCCGCACCGGCCGGCCCGCCCGTTCAAGGGGTCGGAGGTTCGGCTCAGAAGGTCAGCTTCCAGCTGTTGATCCGGCCCGTGTCCTGCGCGGCCGTGTCCTGCACCCGCAGCTTCCAGGTGCCGCCTGCGACCTCGGAGGAGGCGTTCACCGTGTAGGTGGTGATGACGTTGTCCGCGGAGTCCGAGGAGCTGGCGGACTTCAGCCGGTACGCCGAACCGTCCGGCGCGATCAGGTCGATGACCAGGTCACCGCGGTAGGTGTGGGTGATGTCCACGCCGACCTGGAGTGCCGAGGGGGCGTTCCCGGTCCGGCCGGAGACGGTGACCGGGGACTCGACCGTACCGCTGTCGGGGATGGCCACGGCCGACGTGCTGGTGAAGGTGGTGCCCCCCGTGGAGCCGCCGCTCACCGCCTGCACCGTCTTGGCCGCGTCGGCCAGCCCCGCACCGCAGCCGCCGCTGCACGTACCGGCCAGAGCACGCGAGTTGGTCTTGATCGCGGACTCGATCTGGGCCGGGGTCAGCGTGGTGTTCGCCGACTTCAGCAGTGCGGCGAGACCCGCGATGTGCGGGGCGGCCATGCTGGTGCCCTGGTAGTACTCGTAGCTCTCGGCGCCCGGGCCCTGCGCGCCGGCGTTCAGTGTGGACAGGATGCCGTTGGAGGTGACGGAGTTGGTCTCTCCGCCCGGGGCGGCGATGTCGACGACCGTGCCGTAGTTGGAGTAGTAGGAGCGGTTGCCCTGCCGGTCGGCGGCGGCCACGCTGATGACGTTGTTGCAGCTCGCCGGCGAGTAGTTGGCCGCGTTGGCGTTGCTGTTGCCGGCCGCGACGACGACCGTGGTGCCGCGGCCCACGGCGGCGTTGATCGCGTTCTGCGTCGCGGTGGTGCAGGCGCCGCTGCCGCCGAGGCTCATGTTGATGACCTTGGCGACGTTGGTGTTGGCCGGGACGCCGGAGACGGTTCCGCCGGACGCCCAGGTGATGGCGTCGATGATGTCGGAGTCGTAGCCGCCGCACTTGCCGAGGACGCGCAGCGGGGACACCTTCGCGCCGTACGCGATGCCGGCGACGCCCTTGCCGTTGCCGGTGGCGGCGGCGATGGTGCCCGCGACGTGGGTGCCGTGCCAGGAGGAGTCGTAGGCCGGGTCGCCCGAGGCGCACTGGTTCGCGGCCGTCCAGTCGCCCGGGTCGGCCGGGTTGCTGTCGCGGCCGTTGCCGTCGGCGGCGACGGTGGTGTCGGAGATGAAGTCGTAGCCGCCGACGATGTTCGCGGCGAGGTCGGAGTGGGTCACGTAGCCGGTGTCGATCACGGCGACGGTGACCCCGGTGCCGGTGGTGGTGTCCCAGGCGCCCGGCACGTTCATGCCGGCCGTGGTCTCGAACAGGTCCCACTGCTTGGTGTACTCGGTGTCGTTCGGCGTCGCGAGGGGCTTGTTCAGCCGGTCCGGTACGACGTAGGCGACCTGCGGGTCGGCCCGGTACTCGGCGACGACGTCGGCGACGTCCGCCCTGGTGAGGTCCTCGCCGAGGTCGACGAGTGCGGCGCCGGTGCCGAGGCGGCGCTCGAAGTCCACCCGCTCGCCGGCCTTCTCGCCCTTGGCGGCGGCGTCGGCGTCGGCGGCCTTGTTGGAACTGGCCTCGGCGGCACCGGACTTGTAGCCCACGATGAGGCGTTCGGCCGGGGCGCCGGGGGCGGCCTCGGTGCGGGCGGCGGGGGCGTCCTGGGGAGTCGCGGGCTCCTGGGCGGTGGCGACCGTGGCGGTGGCGGCGGTGAACAGCGCGGCGGAGACCGCGGCGACGGATATCAGTCTCCGTCGCACGGAGGGGGAGGTACGCAAGGGAGTGCCTTTCGTGGCCGTGCTCCGGGCAGCGCGGAGCGGCGGTCGGTGCGCTTCGTCCTCGAAGCGGAGGGGGGCGAAAACCGAAAAGCGTGCGCGATGGCCGGCCAGGCGTGTGGGGACCGACCCGTCCGGGGTTACCTGTGGGTCGGCTGTGTCGGAACGATAGGCAAACAGAAGGTCGTAGGGATACAGGGGAAACCCTCGATCGGGCTGGAAACGAACCCTCTGCGTTGGCCGGTTGACCGTTTGTGACCTCATTTGCAAGGGCTCGCGCCCGGCCCTCACGGTGGGCCGCAGCCACCCCCCGCCGGACTCCCGGGCCGCCGCCGCTTCCGGCCCCCGCGCGCCGGGTCCCGCTGAACGCGTCCGCCGTCCCGCCCGTACTGGACGGAAGCAGTCCCGTCCCGAACCGGCCGAGGAGACCCTTCACATGCACCGCATCCGTGCCCGGCACGCCTTCGCAGCGGCGGCGTCCGCGCTGCTCGCCCTGGGCACGGCCGTCCCGGCCGCCGCGCACGGTGCGCCCACCGATCCGGTCAGCCGGGTGCTGGCCTGCTCGCCCGAGGGCGGCGACGCCGCGCGCTCGTCGGCCTGCCGGGCGGCCGTCGCCGCGAACGGCGCACCCTTCACCGCCTGGGACAACCTGCGGATCGCGAACGTCGGTGGCCGGGACCGGCAGGTCGTCCCCGACGGGGAGCTGTGCAGCGGCGGCCTGCCCGCCTACCGCGGCCTGGACCTGGCCCGCACCGACTGGCCGTCCACCCGTCTGACCCCGGGCGCCGCCCTGACCATGCGGTACGCCTCGACGATCCCGCACACCGGTACCTTCCGGCTCTATCTGACCGAGCAGGGCTACGACCCGACCCGGCCGCTCACCTGGGCCGACCTGCCCGAGCAGCCGTTCGCCGAGGTGCGGGACCCCGCGCTCGCCGACGGCGCGTACCGCATCCGGGCGACGCTGCCGAAGGACCGTACGGGACGCCATGTGCTGTACACGGTGTGGCAGAACAGCAGCACGCCGGACACGTACTACTCCTGCTCGGACGTGGTGTTCCCGGCGAAGGAGAAGAAGAGCGCGGCACCGACGCCGTCCGCGACCGCGTCGCGCACCCCGAAGTCCCCTTCGGCGAAGTCCCCTTCGCCGACCGCGTCGCCGTCCACCGCCGCCGTCTCGCCCTCGGCGGTGCGGGACCGTACGGCGTCCGCGCCGGCCGACGCCACCCCGGTGGCCGCGGCGGCGGAGCCGGACTCGGGGCCGTCGGCGCCGCTGCTGGCGGGCGGCGCGGCCGCCGTGCTGGCGCTCACCGGAGGGACGGCGCTGGCGCTGCGGCTGCGCCGGAGGTGAGTCGGGGACCGGGCACGCCTGGTCCGCGCACACAGTCGACACACCAGGGCCGCCCTCTCCTTGACCCTCGAATGTAACCCCCGGTAACTTCCTCGACGCGGCCAGGAGAAAGCGCTTCCGATCGCCCCGGCGGGTCGATCGGGAGCGGGGACGGGGGGAGTCCGCCTGAACCGGGCTCCCCCTCTCTCCGATCGACGGGCTGACGGGCTGACGGGCTGACGGGCCATAAAGCCATCCGGCCGTCAGGTCACGCGGCACCGCCACACGCCCCGACCACCGGCCCCCCGCACGAGCCGAATCCAGCCAAGGCCGCCCACCTCGTTGACGCGCACGCGCCACACTCCTACCTTCTGACCGCTCCACCGAACCGAGTTCGAAATCTCGACCAGTGGAGCCTCCCCGCATCGGCCACCCCGCCCCCTGGAGTCCGGATGACCGCTCACCCGCACCCGTCCCGCAGAACGCTCCTCGGTCTGGCGGCGACCGCCCCGCTGGCCGCCACCGGAGCGCTGACGCTCGGATCCGGCACCGCGCACGCCGCCGACTCGGCCTATGTGATGGCCTACTTCACCGAGTCCACCACCATGCTGGAGGCGGACTACGGCCTGCACCTGGCCGTCAGCACCGACGGACTGCGCTGGACACCGCTCAACCAGAACGCCCCCGTCGTCACCCCGACCGGCGGGGCCGGCGGACTGCGCGACCCGTTCGTCCTGCGCAAGCAGGACGGGACCTTCGTGGTCCTGGCCACCGATCTGAAGGGCACCGACTGGAGCCGCACCAGTGTGTACATCCATGTCTGGGACTCGACCGACCTGCGGTCGTTCACCGGCTACCGGCTGCTGAAGCTCCACGACATGACCAGCACGCACAGCTGGGCGCCGGAGGCCTTCTGGGACGCCGGGCGGGGGCAGTACGGCATCCTCTACTCGTCGGTGAACAGCAGCGGCCACAACGTGATCATGGTGAGCTACACGACCGACTTCCGGACCACGGTCTCCCCGCAGGTGTTCTTCGACCCCGGGTACGACGTGATCGACGGCAACCTCACCGTCGGGGTGAACGGCGTCAACTACCTCTACTACAAGAGGGACCAGACGCTTGTCGGAGCGCGGTCGACCTCCCTGGCGCCGGGCAGCTTCACGCCGTTCAGCACTCCGGTCGCGCACGGCGGCACCGAGGCGCCGACGGTGGTCAAGTCACTGACCAGCGGCGTCCACTACCTCTGGGGTGACACCTACACGCCCAACGGGGTGTTCTACGCCTGGCAGTCGAGCAACCTCGCCTCCGGCACCTGGACCCCGGTGGACCAGCGGCTGTACACGCAGCCCCTCAACTCCAAGCACTGCGGGATCCACCCGATCACCTCGACCGAGTACTCCAACCTGCTCGCGCGCTGGGGCGCGCCCGCGTGGAACCGGCTCAAGTCGTACAACTTCCCCGACCGTTACGTCCGGCACAGCGGCTTCGCGGGGCGGATCGACGCCTATCCCTTCGACCCGTTCCCGGACTCGCAGTGGAAGCTGGTGCCGGGGCTCGCGGACTCCGCCGGGGTGTCCTTCCAGTCGGTCAACTACCCGACCCGGTATCTGCGGCACTACGACTACGCGCTCCGCCTGGACGTGAACGACGGCACCTCGGCCTACGCCGGGGACGCGACCTTCTACCGCACGGCGGGCCTCGCCGACGCGTCCTGGTCGTCGTTCCGCTCGTACAACAACCCCACCCGGTACATCCGCCACTACGCGTACGCCCTGCGGATCGACCCCGTCTCCACGGCGGCCGAACGGCAGGACGCGACGTTCCAGGTGGGCCACTGACCTCGGTGGTGCACCGACCCAGGTGGTGCACCGACCCCGGGCGGGGCCGTGGTCGCCACGACCCCGCCCGGTCCCGGTCAGTCCAGGCCGGCCGACTTCAGCCAGGCCTTGGCCACGTCGAGCGGGTCCTTGTTCTCCAGCTGGACCTGGGAGTCCAGGTCCAGGAGGGTCTTGGTGTCGAGCTTGGCGGAGACCGCGTTCAGGGCGTCGACGCCCTCCTGCGGCAGGCCCGACTTGTAGACCAGCGGGGTCACGTTGGCGAAGCCGAAGAGGTTCTCCGGGTCCTGGAGAACGACGAACTTCTCCTTCGTGATCGTCGGGTCCGTGGTGAAGATGTCCGCCGCCTGCACGGTGTTCTTCGTCAGCGCCGCCTGGGTCAGCGGACCGCCCGCGTCGAGCGCCTTGAAGGACTTGAACTCCAGGCCGTAGACGTCCTTCAGGCCCAGCAGGCCCTGCTGACGGGTCTGGAACTCGGGCGAGCCGCCGATGACCAGCTCGGGGGCGATGTCCTTGAGGTCGGCGAGGGTGGACTCACCGGTGAGGCTGTACTTCTCGGCGGTCGCCGCGTTGATGCTGACCGAGTCCTTGTCCTCGGCGGGCGAGGACTCCAGCAGGGTCAGCTTCTTGTCCAGCTTGGCCTTCACCGCGGTGTTCACGGAGTCGGCGTCCTTCTGCTCCGCCTTGGGGTCCAGGTACGCCAGCAGCGAGCCGTTGTACTCCGGCAGGACGGTGATGGAGCCGTTCTTCAGCAGGCCGTAAGTGGTCTCGCGGCTGCCGATGTTGGGCTTGTAGGTGACCTTCAGGCCCTTGGCCTTCAGGGCCTCGCCGTAGATGTCGGCGAGGAGGATGGACTCGGCGAAGTTGTTGGAGCCGACGACGACGGTGTCGCCGCTCGCCTTGTCCCCCGCCAGGGGGTCGTCGTTCTCGTCGTCGGAGGAGCCACATCCCGCGAGCAGGGCCGCGGCCGCGGCGAGCGCGACGGCGGCCGCGCCGGGATGGTTCCGGATGGACCTGCTGCGTGGGGCGGTAGAAGTCACGATTCCCGTTCCGGACTGAGTGGTGGGGATGGATGTTCTCCAGTACTTCAACTGATCCAATCCAGGGGCTTCTTGCCCAGTCAAGCGATTCCGGGTCACCGATTGGTGTCAATGAGTAGTCAGTTGTGATCGCATGTGAAGACGGATGTCTCAAGAGGCGATAGTCTCCCCAACGTTGACGCCAGGCGATCCGTGAGTTGTCAGTGCCGATGCTCAGCCGGTCAACAGTCGATCAATCGAGGAGGAAAGGTGTCCACGAAAGAGGTGGACGCGTCCACCGCTTCACCCGGCTCCCCTCTCGGCATACGCCGCCTAGTCGACCGCTGGCCGTTCCGGCGCAAGCTCAACCTCCTGGTCGGGGTGCCGCTCGCCGTGGTGGCCGCCCTGCTCGCCTATCTGATCACCGAGCAGCTGGCCCAGTCCTCCTCCGCCTCCGAGGCGGCCCGACTGGTCCGGGACAGCGCCGAGGTGGCCACACTGGTGGACCGGGTGGAGGCCGAGCACCAGCAGGCGATCCTGCTGTCCGTGCGGTACGAGGCCGCCGACGGCAGGACCGCGCCCTCGACGGACGCCTACGACCGGGCGCAGGCCAGGGTGGACGCCCAGGTGACCAAGGTCCGCGAGACCTTCGGGGACCGGCTGCCGGAGACCGAGGCGCAGGCCCTCAAGGAGATCGACGCGCTCGGCAGTCTCCGCGACACCATCGAGCAGGGCTATCTGCCCGCCGACAACATCGACCCGGCGTACACCAGCGCCGCCAAGGGCGTCATCGACGGCCTCGGCCTGGACCGCGACGCCGCCCTCTCGGGCACCTTCACCGGCAACCTGCTCGACTCGCTGCTGCGGGCCGACGCCGCCCACAGCGCCTTCGAGACCGGGGTGTTCTCCGCGGCGACCGGTGACTCCAACGCGCTCATCGAGTTCATCGGCGCGGTCGGCTCCTACGAGGTCTACACCTACCAGGCCGACCGGTTCTCCCGGTTCGCCACCGAGGGGCAGGCCGAGGAGCTGCGCGGTATCGAGCACACCTCGCCGCAGGCCACCATCCTGCGGCAGTACGCCGAGCTCCAGATCGACCCCAGCTCGCTGCAGTCCGACTCCCCCGCCGAGATCCGGCAGTCGTTCAACGCGGCGCTCGCCTCCTACCCCGCCTACCGGGCCCAGGCCGAGATCCGGCTCGGTATCACCGCCTCCCTGATCGACCAGATCGCCGACCGGGCCGACAACGCCTCCGACGAAGCAGCCTGGCGTGCCGGTCTGCTGCTGGGACTGGCCCTGTTCGGCTTCGCCCTGTGGTTCACCCTCTCGGTCGCGGTCCGCCGCTCGGTGGTACGGCCGGTGCAGGTGCTCACCGGCGCCGCCCGCGAGGTCGCCGAGGTCGCCGACCGCGAGCTGGCCCGGGTCGCCGACGACGACGCCGAGGACGCGGGACCGCCGCGGCTGCGCGAGGTGCCGGTCACCGCCCGGGACGAGATCGGTGACCTCGCCGACGCCTTCAACCGGGTGCAGACCACGGCCGCCGCGCTGCTGGAGCGCCAGGTGCTCAGCCGCCGCAACGTCGCCGAGATGTTCGGCAACGTCGGCCGCCGCGTCAGCAATCTGACTACCCGTCAGTTGTCGTTGATCGACGCGGTGGAGCGCGGGGAGACCGACCCCGAACTGCTGGAGCGGCTCTACAGCATCGACCACATCGCGGTCCGCCTGCGGCGCAACGCCGACAGCCTGATGCTGCTGGCCGGCATCCGCGAGGCCGGTCTCGGTTCGGGTCCGCTCGCGCTGACCACCGTCGTGCGGGCCGCGCTCGGCCAGATCGAGGGCTTCCAGCGGGTACGGCTCCAGGCCCGCGCCGAGATCGCGGTCGAGCCGGACGTGATCGGCGACCTGACGCTGATGGTGGCCGAACTCCTGGAGAACGCGGTGTCGTTCTCGCCCGCGGGCAGCCCCGTGGAGGTGACGGTGGCGGCCGGCGAGGACGACTTCGCCTCGATCGTGATCTCCGACCACGGTCTGGGCATGAGCGCCGAGCGGCTCGCCGAGGAGAACGCCCGCCTGATCCGCCGCGAACGGCTCGACCTGGTGCCGACGAAGGTGCTGGGCCTGTTCGTGGTCGGCACGCTGGCGCGCCGCTGGGAGATCGGGGTCGAGCTGACCCGTACTCCGGGCGGGGGTGTCACGGCCGAGGTGAGCGTGCCGGCCGCGCTGCTGCTGCCGGAGCCCGAGGTACCGGCGGCCGCCCCGGCCGGGGTGCCGGACGCCTCGGCCGGCGGGCCGCTGCCCGCCGCGGTGGCCCCCGCCGCCCACACGGGCCACGCCCACGCGGCGATGGCCGACGAGGACGCCGGGGCCCTGCCCCGCCGGGTCCCCCGGCGCGAGACCCCGGCACCGGCCGCCGCTCCCGCCCGCGTCCCCATGCCGGCCCCGGCCGACCACGCCCGGGCGGACCGCCCGGACACCTCCCCCCGGCCCCACGCCGAGGCGCCCTCCGCGGCCGCCGGGTCCCGCCCGCTGCGCCGCCGGGTGCGCGGCGCGACCCTGCGCGGTTCCGAGGACACCGGCTCCCACCAGGCGCTGCACCAGGCGCCCCGGCCCGCCGACGCCGACGCCGTACGGTCCGCGCTGGAGGAGTTCGAGGCCGCCGTGGCCCAGGCGCACCGCGACACCGACGACCCGACCCCAGCCCAGCAGCAAGAGCAGCACCTCCCGGAAGGAGCGGAGCAGTGAGTACGTCGACAGGTGGCACATCGCCGGCCGAACTCAAGGCCGCGGCGGCCGACTTCACCTGGCTGTTGAATCGCTTCGCGACCGAGACCGCGGGCGTCGTGGACGCCATCGCCGTCTCCTCCGACGGACTGCTGATCGCCGTGTCGGAGCTGCGTGAGCACGCCGACTCGGAACGGCTGGCCGCGATCGTCTCGGGCATCACCAGCCTCGCCGCCGGCGCCTCCGGCAACTACGGGCTCGGCGGCCTGAACAAGGTCATCATCGATCTGGAGGGCGGCCATGTGCTGGTCTCCGCGATCGGCAACGGCGCGGTCCTCGGCGTGGTCACCGACAAGGAGGCCAAGCTCGGCAACATCGCCTACGAGATGACGCTGTTCGCCAACCGTGCCGGTGCCGCGCTCAGTCCGCAGCTGGTGCTGGAGCTGAAGAACAGCGTCGGCGCCGCTTCGGCCCGCTGACCCGGCCGAGAAGGACGGAACAGGACCCATGGCGGACGGCACACCGCCCCCGGGCCACGACCCGGTCGGCCCCGCCCCCGCCGTGCGGCCCTTCCTGGTCACCGCCGGCCGGGTGGCGCCCAGCACGGCCGGCCGGACGATGCCCGTCGAGACCCAGGTGGTGGCCACCGCCGGGGGTCTCGGCGCGCTCGCGCTGCTCTCCTTCGAGCAGCACGACATCATCGCGGCGTGCAGGCAGCCGCAGTCCATCGCGGAGATCGCGGCACGGCTGCGGCTGCATCTGAACGTCGTGCGGGTGCTCGCCGAGGACCTGCGGACCGAGGGCCATCTGACGGTGCACGTTCCGAACGCGGACGCCGTCCACGATTCATCCGTACTGCGAAGAGTGATCGATGGCCTGCGCGCCATCCCCGACTCCCGGGGGGTACTTCCGTGACACCGACTGAACCGGCCGCCGCCGTACGACCGCCGCTGCCGGTCAAGATGGTGATCGCGGGTGGATTCGGGGTGGGCAAGACGACGGCCGTCGGCTCCATCTCCGAGATCGAGCCGCTGACCACCGAGGCGGCGATCACCGAGGTGGCGGCCGGGGTCGACGACCTCACGCACACCCCGGACAAGACGACGACCACCGTCGCCATGGACTTCGGGTGCATCACCATCGACCCGACCCTGAAGCTGTACCTGTTCGGCACGCCCGGGCAGGAGCGGTTCGGGTTCATGTGGGACGACCTGGTCGAGGGCGCGGTGGGCGGGCTCGTCATCGTCGACACCCGGCGGCTGGACGACTGCTACGCCGCCGTCGACTACTTCGAGCACAAGAGCATCCCGTTCGCGGTGGCGGTGAACGCCTTCGACGGGAAGGTCGAGCACCAACTGGACGACGTGCGCTGGGCGCTCGACGTGAGCGAGGGCGTGCCGGTCGTCGTCTTCGACGCGCGCGAGCGCGGCTCGGTGCGGGACGCCCTGCTGGTCGTCCTGGAGCAGGCGCTGGCCCGCTCGGAGAACTGACCGGAGCGACGAAAGCGGCGGGGGCGGGCTCCGCCGCTACATCTGACCTCGGGTCCCCGACAGCCCACGGATCCGCACCGGGTGGGGCGGCTCACTCACGCCGCCCTCACCCTCAC
>NZ_JBEPBM010000044.1:0-50005 GCF_040299205.1 Streptomyces sp. NPDC000983 | reverse complement strand
ACCTCGGCCATCTCCCCAGGTGTCACACCATCACAACGACACCAACAGCCCAACAGACACGCCACTCAGAAGTGAAGCTGACCAAGCCCTACTAGGGGCGGGGCACGTTGCGGAGGTTGGAGCGGGCCATCTGGAGCATGCGGCCGACCCCGCCGTCGAGGACGATCTTCGAGGCGGACAGGGCGAAGCCGGTGACCATGTCGGCGCTGATCCTCGGCGGGATCGACAGGGCGTTGGGGTCGGTGACGACGTCGACGAGGGCCGGGCCCTTGTGCCGGAAGGCGTCCTTGAGGGCACCGGCGAGCTGCTTGGGCTTCTCCACCCGTACCCCGTAGGCCCCGCAGGCGCGGGCGACCGCGGCGAAGTCGGGGTTCTTGTTGGTGGTGCCGTACGACGGCAGTCCCGCGACCAGCATCTCCAACTCGACCATGGACAGGGAGGAGTTGTTGAACAGGACGACCTTCACCGGCAGGTCGTACTGGACCAGGGTGAGGAAGTCGCCCATCAGCATGGTGAAGCCGCCGTCGCCGGACATCGACACGACCTGGCGCCGGCGGTCGGTGAACTGGGCGCCGATCGCCATGGGCAGCGCGTTCGCCATCGAGCCGTGGGAGAAGGAACCGATCACCCGGCGACGCCCGTTGGGGGTGAGGTAACGGGCGGCCCACACGTTGCACATCCCGGTGTCGACCGTGAACACCGCGTCGTCGTCGGCGAGTTCGTCGAGGACGGAGGCGACGTACTCGGGGTGGATCGGAGTGTGCTTCTCGACCTTGCGGGTGTACGCCTTGACGACGCCCTCCAGGGCGTCCGCGTGCTTCTTGAGCATCTTGTCGAGGAAGCGGCGGTCGTTCTTGGCCCGCACGCGCGGGATCAGGCAGCGCAGGGTCTCGCGGACGTCGCCCCAGACCGCGAGGTCCAGTTTGGAGCGCCGGCCGAGGTGTTCGGGGCGCACGTCGACCTGGGCGATCTTCACGTCGTCGGGCAGGAAGGCGTTGTAGGGGAAGTCGGTGCCGAGCAGGATCAGCAGATCGCACTCGTGGGTGGCCTCGTAGGCGGCGCCGTAGCCGAGCAGGCCGCTCATCCCGACGTCGTAGGGGTTGTCGTACTGGATCCACTCCTTGCCGCGCAGGGCGTGGCCCACCGGGGACTTGACCTTCTCGGCGAGTTGCATGACCTCCGTGTGGGCGCCCGCGGTGCCGCTGCCGCAGAACAGGGTGACCCGGTCGGCGGCGTCGATCATCCGGACCAGCGCGTCGATCTCGGTGTCGCCGGGGCGGACGGTGGGCCGGGAGGTCACCAGCGCGGTCTCGACGGCCTTGGCGGGGGCCGGCCGGTCGGCGATGTCGCCGGGCAGGGAGACGACGCTGACTCCGGAGCGGCCGATCGCGTGCTGGATGGCGGTCTGCAGCAGCCTCGGCATCTGCTCGGGGCTGGAGATCAGCTCGCTGTAGTGGCTGCACTCGGTGAACAGCCGGTCCGGGTGGGTCTCCTGGAAGTAGCCGAGGCCGATCTCGCTGGAGGGGATCTGCGAGGCGAGGGCGAGGACCGGCGCCATCGAGCGGTGGGCGTCGTAGAGACCGTTGATCAGGTGCAGGTTGCCGGGACCGCAGGAGCCGGCGCAGGCGGTGAGCCGGCCGGTGATCTGGGCCTCGGCACCCGCCGCGAACGCGGCGGTCTCCTCGTGGCGGACGTGCACCCATTCGATGCCGGGGGTGCGGCGCACCGCGTCCACCACGGGGTTGAGGCTGTCGCCGACGACGCCGTAGAGGCGTTCGACTCCGGCACGGACGAGGATGTCGACGAACTGTTCCGCGACGTTCTGCTTGGCCATGGCTCCGGGGTGCCCCTTCGGTCTCCTTCGATGCCTCCGGGTTCCATTGGAGGCACAGGGGCGCGCGGTTCGCTCGGTCAGCTCTCCCAGACGGCGGCGGCGGTGCGGTCGTCGGCGTAGCCCTTGACCC
This sequence comes from Streptomyces sp. NPDC000983, assembly GCF_040299205.1. Taxonomy (NCBI): domain Bacteria; kingdom Bacillati; phylum Actinomycetota; class Actinomycetes; order Kitasatosporales; family Streptomycetaceae; genus Streptomyces; species Streptomyces sp. NPDC000983. Next base: position 48,041 of record NZ_JBEPBM010000044.1, on the reverse strand, counting down.
GTACCTGGGTGTCGGCGAGGAACGCGGCGAGTCCCGGCGGGGTGGGCCCGGACCAGCGGTCGGTGAGGTGCCGGGCGAGGTCCGCCTCGCCGCGCAGCGGCTCGGCGAGGCCCCCGGTGCACATCAGGAGCGTGTCCCCCGGACGGGCTACGGAGGCGCGGAAGCGGAACGGTTCGCGGGCCGGTTCCGGGGCGGGCTCGTACGGGCTCGGGGGTGTGGGGATGCCCAGGTCCATGGTGAGCCGGTCGCCCTCGGGGGTCTCGGAGGGCGGCGAGCCGAATCCCACGACGGCCTCGCCGACGGCGTCGGTGACCCGGGGCTCGATGTCCTGCCACTGGCCGTCCCGCAGCCGGAACAGACCGCCGGCCCCGACGCCGAAGAAGACCCGGGTGCGGCAGGCGGGGTCGGCCGGCAGGAGCAGACAGCGCAGGGTGGCCGCGTACTCCTCCGGGTCGACACCCTGTTCGGCCGCGCCGGCGCGGAGCTTGCCGAGGCTGCGGTCGGTGAGGCGGTGCAGGCCGGACTTGAGGTCGCCGCGGCGGCCGGCGCGGATGTCCTCGGCGAGCCGGGCCTGGCTGCGGCCGACGGCCCGGCCGATCCAGTGGCAGACCTCGGCGGCGGCGCGGTGGGCGCCGGGGGTGGCGCGGGCGCCGGTGGCCATGGCGACGAGGACGAGGGCCAGGTCGCCGGTGCCGAAGCGGGCGGTGAGCAGGGCGTCGCGGCGGGGCTCGCCGCGGTAGCGGGCGGAGTCGCCGCGCACGGAGGCGGCGCGCAGGGTGCAGGCGCCGTAGTGCGCGCCGTCGAGCACGGTGTCGGCGACCAGGTCGTCCAGCGCGTCGGGGTCGGCGGGCGGCAGGGTGGTGGGCTCGGCGTCGTAGGTCGGCGGGCCGGAGCCGACGTGGGCGACGGTGACGGGCCGCTCGGCGAGGAGCGCCTCGGCCGTGGGCGGTACGGGGCTCGTGCCCACCGCGGAACCGGTGGGCTCGCTGGGCTCGGCCGGCTCCGCGGGCTGCGGTTCCCACGGGGCGCGGGGCCTGCCCACCGTGTGGGACGCCGAGGCGAACCGGTCGTCCAGCGAGTCCGGCGCGGCGGCGGGGCCGGTGTCCTCGGCGGTGTGGTCGTACAGCTGCATCCACCAGTCGTCGTCCCGACCGGTGGGCCTTCCCCCCTGCTGGCTCATGCCCCTAATTGTCCACCGCTCGGGGCGGATGAAAACGGGGCATCCGGAAAATCGGGTGAGGCGTCGAACGGGTGTGGGATTCCTGGGACACGGGGCGCCGCGGGGGGGTTCCGGAGTCCCGGCGGCGCGGGCCGGCGGGGGCGGCGCTGACCTGCGGGGTCATCCGGGCTCCTGCACTCTGGTCAGATGGGAGTGTGGGATCTCCTGCTGGTCGGCATGGTCATCCTGCTCGGCCTGTGCGGAGTGCTGGTGCCCGGCGTGCCCGGGTCGTGGCTGGTCTGGGCCGCGGTCATGTGGTGGGCGCTGAAGGACCCGCAGCCGGTGGCGTGGTGGCTGCTGGCCGGGGCGACGGTCGCGCTGTTCCTGTCCCAGGTGGTGCGCTGGGCCCTGCCGCCCCGACAGCTGCGGGAGAGCGGCGCGTCCCGGCAGATGGCGGTGTACGCCGGGTCGGGCGCGTTCCTGGGCTTCCTGCTGATCCCCGTGGTGGGCGCGATCCCCGGGTTCATGGCCGGTATCTACCTGGAGGAGCGCCATCGGCTCGGCCGGCACGCCGAGGCGATGGCGGCCCTGCGCACGGCGATGCGCTCGGGCGGCTCCAGCGTGCTGGCGGAGCTGTTCACCTGTCTGCTGATCGCGGGGGCGTGGGTGGGCGTGGTCCTGTGGGGCTGACCGGGCGGGGTGTCACAGCAGCGTGCCTTCGAGGGTGAGCAGGGCGGTCTTGCGCTCCAGGCCGCCGGCGTACCCGGTGAGGGAGCCGTCGGCGCCGATCACCCGGTGGCAGGGGCGGACGATCAGCAGCGGGTTGGCTCCGATGGCGCCGCCGACCGCCCGGACGGCGGCCCGGGGCGCGCCGATCCGCGCGGCGATCTCGCCGTAGGTGGTGGTCGCGCCGTAGGGCACGTCGTCGAGGGCGTCCCACACCTTCCGGCGGAACTCGGTGCCCTCGGCGCGCAGCGGCAGCCGGAACTCCTTCAGCTCCCCCGCGAAGTACGCGGCGAGCTGCTCCTCGGCGTCCCGGAACGCCCCGGGCGCGTGCAGCCAGCCCTCCGCGACGCTCCGCCCGCCCTTCTGCCCGGGCACGGACAGCGAGGTCAGGGCGCCGCTGCCGGGGTCGGCGGTGAGCAGCAGCGCGCCGACGGGGCTGTCGAGGCGGGTCCACTGAACGGTCATGTCGGTCACTCCCACTCCCCTGCGGTGCGCAGGTGCAGTACGGCGTACGAGCGCCAGGGGCGCCAGCTGTCGGGGACGTCGGCGCCGGGCGGGGCGACGTCGGGGTCGCCGAGGGCGCGGGTGCGCACGACGGCGGCGGTACGGGCGTCCAGTCCGGGCAGGGCGAGCAGTGCCCGGCGTGCCTCGTCCCGGTCTGCGCCGGGGTCCAGGCGCAGGGCGCCGTCGGCGAGGGCGGCGGTGAGCGCGCCGAGGGTGCCGTGCGGTTCGGCCTCGGCGAGGACGGCCGGTTCGGGGAAGAGGTGGGTGAGCGAGCCGCAGGGGGCGTCGAGCGCCTTGCCGTACCGGCGTACCAGCCGTTCCGACTCCGCCGGGCCGGCCACCGTCCGGACCGCCAGTTCCTCGGGGTCGGCGGCGCCCGGTGATCTCAGGCCGGGGCGGGCGGCGACCAGGGGGGCGAGGCGGGCGTCGGCGCCGAGCCGCTCGTCGACGGCGTAGGGGTCGGCGTCCAGGTCGAACAGGCGGCGCAGGCGCTGTACGGCGGTGGTGAGGTCGCGGGGGTCGGTGAGGCTCAGCCGGGCGTCGAGCCAGCCGCCGGGGCGGGTCGCGGTGCCGGTGCCGGTGCCTGTGCCTGTGGTGCCGGGGCGCTCGTGCACGGCGGCGATACCGGTGCCGTGCGGGAGGCGCAGGGTCCGGCGGTAGACGCGTCGGCCGGGAACTCCCTCGACGTCCTCGACCCCGGGGACGGCCTCGGCCTGGAGGAGGTCGAAGACGGCGTCGGCGCGGTAGGGGCCGCGGTGGGCGAGCCGCAGGGGGACGCCCGCGGCCGGGGTGGCGGCGCGGCGGACCGAGCGGGCGGTGGCGGCGCGCAGCCGGCTGGGGGTGCTGGCGTACACCGTGCGCACGGTGTCGTTGAACTGCCGGACGCTGGCGAAGCCGGCCGCGAAGGCGATCTCGGTGATCGGCAGGTCGGTGGTCTGGAGCAGGACGCGTGCGGTGTGGGCGCGCTGGGCGCGGGCCAGGGCGACGGGGCCGGCGCCGAGCTCGCCGGTCAGCTGGCGCTGCACCTGGCGGGCGCTGTAGCCGAGCCGGCCGGCGAGTCCGGTCACCCCTTCGCGGTCGACGACGCCGTCGCCTATGAGCCGCATCGCGCGGCCGACGACGTCGGCGCGGATGTTCCAGTCGGCCGAGCCGGGTGCGGCGTCGGGACGGCACCGTCGGCAGGCCCGGAATCCCGAGCCCTGCGCGGCGGCGGCGGTCGCGAAGAAGCGGACGTTGGCGCGTTTGGGGGTGACGGCGGGGCAGCTGGGCCGGCAGTAGATGCCGGTGGTGTCGACGGCGAAGAAGAACGCGCCGTCGAACCGGGCGTCCCGGCTGCGCACCGCCTCGTACCTGGTGTCCTCGTCCATCACGCGTCCCAGTCTCCGCCAGTGCGGGGGCTGGCGCTGGCGGGATTCGGACATGGCGGTGGTCACCTGTCGGCCGGTGGGGGGTTCTCGCGCAGTTCCCCGCGCCCCTGGGTGGGTTTCCCCGGGCGGGGTTGGGGGCCACCGTCGGCCGTTGGCGGCGGTGGTCACCGTTGCGGTCGGTGGGGGTTTCTCGCGCAGTTCCCCGCGCCCCTGGGTGGGTTTTCCCCGGGCGGGGTTGGGGGCCACCGTCGGAGGTGGTCACCGTTGCGGTCGGTGGGGGGTTCTCGCGCCGTTCCCCGCGCCCCTGGGTGGGTTTCCCGGGGGCGCGGGTGGGGGGCCACTGTTGGTGGTGTTATCGCCAGCCGTTGCGTTTGGCTTCGCCTGCTGCTCGACCCTCGGCTCCCTTGCGCTTCCAGTCGCGGCGGATCTCGGCGCGCAGGCGGGCGTCGGTCTTGGCGACGATGCGCTGGTTCTCCCGCATCAGCTTGCGGTAGCTCTCCAGCCGCCGTTCGGGCAGTTCCCCGGAGTCGATCGCGCCGAGGACCGCGCAGCCCGGCTCGGACTCGTGGGCGCAGTCGTGGAAGCGGCAGCGCCCCGCGAGTTCCTCGATCTCCGCGAAGACCTGTCCGACGCCGGCCTCGGCGTCCCACAGGCCCACGCCGCGCAGTCCGGGAGTGTCGATCAGGACTCCCCCGCCGGGCAGCGCGAGCAGGTTGCGGGTGGTGGTGGTGTGCCGTCCCTTGCCGTCGGCGTCCCGGGTGTCCTGCACGTCCATGACGTCGGCGCCGAGGAGCGCGTTGGCGAGGGTGGACTTGCCGGCGCCGGACTGGCCGAGCAGCACGGACGTGCCGCCGCCGACGATCGCGGTGAGCGTGTCGAGCCCCTCGTCGAGCCGGGCGCTGACCGCGAGCACCGGCACTCCGGGCGCCGTGGTCTCCACGTCCTGCACGAGGTGCGCGAGGGTCACCGGGTCCGGGACGAGGTCGGCCTTGGTCAGCACGACCACAGGCTGTGCGCCCGATTCCCAGGCCAGTGCGAGGAACCGCTCGATCCGGCCGAGGTCGAGTTCGACGGCGAGGGAGACGGCGACGACGGCGTGGTCGACGTTGGCCGCGAGGATCTGCCCCTCGGACCGCTGGGAGGAGGTGGAGCGCACGAAGGCGGTACGGCGCGGCAGATACGTCCGTACGTAGCGGGGGTTGCCGCCGGGTTCGACGGCGACCCAGTCGCCGGTGCACACGACCCGCATCGGGTCGTGGGGGGTGACGAAGGCGGTGTCGGCGCGCAGCACCCCGGTGGCGGTGACGACGTCGCACTGGCCGCGGTCGACACGGACGACGCGTCCGGCGATCAGTCCTTCGGCGTCGTGGGGGGCGAACTGGTCCGCCCAGGCGTCGTCCCAGCCGTAGGGGGCGAGCGCGGAGGAGGCAGAGCTGGAAGTCAAGGGTGACCCTTCACAAGGGCGGCCCCGGCACGCGTCGTCGGACGCGGAAGTGGAGTGGGTTCAGCCGGTGGCCACGGGAGTGGACGTGATGGATTGCTGGATGCGGGCAGCGCCCTGCGCAAGGACAGCCATCGGTCACACCTCCCGTACTTCACTCGTCGGTCACACACGTCGTTGTGACGCGCCGCCACTGTAGCCCGGCGGTGCGGCGGCGCGTCAACGGGTTTTCCGGGTCAGGAGACGGCGCACTCCCGTCCGTTCAGCTCGAAGTCGTGCGCCGGGGAGTTGCGGCCCTGCCAGGAGGAGATGAAGCCGAAGGTCAGGGCGGAGCCGGCGGCGACCGTCCGGTTGTAGGCGGCGGCGGTCGCGGTGACCCGGGAGCCGTCCTGCGCGAGGCTCGCGTCCCACATCTGGCCGACCCGCTGGCCGTCGCGGAAGGACCAGGCCAACTGCCAGGTTTCCAGGGCCTGTTCGGTGGTGACGGTGACGGTGGCCTGGAAGCCGTCGGGCCACTGGTTGACCAGGTCGTAGCGGACCCGGCAGGTCTCGTCGGCGTCGTCGGCGGACTGGGCGCCGCCGCCCGCGGTGGTGGTGGAGGTGCCCTGGGGCTCGGGGTCGGGGTGCTCGCGCGTCGGCGTGGCCTCGGGGGTGTCCTCGGTGGGCCGGGGGGAGTCGCTCCCGGCGGTGCCGTCGGCGGAGGGTTCGAAGGAGGCGCCGGGGTTGGCGGCCACCGGGGTGCGGTCCTGGGGTTCGCCGGCCGCCGCGTCGCCGCCGCCGGAGCCGCCGAAGGGCATCATCGACACCCCGAGCGCCAGCAGCGACGTCAGGACGGCCGCGACGAGGAGCCCGCCGCGCACCGCCCTGGCGCGCTGGGCGGCGGGGTCGGGTCCGGCGGGCGGCAGCTCGGGGCGGCCGGCGCCGAGCCGGACCTCGGCTGCGCGGCGGCGGCGCTCCAGGTAGGCGAGGCCGCCCCAGCCGATGACGCCGCCGGCGAGCGCGGCGGGCAGTCCGAGTCCGTGCAGTCGCAGACAGGCGGCGGCCTCGGCGCATTCGACGCAGGTGGCGAGGTGCCGGGAGAGGTCGTCGGGGGTGTCGGCGACGGGTGAGCGGGTCACGGCGTCGAGGAGCCGGACGTAGCCGCGGCACTCGGGGGCCTTCGGCGCGTCGAGGTGGTTGCGGTGGCAGCGGTCCCTGAACAGGGCGCGTACCTGGGCGAGTTCCTCGGAGGCGGTGGCCGGGTCGAGGCCGAGGCGGCGGGCGGCGACCGGCAGGGGCAGCGCCTCCACCTCGGCGAGCCACAGCAGTTCGGCGTCGGACTGCTGCATGTCGCGCAGTGCGCGCGGGGCGAGCGGGCGGCCCTGCGGAGGTCCGGCGTAGCGGGCGGCGTTGGCCGAGTTGAGCCACAGCCGCAGATCGGGGTCGAGGCGGTTGCCGCGCCCGGAGACCTCCCAGTCGGCGGCGGTGGTGCGTACGGCGGTCAGCAGCAGGGGTATTCGGGGCAGTCCCGGAGTGCGGCGGCCGGTGGGGCGGCCGGCCGGCGACTCGAGGGCGCGGACCTCGCGCATACCGGTCGAGAACGCCTCCGTGGCCAGCTCGGTGGCGGCGGTGGAACCGGCCGTGCACAGGTCCGCGTAGGAGAGCACCGCGTCCCAGCACTCGGAGAACAGCGCGGCCTCGGTGGCGTCCTGGGGGGTCGGCAGGTCAGGCATGAGTCTCCTGCATCCACAAGCGAAGTCAACTCGCCATATTGGCAATGGAGTTGGGGGGAACCTCGCGGCAGGACAGGACCTTTTCACGTTTCTGACACAACTGACAAGCGCGCCATTCGACTGCCACGGGCGCCCGTCCCGCCTCCCTCAACTCCTCCGCATGGTACGGATCCCGGGCGCCTCGTGCTCACCTCTGGTCACATCGCGGTCACACGCTGGTCCGTGATCACGCGCCGGCCGGCCGGTTCTCGGGCAGGCTGTCCATGAAGGAGCTGACCGAGAACACCGCGCGGCCGGGTCCGGGCGGGCCGTATCCAGGGGGCGAGGAGAGACCGAACTCGTCCATGGTGGCGCGGTAGGCCTCCAGCAGCCGGATGTGGTACTCCAGCGGCGCGCCCTGCGGGTTGGCCTTGCCGAGCGGGGTGGTGGGCTCGGGGCACCAGGTGGTGAAGCGGGGCGTGATGCCCTGCGACATGAAGAAGCGCAGCCCCTCGGTGGTGGAGGCGATCGCCTCGTCGACGGTCTTGAAGCCGAAGGGCTCCGCCATCTCCACGCCGGCGACGAAGTTGGGGATGACGTTGCGGGCGCCGAACACCTCCGCCGAGTCCAGGATCCGCTTGTGCCACACGTCGCGGCCGACGTAGCGCTCCTTGCCCGGGCAGAACAGCTTGAACAGGTACTCGTCCCACACCTCGTAGTTGGGGTGGTAGATCTGCACGCCGTAGTCCTTGAAGCGCTGCACGTCGTCGCGGGGCAGCGCCTGGGCGACGACCTTGCCGATCCAGCGGCCGGGGAAGCGCTCCTCGATGGCCTTGGCGTACATGCCGTAGAAGTCGGCCTCGTCGCGCCCGGCGACCGTCTTGGTGATGGCGCCGCCGGTGAGGGTGTAGGCGGTGGAGGCCCGGGCGGTGTCGTAGCGGTCGATGATCTCCAGCGCCTCCAGCACCTCCTCGACGTCCTTGACGCCGGTGTAGGGCCGGCCGGCGGCCTTGTGCTGGCGCCAGTTGTGGTTGATGTCGCAGTACTGGCACTCCTCCTTGGCGCCGAAGTACTGGCAGACCCGGAAGACGGTGAGGTAGATCAGATAGCCCCACTGGATGGTCGGGGCGACCTCCATCACGGACTTCCCGTTGGAGAGCTTGTGCCGGTAGTACTCCGGCATGGGCGGCACGCCGACGTCGGAGATCCGCTTGCCGTCGAGGTACAGCCCGAGCATGCCGTCCTCGTCGGCGGCGACGCGGTACGGCGACGACGGGTTGACCCGCACGGAGACCACGGTGCGCCGCAGGTCGTAGGGCCCGCCGGTGAGGATGATCTCCTCCGGGGGTCGGCGCAGCGCGGCCTCGCCCAGTTCCGGCAGGGTGCCGTGGTCGAAGGAGAAGATGAAGTACGACTTCGGCTTGACCTCGCCGGACTCGTTGTCGCTCAGCGCGGACGCGTCGAAGGCGACACCGCCGCGGAGCAGGTCCTCCTTGAAGACGGCCTCCCGCGGTACATGCGGAAACCGCTCCATCAGATCCTCGACCAGCGCGGTACGGCTGCCCATCCCGACTCTCCTCCCGGCTCAGGCGTTCGACTCCTCACGGTATGCCCCTGCCTGCCCGTCGCATGTACCGGGGCCCCTCGTGCCGCCCGGCGGGAATGAGAAGGTCTGACCGGAAGCACTCTCCGGGAGGAACCACGGATGACGGACACGGTCACCAACTGGGCGGGCAACATCGTCTACGCCGCCAAGGAGCTGCACCGCCCGCACTCGCTCGACGCGCTCAGGGCACTGGTGGCCGGCAGCGGCCGGGTGCGGGTGCTGGGCAGCGGGCACTCCTTCAACGCGATCGCCGAGCCGGGCGAGCGGGGGGTGCTGCTGTCGCTGTCGGGGCTGCCCGCCGAGGTCGACGTCGACACCGGGGCCCGCACGGTGCGGGTCGGCGGCGGGGTGCGGTACGCGGAGCTGGCCCGGGTGGTGCACGCGCACGGGCTGGCGCTGCCGAACATGGCCTCCCTGCCGCACATCTCGGTGGCCGGGTCGGTGGCGACCGGCACCCATGGCTCCGGGGTGGCCAACGGTTCGCTGGCCGCGCCGGTGCGCGAGGTGGAGCTGGTCACGGCGGACGGCTCGACGGTACGGATCGGGCGGGCGGACCCGCGCTTCGGCGGCGCCGTGACCTCCCTCGGCGCGCTCGGCGTGGTCACCGCCCTCACCCTCGACCTGGAGCCCGCCTTCGAGGTCGAGCAGCACGTGTTCACCGAACTCCCGCTGGAGCGGCTGGAGTTCGAGACGGTGGCGCGGGCCGCGTACAGCGTCAGCCTGTTCACCGACTGGGCGGAGCCGGGGTTCCGGCAGGTGTGGCTGAAGCGGCGCACCGACCAGCCGCTCGCCGCCTTCCCCTGGGCGGCGCCGGCCACCGGGAAGATGCACCCGGTGCCGGGCATGCCCGCCGTCAACTGCACCGAGCAGTTCGGGGTGCCCGGGCCCTGGCACGAGCGGCTGCCGCACTTCCGGGCGGAGTTCACCCCGAGCAGCGGCGCCGAGCTCCAGTCCGAGTACCTGCTGCCCCGGCCGTACGCGATGGACGCGCTGCGGGCGCTGGACGCGGCGCGGACGGCGGTGGCGCCGGTGCTGCAGACCTGCGAGGTGCGGACGGTGGCCGCGGACGAGCAGTGGCTGAGCCCGGCGTACGGCCGCGAGACGGTGGCACTGCACTTCACCTGGACCGATGACACCGCGGCGGTGCTGCCGGTGGTGCGGCGGGTGGAGGAGGCGCTGGAGGGGCTCGACGCGCGGCCGCACTGGGGGAAGGTGTTCACGGTGCCGGCCGAGGTGCTGCGCGGGCGCTACCCGCGGCTCGGGGACTTCCGGCGGCTCGCGGACTCGCTGGACCCGGGCGGAAAGTTCGCCAACGCGTTCGTCCGCGACTTTGTACACCCCCTTTCCTAACCCCTTGTCGAACGTCCCGGGCAGCCCATAGCCTTCTCGCGCGCCGGTGCCGCGTTCCGCCCCGGCCTGCGAGAAGGGAAGGGTGGCGGCTTCGATGAAGCGCACCTCACGAGACATCCGCACCGCGAACCGCTACGAGGTGCTGCGCCAGATCATCGCCGCGTCACCCACCTCGCGGCAGGAGCTGGCGGCCGCCACGGGGCTGAGCCTGGCGACGGTCGCCACGCTCGTCGGTGAGCTGCTCGACCTGCGGATGATCACGGAGGTCGGGTTCGAGGACTCGGCGGGCGGGCGGCCCCGCGGCCTGGTCGCGGTCGACACCGCCGGGGGCGCGCTGATCGGCGTCGACATCGCGGAGACGTACGTCCATGTCGAGCTGTTCGATCTCGCGCTGAACGTGCTGGCCCGCGCCGAGGAGGACGTACGGCCGGGCGAGAGCCTGCCCGAGCAGGTGGTCGCCCATGTCGCCTCCGCCGTCGGTTCGGTGGTCGCGCAGGCCGGCGTCGAGGGCTCCCGGGTGCTCGGCGTCGGGGTGAGCGTGCCGGGGCAGGTGGACCGCGCCACCGGTGTCGCCGAGTACGCGCCGAACTGGGACTGGCACGAGGTGCCGCTGCTGGACCTGCTCACCGAGCACATCGCCTACCCGCTGTACCTGGACAACCCGCTGCGCGCCTGTGCGGTCGCCGAGCTGTGGTTCGGGGCCGCCCGCGGGCGCGGGGACGCGGTGGTGGTCAACCTCGGGACCGGGGTGGGCGCCGGGCTCGTCCTCGGCGGGGCGCTGCACCGGGGGGTCAGCAACAGCGCCGGCGAGTGGGGGCACACCACGATCGTGCTGGACGGCCGGCTGTGCCGGTGCGGCCGGCACGGCTGCGTCGAGGCGTACGTCGGGGCCTCCGGGATCATGCTCACGCTCCGCGAGCTGAGCCCGCGGAGCCCGCTGCTGCACCCGGAGGACCAGACGGCGACGATCGCCGCGCTGGCGCGGGGTGTGCGGGCCGGCGACCCGTTGGCGCTCGAGGCGCTCCGTGACACCGTCCGGTACCTGGGCGCCGGAATCGCCGACCTGGTCAACCTGTTCAACCCCGAAGTGGTGGTGCTCAGCAGCTGGGTGGCGGCCGCGCTCGGCGAACCGCTGGTCGCGGAGGTGCGCGAGGCCGTCGCCCGGCACGCGCTGCCCCGGCCGACGGCGGCCACCGAGATCGTCCTCTCCCCGATCCCGACCGACCCGGTGTGCCTGGGCGCGGCGACGTTCGCGCTGGAGGGCGCCCTTCAGTCGGTCGGCCAGCGGCAGCCCCGGAGGAGCCGTACGACCCCCTCCGTGTGACGGCGGCGGTCCGACGCCCGCGCGCACCGACCCGGTGCGCGCGGGCGCTGTCGTGCGCCCGAGCCCCGGGCGTGCACGCCCCACCCCCCTTTACCCCACCCCTTGTCCGGCATCCCGAACGACCGGCAACGCTTCGAACCGACTTCGTCCAACCCCTTGCCGAAGCATTAGCCGAAGGTTAACGTCCCGCACCGCAACGGCATTTGGGTCATCGGTGCCGTGGCGTGGAGCCGCAGCCGCACAAGAGACAAGGACGTCAGCATGTCGGCAACGAGCAACAGCAACTGGGACCGCCGTACCGTTCTGCGCGCCGCTCTGGGCCTCGCCGCCACGGGAGGGCTCGCGGCGTGCGGCGGCAACACCGGCCGCGGGGGCGGGTCGGGTTCGGGCACGAACCTGGTGCAGTACTTCCACGCCTACGGCGAGGCGGGCACCGAGCAGGCGATCAAGCGGTACGCGAAGGCCTACGACAAGGCGAACGTCACCACGCAGTGGATCACCGGCTCCAACTTCGAGAGCAAGCTGTTCTCCGCCCTGCTCACCGAGAACGCGCCTGACGTCTTCGAGTTCCACCCGCAGATCCAGCTCGTCAGAAGCGGGCAGGTCGCCGACCTCAGCGACCTCGTCAACCCGGTCAAGGACGACTTCAACCAGGCCGACATCGCCTCGCACACCATCGACGGCAAGATATGGGGCGTCCGCATGATCGACGACCCGCAGTTCTTCTACTACCGCAAGTCGATGCTGGCCGACGCGGGCGTCGAACCACCGGCCACGCTCGACGAGTTGGTCGAGGCGGCGGCGAAGCTCACCACCGACAAGGTCAAGGGCGTCTTCCTCGGCAACTCCGTCACCCCGGTGATGAACCCGCTGATCTGGTCCACCGGCGCCGACACCCTGGACGACCGGAACGGGATCGCGTACCACACGGACGCGGTCGCCGCAGGGCTCGGCAAGCTGCGGACGATGTTCGAGGACGGCCATCTGCTGCTGGACGCCCCCGCCGACTGGTGGGACCCCTCGGCCCTCACCCAGGGCCTCACCGCCATCCAGTGGTGCGGCATGTGGGCGATGCCGGTGATCGAGAAGGCGCTCGGCGACGACGTCGGCATCATCCCCTTCCCCTCCTCGGCGGACGGCGGCAGGCCCGCGGTCACCAACGGCGGCTGGTCGATGTTCGTCAACGCCAAGTCCAAGCACCTCGACGAGGCGAAGGAATACGTCAAGTGGCTGTGGATCGACCGCAAGGAGTACCAGGAGGACTGGGCGCTCTCCTACGGCTTCCACATCCCGCCGCGCACCTCGCTCGCCGACTCCGCCGAGAAGCTGAAGTCGGGGCTGGCCGCCGAAGGGGTCAAGCTCTTCAACGAGTTCGGGCACTTCGACAACCCGGCCTGGACCCAGGCCATGATCGTCGCCCTGGAGGGTGTCGTCGCCGACTCCGTGCGCAAGGGCGGCAGCCCCGAGGCCGCCCTCGACAAGGCGGACACGACCGTGAACCGCGAGCTGAAGAAGCTGTTCGGATAGGCCGGCGCAGAGAGACCGACGCCATGTCGACGACCACCGCGCGCGGTGCCACCGAGAACCCCGCCGCCGAAGGGACCCCCGCGGTCCCCCGGCGGCGCGGGGTCCGGGGCCGCACCCTGAGCTTCTGGCTGTTCACCGGCCCGTTCCTGACCGGGCTGGTGATCTTCGTCTACGTCCCGATCGGCTGGAGCGCGTACCTGTCCTTCTTCGAGGCGCGCTACACCGTCACCCCCAGCGAGTTCATCGGCTTCGAGAACTACTCGTACATGCTGACGAACGACAAGTTCGTCGAGTCGCTCGTCACCTTCACCGTCTTCGCCGCCATCGTGGTGCCCGTCACCTGGGCGCTGTCGCTGGGGCTCGCGCTGATGGTGAACCGGATCCGCTTCATGCAGGCGTTCTTCCGGTCGGTGTTCTTCCTGCCGACGGCGGTCAGCTTCGTCGCCGCCTCGCTGATCTGGAAGATGTCCGTCTTCAGCGGTGTCCGCTTCGGCCTCGCCAACACCGTGCTGAGCTGGTTCGGCGTGGAGAACATCGCCTGGCTGGCCGACCCCGAACCGCCCTGGTACTGGCTGGTCATCGTCACCGTACGGCTCTGGCTCCAGGCCGGCTTCTACATGATCCTCTTCCTGGCGGCCCTGCAGAACATCCCGCCGGTGCTGTACGAGGCCGCCGCCATCGACGGCGCCCGCCCCGGCTGGCAGACCTTCCGCCACATCACCCTGCCGCAGCTGCGGGCGACCTCCACGGCCGTGATCCTGCTGCTCCTGGTCGCCGCCTACCAGGCGTTCGACGAGTTCTTCAACCTGCTCGCCAAGACCACCTGGGGCCGGCCGCCGCTGGTGGAGCTGTACTACACGGCCCTCGGCGAGAACCAGGACTACGGCGCCGGCAGCGCGGGCGCCATGATCCTCACCCTGCTGATCTGCACGGTCACCCTGCTCCAGGGGAAGCTCATGGGCTTCGGACGCGGGGAGGAGGCCAGGTGAGCACCCGACGCACGGCCACCACCGGCCTGTACATCGCCACCGGATTCGCCGCGTTCCTGTTCCTCGTCCCCTTCTATCTGATCGTCCGCAACGCCCTGTCCACCGATGCCGAGATCACCGGCGAGAACTGGAAGTTCTTCCCCACCGACATCCAGTGGGGCAACTTCACCGAACTCTTCGACGACCCCACGGTCCCCTTCGGCCAGTCCCTGTGGAACTCCGCGGTCGTCGGCGTGCTGCACACCGTCGGCACCCTGCTGGTCTGCTCGCTGGCCGGGTACGGGCTGGCCCGCATCCCCTACCGGCACGCCGACCGGATCTTCTACGCGGTCCTGGTGACGCTGATGGTGCCGACCGCCGTCACCTTCGTGCCCAGCTTCGTGCTGGTCTCCTCACTGGGCTGGGTGTCCTCGCTGCGCGGGCTGGTGATCCCGGGCCTGTTCAGCGGATTCACCTGCTTCCTGTTCCGGCAGTACTTCCTGGGGTTCCCCAGGGAACTGGAGGAGGCGGCACGGGTGGACGGGCTCGGCTACTGGGGCGCGTACTGGCGGATCGTGGTGCCGAACTCGCTGAACTTCTTCGCGGCCATCGCCACCATCACCTTCATCAGCGGCTGGAACGCCTTCCTGTGGCCCCTGGTCATCGGCCAGGACCAGGAGGCGTGGACGGTGCAGGTGGCGCTCTCCTCGTACATGACCAACCAGACCGTCAACTTCCATCTGATCTTCATGGCCACCGCCGTGTCGATCCTGCCCCTGGTGTTCGTCTTCCTGTTCCTTCAGCGCTGGCTGGTGCAGGGCGTCGCACAGACCGGCATCAAGGGCTGACCCCTCCTCCTCACCTCCCCCGAGACCTGGAGACCCATGTCGTCGCGCACCACCACCTACGTCGAGGACGTCTCGCCGGGCCGCGGGGCCCTCGCGCCCCGCGCCCGGTACGTGCACTCCGACGCCAAGACCCTCCCGCTGAACGGACCTTGGCACTTCAGGCTGTCGCCGACGGCGGACGCGGAGGACGACTCCTTCGCCGCCGAGGGGTACGACGCCACGGGCTGGGCGTCGGTGGAAGTCCCCGGCCACTGGGTCCTCCAGGGGCACGGTTCCCCCCTCTACACCAACCACCTCTACCCCTTCCCTGTGGACCCGCCGTACGTCCCGACGGAGAACCCGACCGGGGACCATCTGCGCCGCTTCGACCTGCCCGGGGACTGGCCGGAGCACGGCGGGGCGACGATCCGCTTCGACGGCGTGGAGTCCTGCGCCCGGGTCTGGCTGAACGGCACCGAGCTGGGCGAGTTCAAGGGGTCCCGGCTGCCGCACGAGTTCGCGGTCGGCCCCCTGCTGCGGCCCGTCGGCAACGTGCTCGCCGTCCGGGTCCACCAGTGGTCGGCCGGCTCGTACCTGGAGGACCAGGACCAGTGGTGGCTGCCCGGGATCTTCCGGGACGTCACCCTGCTGCACCGCCCGCCGGGCGCCGTCGGCGACTTCTTCGTGCACGCCTCCTACGACCATGTCACCGGCGCCGGCACGCTGCGGGTGGACTCCGAGGCCGGGGGCCGGGTGACCGTGCCGGAGCTGGGGCTCGACCTGGCGGCCGGCGAACCGGTGACCGTGCCGGTCGAGCCGTGGACCGCCGAGACACCCCGGCTGTACGACGGGGTACTGGCCACCGCGGGCGAGCGGGTGCCGCTGCGGATCGGCTTCCGCACGGTGCGGCTGGAGGACGGACTGATCAAGGTCAACGGCCGGGCCGTCCTGTTCCGGGGCGTCAACCGGCACGAGTGGCACCCCGAGCGGGGCCGGGCGCTGGACCTCGCGACGATGCGGGAGGACGTGCTGCTGATGAAGCGGCACAACATCAACGCCGTCCGCGCCTCCCACTATCCGCCGCACCCCGCATTCCTCGACCTGTGCGACGAGTTGGGCCTGTGGGTGATCGACGAGTGCGATCTGGAGACCCACGGCTTCACCGAGCAGGGCTGGCGCGACAACCCCGTCGACGACGACCGCTGGACGCCGGCCCTGCTGGACCGGGCGGCGCGGTTGGTCGAGCGGGACAAGAACCATCCCTCGGTGGTGTTCTGGTCGCTGGGCAACGAGGCCGGCACCGGGCGCGGTCTGACGGCGATGGCCGAGTGGATCCGCGGCCGCGACCCGGACCGGCTGCTGCACTACGAGGGCGACGCCAACTGCCGTGACACCGACGTCTATTCGCGGATGTACGCCTTCCACGACGAGGTCGAGCGGATCGGGCGCGGCCTGGACGGCGGCCCCCGCGGGCGACGCGAATTGCCCTTCCTGCTCTGCGAGTACGCGCACGCCATGGGCAACGGGCCCGGTGGACTCGCCGACTACCAGGCGCTGTTCGAGCACTACGACCGGCTCCAGGGCGGCTTCGTCTGGGAGTGGATCGACCACGGCATCCGCCACCCGGAACTCGGCTACGCGTACGGCGGCGACTTCGGGGAGGAGCTGCACGACGGCAACTTCGTCTGCGACGGACTGCTCTTCCCCGACCGGACGCCGTCGCCGGGGCTGGTGGAGTACAAGAAGGTCGTCGAGCCGGTCCGGTTCGAGGGCGACGGCACCGACGGCACCGTCCGTGTGGTCAACCGGTACGACTTCGCGGACCTGTCGGGTCTGGCGCTGGAGTGGTCGTACCAGGTGGACGGCGAGACGGTGGCCTCCGGGGCGCTGGCGTCGGCGCGGCTCGCGCCGGGCGGCTCGGCCGAGGTGAAGCTGCCTTCCCCGCCCGCCGGCGCCGGGGGCGGGGAGGCGTGGTGGACGCTGCGGGCGGTGCTCGCCGAGGACACCGCCTGGGCGCCCCGGGGGCACGAGGTGGCCTGGGCCCAAGTGCCGGTCACCGGGCCGGTGCGGCCCACCGCCGTGGCGGGTGCGGCGCCCGTCGTCCGGGAACGCCTCGTGCACCTGGGGCCGGGCACCTTCGACGCCCGCACCGGGGCGCTGCTCGACATCGGCGGGGTGCCGGTGAGCGGACTGCGGCTGGACGTGTGGCGGGCGCCCACCGACAACGACGAGGGCGCCGAGTGGCAGCCGGAGGTCTGCTACGGGACCCTCTGGCGCCGGCTCGGCCTGCACCGGATGCGGCACCGGCTGGACGGCGTGGAGCGGGACGCCGGTTCGTTGACGGTACGGACGCGGGTGGCACCCGCCGCCCGGGACGTCGGCCTCGGCACGGTGTACCGGTGGACCTCCGACGGCGAGCGGCTGCGGCTGACCGTGTCGGTGACCCCCGAGGGCGACTGGACGGTGCCGCCGCCCCGGCTCGGCGTACGGTTCGGGCTGGCCGGGGCGGACGCGGTGCGCTGGTTCGGCGGCGGGCCCGGCGAGGCGTACCCGGACAGCGGGACGGCGTCACGGATCGCTGGTTGGCGGTCCACCGTCGACGCCCTTCAGACCCCGTACGTCCGCCCGCAGGAGAACGGGGCGCGCGCCGACGTCCGCCGGGTGGAGCTGGGCGGGCTGCGGATCGAGGGTGACCCGGAGTTCTGGTTCACCGCGCGGCGCTGGACGAGCGAGCGGCTCGCCGAGGCCCGTCACTCGACCGACCTGACGCCCGGCGGCACGGTGTGGGTCAACCTCGACCACGCCCAGCACGGCATCGGCTCCCAGTCGTGCGGCCCGGGACCGCTGCCGCGGTACGTGCTGCGGGCGCGGGCCGCGCAGTTCGCCTTCGTGTTCTCGGCGGCGCGTGAGGGCTGACGGTCCCAGGGGTCCGCGGAGTTCGCCTCGTGGACGCGGGGACGCTCTCAGTGGTCCGCGCAGCACGGTGTCGGTTCGGGGACCTCGAAGGGGACCAGGGTGCCACCGGCGGCGGGCATGGCGGTCAGGACGAGGGTGCCCGACTGCCAGTGCGGGCGGACGTGTTCGCGGGTCGTCAGCCGGGCCGAGGGGGCGGGCGGGTCCGCGGCGCCCATCGCGCCGACGGCGGACCGGTTGCCGTCGGTGCCGCGCAGCCGCACGTACAACGGGCGTTCCAAGCGGCCGAGTTCGTAGGTGAGACGGACGGTGCCGGCCTTCTTGCCGGCCTCGTAGGACTTGACGACCTTTGCCGTCGGCGCGGTGAGGGTGTCCCGGTCCGCGGCCTCGCCGGTGACATCGCCCCGGACGACGTCGACGCGGGCCAACTCCATCTGGAAGCAAGCCCAGTTGGGGCCGCCGGCGAGAGCGTCCCACCCCAGGGGCGCGGGGAACTCGGCGACCAGCCCCCCACCAGGCCGCCCACGACCTCCGCGACGGCCAGCAAAGGTCCCATCCCGGCTGCGGCGCCGCGGGGGTTGCTCGCGCAGTTCCCCGCGCACCCAGGTGGGTGCGGCCCTGGCCAGCCGGACAGTTCCCACCCCAGGGGCGCGGGGAACTGCGCGACCAGCCCCCACCGGGCCGCACACGCACGACCTTCGCAAGGGGTTGCGTCCCGGCCGCGGCGCCGTAGGGGCTGCGCGCCCCCCAGGTGGGTGCGGGCCGGGCTCGCCGCACAGGTCCCACCCCAGGGGCGCGGGGAACTGCGCGACCAGCCCCCACCGGGCCGCACACGACACGCGGCCCCCGGCGGCGCTACTCGTTGCGGAGGACCTCCGCGATCGTCAGCCTCGCCGCGCGCCGCGCCGGAATCAGCGCGCCGAGCACCGCGATGGCGATCCCGGCGAGGGCGAGGCAGGCCAGGACCGGGGCCTGCCACACGTCCGTCATGTACGCGGGCAGCGTGATGCCGACCGCGTCCGCCATGCGCGGGACGACCAGTTCGTGGCCGAGGACCCCCAGGGGCACGCCGAACAGGGAGCCCGCGACCCCCAGTACCGCCATCGACGTCACCGTCATCGCCGTGACCTGGCGCGGGGTCATGCCGATGGACTTGAGCGTGCCCAGGTCCCGCCGGCGGTCGCGGGTGTTGAGGACGACGGTGTTGAAGACGCCGAGGCCGGAGACCAGGGCGAGCATCACGGTGAGCGCGGTGGCGGAGCCGATGATGGTCCGGGTGACGTTGTTGGGCCCCTGGGGTGCCGGGCTCAGCCCGGGGTCGGCGGCAGCGGCGGCGCGCGCGTAGACCTGCGGGTCGGTGCCGTCGCGCAGGGCGACGTGGTAGGCGATGGGCTTCTCGTCCGGGACCAGCGTGGTGAGCGTGGGCCAGTCGACGACGACCATCCGGGGGTCGTTCGACATGAACTCCCCGACCACGCGCACCCGTTCGGCCCGCTCGCCCTTCTCCAGCCGGATCAGGTCGCCGATCTCCAGGCCGTTGCGGCGCAGGAACGCCGATCCGGCGACGGCCTCACCGTCACCGCGCGTCCACCGTCCCCCCGTGAGCACGCTGTCCAGGCGGAGCCGGTCGCCACGGCGCGCTTCGAGCAGGACGCGGTCGGCGGAGCCGGTCATCCGTGTCTCGACGTCGGCGCGCGCGGTGACCTCGGCCGCGCCGGGCAGCGCGGCCAGCATCGCGTGGATCTCGCGGTCCGTGCGCCGCGGCAGGATCTCCCTGCCGTCCTCGAAGCTGCCCACGTACACGGTGACCTGGTAGGCGTCGCGGCCCGCGTTCCCGAACCGGTCCATGGTGGCCGCCAGCCCCGTCGCGAACGTCACGGTGGCCGCGCCGAGGACCACCGCGGCGAGGGTGAGCGCGCTGCGTCCCGGACGGGCGAACGGCAGCCCCAGGCCGAGGCTCAGCGAGCGGGGCAGCGGTCCGGCGGCCAGCAGGCGCTGGACTCCGAGGGCGCGTCCGGTGGCCGGCGCGCTGCCGGCGCTGATCGCGCGGGCCGCCGGCATCCGGTGGGCGCGCAGCGCGGGCGGCAGCGCGGCGAGGACGCAGACGGCGGGCATGCCGAACAGGGTCACGGCGTTCACCCAGGTCGCCACCGACACCTCGCCGTGGAAGACGCCCGCGTCGGGCCCGGTGAACACGAACCCGAAGAACGGCTCGGCCAGCAGATTGCCCAGGGCGGTGCCGAGCGCGCAGCCGAGCACCGCCGGCACGGAGATCATCGTGAGGTGGACGGCGAGCACCTGCCCGGGGGTGAAGCCCAGCGCCTTGAGCACGCCGATCTGCCGGAACCCGGAGATCACGGCGCCGCTGACGACGTTGGCGATGATCAGCACGGCCACCGCGACCCCGAGGACGCCGAAGGCCATCAGGTACGGGGTGTACGCCCGGGCCGAGCTGCTCACCTGTTCCTTGAGCGCGAGATGGGTGCGGGAGGCGGTGAGCGCGTCCGCGGGGAGGGCGTCGGTCACCTCGCCGAGCGCCGTGCGCAGCCGGTCCTCGGTGGTGTCGCCGGTGAAGCGGAACAGCATCTGGGTGGTCGTCGGGCGCAGCTCCGCCATCTGTCCGGGGGCGACCCAGGCGTCGGCGGTGGCGCTGAAATCGGCGGCGAACCCGACGACGGTGAGGGAGGGCCCGCCGGAGATCTCGATCTTCTTGCCGAGGTCGTCCGGGGCCCAGTCCGGGTCCCGCCGCAGGACGATCTCCCCGGGGCGGGTGGCCCAGCGGCCCGTCCACACGTCGAGCCGGTCCACCGGCCCGCCGGGGTCGGCCCGTCCGACCACGGTGAGCTCGCTGCCCAGACCGAACGTCCAGGCCCGGGCGCGGAGTTCGACGGATGCCTGCGCGAAGGGCCCGGCGGCGGCCTCGACCCCGGGCCGCCGGGCCGCCTCGGCGAGCCGTTCGTCGGAGACGGCGTCCGGGGCGAAGGCGGCGACCACATGCGGGCCGCGCTGCTCGCCGAAGGCGCGCTCGAACGGGGAGGAGGCCGCGTCGACCAGTCCGAGGGCGACCACCAGGGCCGCCGTGGAGGTCAGGGTGACCAGCGCGATCACGACCGTCTGGAGTCCGCGCCGCCGCACCGCCGCGCGGGCGGTCCGCCACACCGCCCTCATACCGACGGCTCCAGGGTGTGCTCGCCGGTGACCCGGCCGTCGGCGAGTTCGACGATCCGGCTGGCGCAGCGCCGCGCGAGATGATCGTCGTGGGTGACCAGGATCAGGGTCTGGCCGATCTGGTTGAGGTCGATCAGCAGGTCCATCACCTGTTCCCCGGAGCGGCTGTCGAGGGCGCCGGTCGGTTCGTCGGCCAGCAGCAGGGCGGGCCGGTTCATCAACGCCCGCGCCACGGCGACCCGTTGGCGTTCACCGCCGCTGAGTACGGCCGGGTGGGCGTTGCGGCGGTCGGCGATGCCCAGTTCCTCGAAGAGCTCCAGGGCGCGGCGGCGGGCCTGCCGGGCCGGGGTGCCGGTCAACTGGGCGGCCAGGGCCACGTTGTCGAGCGCCGAGAGGTCGTCGAGCAGGTTGAAGAACTGGAAGACCATGCCGATCCGGCGCCGCCGGTACAGGGCGAGCCCCTTCTCGGAGAGTTCCCCCACGTTCTCGCCGTGCACGAGGACCGAGCCGTCGGTCGGCCGGTCCAGGCCCGCGATCATGTTGAGCAGGGTGGACTTGCCGCACCCCGACGGCCCCATGACGGCGACCGACTCCCCCGCCGTGATCCGCAGCGAGACCCCGTCCAACGCCGTGGTCTCGCCGTACTCCTTGCGTACACCGTCGAGTCGTACGACGGCCGAGCTGTCCTCAGTGACCATGAGCGGGACGCTACGGGGCGCCCGGCGGCGGACACATCCCTCTCCGGACGGCACCCGGGAGGGCTTCTCATCCCGGGGATGCAGCCGCTGCATCCGGGGGCCGATGCGCGCGGCGGGCGGGTCTGCGAGGGTGAACCCCGTGTGGGAGTCGACGGTTGCGGTGGGGGCGTGCGCGGTGACGGTGTGCCTGGCGGTGGCGCTGGTACGGACACGGCGGCGCTGGCGTACGGCGGTGGGGGAACGGGGCTGGCTGTTGGAGCGGGAGCGGGAGAACGCGGCGGCCGCCGCGGTCGCGGCCGAACGGGAGCGCATCGCACGGGAGTTGCACGACATCGTGAGCCACAACGTCAGCCTGATGGTGGTGCAGGCCGGGGCGGCGAGGGAGGTGCTGGGCACCATGCCGGACGAGGCGGCGACGGCGCTGCGCGCGGTGGAGGACGCGGGGCGGGGCGCGATGACCGATCTGCGGCACCTGCTGGGCGTACTGGCGCCGTCCCCGGACGGCGAGGACGGCGAGGACGGTGCCGGGGGTCTCGCCCCGCAGCCCGGTCTCGGCCGGCTCGGCACCCTCGTCGACCGGGTCTCCTTCGCCGGACTGCCGGTGGAGGTACGGATCTCCGGCGAGGCGCGCCCGCTGCCGCAGGGAGTGGACGTGACGGCGTACCGCATCGTGCAGGAGGCGCTGACCAACGCCCTGCGGCACGGCGACGGCGGCCGGGCCGAGGTCACCGTGCGCTACGCCGACCACGCCCTGCGGGTCGAGATCCTCAACACCGGCGGCAGCGTCCTGACCGGCGGGGCCCCGCCGCGCGCGCCCCGGCCGGGCACGGGGCGCGGCCTGCTGGGGCTGCGCGAGCGGGTCGCGGTGTACGGCGGTGACCTGGACGCCCGCCGCCGACTGGGCGGCGGCTACCGGGTCCGGGCACGCATCCCGCTGGACCGCCCGTGACGGCGCCCCGGGTCCTGGTCGTCGACGACCAGACGCTGATCCGGACCGGTTTCCGGCTGATCCTCACCGCGCGCGGCATCGACGTGGCGGGGGAGGCGGCCGACGGGGCCGAGGCGGTGTCGCTCGCCCGTGAACTGGAGCCGGACGTGGTGCTGATGGACATCCGGATGCCGAACATGGACGGCCTGGAGGCCACCCGCCGGATCCTCGGCCGCTCCCCCGGCTGCCGGGTCCTGATGCTGACCACCTTCGACCTGGACCACTACGTCTACACGGCCCTGTCGATCGGGGCGAGCGGGTTCCTCCTCAAGGACGTCACGCCCGAACACCTGGCGGCGGCGGTACGCCTGGTCGACACCGGCGACGCGCTCCTGGCGCCGTCCATCACCCGGCGCCTGGTGGAACGCTTCGCGCCGTCGGCACCGGTCGAGCCGCCGCCGTCCCTCGCGCCGCTCACCCCGCGCGAGCGGGAGGTGCTGACCCTGCTGGGCCGCGGCCTGTCCAACGCGGAGCTGGCGGCCCTGCTCACCCTGAGCGAGGCGACGGTGAAGTCCCATGTGGCCCGCATCTTCGCCAAACTCGCCCTGCGCGACCGCGCGCAGGCGGTGGTGCTGGCCTACGAGACGGGGCTGGTGAGACCGGGGACGGACTGAGCGCGGCCTGTGCCGACGGGATCCGTTCCTGGAACCCCTAGCTTGTAGGCTTGGCATCCAAGGGAACGGAAGGCGGCCACGTCATGCCCCGTGCGGGTCTCACCGCCGATCGTGTCACCGCGGCCGCCGCGGATCTCGCCGACGAGGTCGGGCTCGACCGGGTCACCCTGTCGGCGCTGGCCCGGCACTTCGGTGTGAAGGACGCGAGCCTGTACTCGCATGTGCGCAGCCTGAAGGATCTGCGCACGCGGATCGCGCTGCTGGCGGGCGGGGAGCTGATCGACCGGATCGCACTGGCGGTCGCGGGCCGGGCGGGCCGGGACGCGCTGGCGGCGTTCGCGGGGGCCTACCGGGAGTACGCCCTGCTCCACCCCGGCCGGTACGCGGCCACCCAACTCCCCATGGACCAGGCGCTGATCGCCGGCTCCCCCGCGCTGCGCCGCACCGCGGACCTCACCTACGGCATGCTCCGCGCCTACGGACTTCAGGAGCCCGACCTGACCGACGCGGTGCGCCTGCTGCGCAGCACCTTCCACGGCTACTGCGCCCTGGAGTCGGCGGGCGCCTTCGGCGCGCCCCGGGAGGTGGACCGCTCGTGGGACAAGGCGGTGCGGGCGCTTCATGTGGCCCTGGAGCACTGGCCGGGCGAGGCGGACGCCTGAACGTCCTCGTAGGTCGGTGTGGCCCCGCCCGGCACCCGGCCGGCCCGGACGGCGGCGACCGCCTCGACGGCCGCGCCGAGCGCCCGCCGGTACGGCAGCGAACCGAGGCTGACCCGGCGTACGCCCAGGTCGGCGAGGCGCGGCAAGGAGGGGCCGTCGGGTGACCAGAGGATGTTGAGCGGCACGTCCAGCCAGTCGGTCAGCGCGGCGATCCGCGCCGGGTCGGTGAGTCCGGGGACGAACACGCCGTCGGCGCCCGCCTGTCGGTAGGCGTCGAGTCGGCGCCGGGTGTCCCGGTCGTCGCCGTCGCCGAGCCAGTGGGTGTCGGTGCGCGCGTTGACGAACAGGGTGGGCGCCGCCTTCTTCACGGCGGCGATCTTCGCGGCGTGCAGCGGGACGGACCCGAGGCCGTCCTCCAGGTTGATGCCCACGGCGCCCACCGCGAACAGCTGTCGGGCCAACTCCCCCACCGCGTCCGGGTCCTGAGCGAAACCGCCCTCCGCGTCGACGGTGAGCAGGAACGGTCCCCGCCCGAGTGTCAGCGCGAGCCGCAGGGTCTCGTCCCGGGTCACGGAGGCGCCGTCGGGGACGCCGGCCGCCGCGGCGACGGCGAGGCTGGTCGTGCCGACGGCGGGGAAGCCCTGCGCCGCGAACGCCGCCGCGGAGGCGTGGTCCCAGGCGTTGGGCAGCAGTAGGGGCTCGTCGCCGTGGTGGAGCCGGGCGAACGCGGTGGTCACAGCGGCGGGTGTCATAGGGCCGACGGTAGGCGGGGGTCGTTTCGGCGCCGGCCGAACCGTCACCGCCGCCCCTGGACCGTACGTCCCGGTCGGGTCACCTCCACCCGGCCCTGCGCCATCCGTACCCGCTGCTCGTCGCTGCCGGCCCAGCGCACCACGACCGTCCCGCCCTCGGCCGGATCGGCGATGACCTCGACCAGGTCGGCCAGGTCCGCGGGTTCGGGGTCCGCCGTGAGGCGCGCGACGGCGGCGAAGAGGGCCGGGGTGTCGCCGACGGCGCCCGTGAGGTCGTCGTCGAGGGCGATCGCGGGGGCCAGTTCGGCGCGCGGGCCGCCGGCGGCCGGCCAGCCGGTGACCCGGACGGAGGTCCCGGGCTCCGCGCCCGTCACCAGGTGGACGCGGACCTCCACCGCCCCGCGCACCAGGACCGCGCTGGTCACCCGGGCGCCGGAGGGGACGGTGTGCCGGGAGGCCGCCCAGCCGTCGCCGACGCCGAGCGGCTCGATGGCGGTGCGGCCCGGGTCGTCGCCGACGAACACGCTGTTGTCGTACGCCGATGACGGCGCGGTCGCCGTGGAGTACGCGAGCCGGGAGTAGTGGGGGTCGTAGCCGGGCTGCTCGGAGCCGTGGTTGTGGAGGCGGACCAGGCCGTCCGAAGTCGTGGACTGCACAAGCCAGTTGGGCGGTCCGATCGGGTGGGCGGCGTCCGGTCCCTCGGCCGGGGCGGGTTCCTCGGTCGCCGTCCACACCTCGTGCTCCGGGGGCAGCAGCAGGCACAGGAACGCCTTGCTCGCCCAGTAGGGGGAGGCGGGTCCGGAGTAGTCCTGGAGCACGGCGGGGTCGGGGCCGTGCCAGCCGAGGGTGAGCAGTCCCCGGTCGTCGACGGCGCCCCGCTCCAGGAAGTGGCGCAGGGCTCCCGAGGCGAGGCGGCGGGTGAGGCCCGGTGCCAGGGGGGTGTGGCCGGTGAGGGCGCCGAGCCACAGGGGCGCGGTGGTGGCGAAGCGGTAGGTCAGGGAGCGGCCCTGGCGCACAGGGGCGCCGTCGGCGGCGAACAGGCGGGCGTAGGCGTGCAGATGGCGGGAGAGCCGGCCGCCGTAGAGGTCCAGCAGGGCGGGGTCTTCGGCGAGCCAGGCGTGCAGCACCGGGTAGAGGTGCATCGCCCAGCCGTTGTAGTAGTCGAACTTGCGGCCGTCGCCGTCGGTGTACCAGCCGTCGCCGAGGTACCAGCGCTCGATGCGTTCCAGGCCGCGGTCGACGGCCTTGCGGGACGCCTCCGGTTCGTGGCCGACCGATTCCAGGAAGCCGCCCACGGTCACCGGGAACAACTCCCAGTTGCACGGCCAGGGTTCGGCGCTCAGGGCGTCCGCGAGCCAGTCGGCGGTCCGCTGCCGGACGGGGTCGTCCAGGCGGTCCCACAGCAGCGGTCGGGTCAGGCGCAGGGCGAGGGCGACGGACGCGGCCTCGACCAGGGGCTGGCCGCGGTGTTCGATGCGGGGCCACACACCGGCGGTGCCGGCCGCGAGTCCGTCGGCGTAGCGCTCCAGAGCGGTCCCGTCGCGGCGGAAGGCGGCCAGCAGCAGCGTACGGGCGTAGCCCTCCAGGCCGTCGGAGAGGCGCCCGGAGAAGCTCTGCCGGTCGCCGGGGAGGTGGTAGAGGGCGCGGTCGGCGGTGGCGTACGGCTCCACCGCGGCGAGGAGCCGGTCGGCGGCCGCCTCCCAGTGGGCCCGGGTGAAGCCGGTGCGAGGGCTCGCGGCGCGGTCCTCGGGCGGCAGCTGCATCGGTTCTCCCGTCGGCTCGGGGCGCCCGGGGCGCGGGCGCCGCGCGGCATGGACCTGGGGCGCCCCGGTTCCGGTCGGGACGCCCCAGGTGCTCATCCCACCCGCACCAGGCCCTCGGGCACCAGCCCCTGGGCCAGAAGTCCGTCACGGACCAGGGCCGCGTAGGCCGAGGCACCGCGCACCGAGGTGTGGGTGTTGTCGCGCTTCTCGTTGTAGAGGTACAGGGCCTTGGAGCCCTCGACGCCGAGCGACTCGACGAGCGCCTTGCTCTGCGCCGTCAGGTCGATCAGGGGTACCTCCTGGGCCTCGGCGACCGACCGGACTACCGCGGGATGGTCGACGCCCAGTCCGTTGACGAGGAGCGCGGTGCCGTTGTTCAGCGTGCCGTCGGAGTTGAACCAGCGGCGGACGATCGGGGTGACGAGGACGGGCCTGCCGCGCTCGGCCCGCACGCCGGCCACCAGTGTCTCCAGGTTGGCCCGGTAGGTGGCCTCGTCGGTGGTCTTGTCGTTGTGGGCGAGCTGGATGAGGACGAGGTCGCCGCGGCGGATCCGCGGCTGCACGGTGGCCCACAGTTGCGGGTTCCCCAGATAACTGACCGTACTCTCGCCGGAGTCGGCGTGGTTGGCGACGGACAGGCCCTTGCGCAGGTACTGCGGGAGCTGCTGGCCCCAGCCGTAGTAGGGGTCGCCGGGCTGGTCGCAGACGGTGGAGTCGCCCACCAGGAAGATCTGCCGGGCGTGCCGGGCGGGGGTCACCCGGATGCCGGCGAGGGCGGGTGCCGTGCCGCCGATGACGAGGTCGAGTCCGGCGGTGCCGTCGGCGCCGGTCGGCTCGCCCTCGGGGGTGCGGACGTCGACGGTGAAGCTGCGGACGACGCGTTCACCGGCCGGCGCGGCCGTCTCGGGGAGCAGCGCGCGCCGGGTCTCACCGGTGATCGCGGTGCCGGAGTCCGCGTCGCCGCCCAGCAGGACCTTCACGTCGTACGTGCCGGGCGGGACGTCGAAGTGGCAGGCGGTGTCGGTACAGCCGGCCAGGTCCCACCCGGGCCGGGCGGGACCCGCGGCCTGGGCGGGCAGGGCGCTCAGGACGGTGCTCAGCGTCACCACCGCCAGCACAGCGATGCTCGGACGTCTCACCGGCGACTCCTCCGTGAGGTCAACAGGGTCTGGCGCTGGACCGTACCGCCAATGGCAAGCGCTTTCTAGACCCTGGACGGGATTCACAACATCGCGAACCTCCCCTTTACGAAAGCCCTTTCAGGCTCCGGACAGGCAATGTCGACGCACCGTCAGGAGCCGCGCGTCCACTGCTGGTTGGTGCCCCCGTTGCAGGTGTAGGTGATGATCGCGGCGGAGTTGGCGGTG
Source organism: Streptomyces sp. NPDC000983 (assembly GCF_040299205.1). Taxonomy (NCBI): domain Bacteria; kingdom Bacillati; phylum Actinomycetota; class Actinomycetes; order Kitasatosporales; family Streptomycetaceae; genus Streptomyces; species Streptomyces sp. NPDC000983. The sequence continues at coordinate 20,626 of NZ_JBEPBM010000044.1, read as the reverse complement.
GACGCGCCGTTCACGTCGAGGCACCCGCCGGTGGCCCGGGAGACGACGTTGGCGTAGGAGCCGGCGGTGGTCACCGACCACTGCTGGTTCACCGCCGTGGCGTCGCAGTTCTCCTGGGTGACCGTGTTCGCGTTCTCCCGCACGCACAACGAGCTGTGCCGGAGGGCGAGTTGGTAGTAGCCGCCGCCGACGGACCTGAACCAGAGGCGCTGGTTGGCGCCGCCGTTGCAGTCGTACTGCTTGAGCTGCGCGCCCTGCCACTGCGACTGGCTCGTCACGTCGGCGCACCGCGCGGAGTGCCGGGCGATCAGCGTCTGGTACGTGGCGCTCGTACCGCTCACCGCTCCGGTGGCCGTGTCGACGGTGACCTCCGGGGTCCAGGACATCGACAGCGTGGTGGCGGTGGGGAAGGCCAACGGCAGCCAGACGTAACGGGAGTCGTTGACGGTGCCGCCGAAGGAGTTGCCCCAGCGGTCGCCGAGGTAGAGGTAGCCGGTGCCCGAACTCCCCTGCACGGGAAGGACGTACGCGGTCTGCGATCCGTAGGCCGTGGCGTCGCCGGTGTTCGCCATGGCGCTCCAGGGGCCGGACAGGGAGGTCGCGGTCGCGTACTGCTGCTGGTTGGGGCTCCAGCCGGTGGCCCCCGAGGTGAGCATGAAGTAGACGCCGCCGCGCTTGAACAGTGCGGGCGCCTCCCGGTGGCCGCCGTGCCAGGGGTCGGCGACCAGGGCGGCGACGCCCGTGTAGTCGGCGGTCAGCCGGTAGATGTGCAGGTCGTAGTTCTCCCGGGCGGCCGAGACCATGTAGCCGGTGCCGTCGGTGTCGACGAAGACCGTGATGTCCCGGGACATGTGGGCGCCCAGCGGGCGGAAGCTGCCCTGCCAGGTGTAGTCGCCGTCGACGGTGTCGGAGACGGCGACCGCGGCCCGGGCCTCGCTGTAGTCGACGCCGTTCTCCTTGTGCATCCACATCACGAACGTGCCGGTCGCCGCGTTGTACATCACCTTGGGACGCTCGATGTTGGCGGTGGCCAGCTCGGGGTCGCTCGCCTCGGTGAGGACGTGGTTGCGGAACTCCCAGGTCTTCAGGTCGGTGGAACGGTAGGCGTCGACGTAGCGGAAGGTGTTGTCGGCGTTGCGGTGCTCGCCGAACCAGTAGTAGTAGGCGCCGACCTTGATGACCCCGCCGCCGTGGGCGTGCACGGGGTTGCCCGAAGTGTCCTTGAACTGTGTGCCGTTGGCGACGGTCTGGGCCGCCGCGTGGGCCGGCCCCGCGGTGGCCAGGGCGCCGGCCAGCGTCAGGCAGAGGGCGAGCAGGATCGCGTACGCGCGTCTCGCGGCGCGGGCGGCCGCGGGCAGGGCGCGGCCCGTCGGTGTCGGTGGGCGGCTCGGGATGTGCGGCAGATCGTGTGCGCGGCTCATGCGGACTGCCTCTCGGGGGGGTGGTGACGTGGGGACACGCTCCGGATGTTCGACATCACGGACGACATCTGTGATTACGGACGCCGAAAAGGTAGAGGTGTGTCATGGAACGGTCAACGGTGTCGGCGTGCACGGTCGGGACCTGGTCCCACATTCCGGTCACCCCGCCCATTCCTCGGACGGGTCCGGGCGCTCCACTCGGCCACGGTTCGACTAGCGTCGAGGCATGACCAGCGCCACCGCGTTCGCCGAGGCCCTCGCCGGGGGTCCGCTCGTCCTGGACGGCGGGATGTCCAACCAGCTGGAGTCCGCCGGGCACGATCTCGGTGACGAGCTGTGGTCGGCGCGGCTGCTCGCCGAGCGGCCCGAGGCGATCACCGAGGCGCACCTCGCCTACTTCGAGGCCGGCGCGGACGTCGCGATCACCGCGAGCTACCAGGCCACCTTCGAGGGGTTCGCGGGGCGCGGGATCGGCCGGGAGCGGGCCGCCGGGCTGCTCGCGCTCAGCGTGGAGCTGGCCCGCGAGGCGGCGCGCCGGGCCGGTACGGGGCGCCCGCTGTGGGTGGCGGCGTCCGTCGGGCCGTACGGCGCGATGCTCGCCGACGGCTCCGAGTACCGCGGCCGCTACGGCCTCTCCGTCTCCGAGCTGGAGCGCTTCCACCGGCCCCGTCTCGAGGTGCTGGCCGGTGCCGGGCCCGACGTCCTGGCGCTGGAGACGGTGCCGGACGCGGACGAGGCGCGGGCCCTGGTGCGGGCGGTGCGGGGGCTGGGGGTGCCGGCCTGGCTGTCGTACTCGGTGGCCGGCGGGCGGACCCGTGCCGGGCAGTCGCTGGAGGAGGCGTTCGCGGTGGCCGCCGAGGCGGACGAGGTCATCGCGGTGGGCGTGAACTGCTGTGCGCCGGGGGATGTGGGTGCGGCCGTCTCTACGGCGGTGCGGGTTACCGGCAAGCCGGTGGTTGTCTACCCGAACAGCGGGGAGGTCTGGGACGCGGCGGCCCGCGCCTGGCGGGGGCGCTCGACCTTCGGCCCGGCGCAGGTGCGGGGCTGGCACGAGGCGGGCGCCCGCCTCCTCGGCGGTTGCTGCCGCGTGGGGCCGTCGGCGATCCAGGGCATCGCGGGGGCGCTACGGGGGTAGCCGGCTTGCTCCGGCGGGTCGTCTGCGGCGCCGCGCGGGCTGATCGCGCAGTTCCCCGCGCCCCTATGGGGTGCTTCCCCCAAGGGCAGGTTGGGGATGGGCTGTCGGTTGGTACTGGTGTAGCGCGGATTCCCGTGGGCGGGGGTCCGCCTCCTGCGCTCTCGGCGACGCCCTCAAGGGGCGCGGGGAACTGCGCAACACCAGCACCAACCGACAGCTCAGTCACAACCCCGCCCAGGGACGCGCCCCATAGGGGCGCGGGGAACTGCGCGACGTCAGCACGAGTGGACGGTTCGGTCTCAACTCCGGTGTGAGGGAGCGTCCTGAAGGGGCGCGGGGAACTGCGCGACACCAGCACCAACCCGCGGCCCACCCCAACCCCGGGACGGGAAAGCACCCCAAGGGGCGCGGGGAACTGCGCGGCCGGACCAAGTGGCGCCGCGCCCGCAGGCGCAGGGCGCGTCAGTGGCGGCGGACCGCGCCCGGCAGGCGTAGGCGTCGTACGACCGAGCGGAGTTCCGTCGTGCGTATCCCGCCGTCGGCGGGCACCGGCACCGAGGAGAGGGCCGGCGCCTCGGGGACGGGGGCCGCGGCCCACAGGGCCAGCTCCCGGTCCCGCGGACCGAGGACCGTGTGCGGCGCCCCCGCCCCGAACACCCGCACCGGATGATCCGCCCCCCAGTGCCGCCAGCCCGGCTCACCGACGGAGGCGAACCGAACCCACGCCCCGTGCATCGCCTCGGACAGCTCGCCCGGAGCCCCCTCCCCCGCCAGCCGCACCGACGCCGGCGTCTCCCCGGTGCCGAACACGAACCCCAGCTCAAGGGAGTGGCAGGCGCCGAGACCGGGCCGGTTGGAGGGCCAGGCGAACTCGTAGACCCAGGAGGTGTCCGGCCGCGCGTCCGCCAGCCGGTGGAGCGGAATCCGCAGCAGGTGGTCGGTGACCATCTGCCCGACCGTCTCGGCGGTACCAGCCTCGGGATGCAGCGTGCGGTAGCCGCGCGGCACCTCGTGCCCGCAGCGGCAGCGGGCCATGGCCCCGGCCAGCGCGACCGCGCCGAGCCGGTCGACCCGCTCCAGGAGCCCGCCCGGCACCAGCCACAGCCGGTACTCCTCGCTGGTCCAGCCGGCCATCACCTCGACCCCGGCCGCCGCCCCGCCCTCGGTCAGCGCCTCCAGGGGATCGCGCGGCACGAGGTCGCCGTCGACGACGACACCGAAGGCGGGCCCGCCGAGCACCGGGCTGCTGAGCCGCCCGACGTCGGCCTGGGTGCGCAGCAGCAGCTCCCGGTCGACCTCGGCGAAGGCGGCGGCCGTGGCCGGGACCTTCAGCCGGGCGGCCATCCGGCGCACCATCCGCCGCACCTTGTCCCGCTCGGCGGCCTCGGGCGGGCCGCTCTGCAGGATCGCCCGCCGCACCAGGCCCTGGGCCTGCGGGGCGGCCAGCAGGGCCCCCGCGCTGATGGCCCCGGCGGACTGTCCGAAGAGGGTGATCCGGCCGGGGTCGCCGCCGAAGGCCGCGATCGAGGCGTGCACCCACTCCAGGGCGGCGAGCTGGTCCCGCAGCCCGGGGTTGGCGGGGGCGTCCGGGAACAGCCCGTACCCCTCGACGCCGAGCCGGTAGTTGACCGAGACCAGCACGATCCCGTCCCGGGCGAAGTGCCGCCCGTCGTACACGGGCACCGCGGAGGACCCGCGGGTCAGCGCGCCGCCGTGCAGCCACACCATGACGGGCAGCCGGGCGCCCGGGTCCGGGTCGGGCGTCCACACGTTGAGGTTGAGACAGTCGTCGCCCGCCACCACGGGGTCGGACAGGTACTGGGCGAAGGCCTCGGAGTACGGCGGTTTCGGCGCCGTCGGCCCGAACGCCCCGGCGTCGCGGACGCCGTCCCAGGGCTCCGGCGGCTCGGGCGGCCGGAAGCGGCGGGGGCCGAAGGGGGGTGCCGCGTAGGGGATGCCCCGGAAGACCGCGACGCCCCCCTCGTATCTGCCACGCACAGCCCCGTGGGGGGTGTCGACCACGGGGTTCGTCGAGTCCGCCGGCATGTACCCACCAGCCCTTCGCCAACGCTCCGGCACCGTTCACATCAGAGCACCACATCGCCCGGATGTATTCCGGCGGAGAGCGTCGGCGCTGACCCACTCGGGTGACACCCGCCGGTACCACGCCCAAGCCCTCCCGAGGCCGGTGTTCGGCATGTCGAAAGCCCCTGCCCGCCCGGAGCCCCTGGGGCCACCGGCCTCTTCCCGCCGTCCGGCCGCGAACCTAGGGTAGGAAGCGCTTACTATCCGGAGAGGCGGTTCCCCATGGTCCGTACGGGGAGTACGAGCGTGGCGGCCGGGCCGACCCTGGCGGTCGTCGCCCGGGAGGCAGGGGTGTCCGTGCCCACCGCCTCCAAGGTCGTCAACGGGCGCGAGGACGTCGCCCCCGAGACCCGGCGCCGGGTCACGGAGGCCCTGGACCGGCTCGGCTACGTCCGCAGACCCCGCTTCGACGCGGTCCGCACCCCCGGCCTGGTCGACCTGGTGGTGCACTCGCTGGACACCTCCTCCTCCGGCGCGGTCCTGCACGGGGTGGAGGCGGCGGCCCATGACGCCGGCCTCGAGGTGGTCGTCTCGGCCGGGCTGCCGCGCTCCGTGGGCGGCCGGTCCGAGCGCGACTGGCTGGACAAGCTCACCGCCCGCGGCTCCTCGGGCGCGCTGTTCCACCTGCCCGATCTGACGGCCGTCCAGTTCGGGCGGCTGGAGCAGCACCGCATCCCGTTCGTGATGATCGACCCGGTCCTCGAACCGCCGCCGGGCGTGGTGTCGGTGGGCGGGGCGAACTGGCAGGGCGGGGTGACGGCGACCGAGCATCTGCTGGCCCTGGGGCACGAGCGGATCGCCGTGGTCGGCGGCCACCAGCGCACGACGGCGTGCTCGGCGAGGGTGGCCGGCTACCGGTCGGCGCTCGCCTCGGCGGGGGTGCGGCACCGGCCGGAGTACATCCGTCACGCGGGCGCCGACGAGAACCTGGCCCGGCGCCGCACGCGGGAGCTGCTGGACCTGGCTGAGCCCCCGACGGCGGTCTTCGTCTGCTCGGACCGGCTGGTCCACGGGGTGTACGACGCCCTGGCCGAGCGCGGTCTCGCCGTGCCGGAGGACGTCAGCGTGGTCGGCTTCGACGATCTGCCGGAGTCCCGCTGGATCACCCCGGCACTCACCACGGTCCGTCAGCCGCTCTCCGAGATCGCGGCGACCGCGCTGCGGCTGCTGGTGCGGACGATGGACGGCGACCGCCCGGAGAGCACCCGCACCGAGCTGTCCACCCGGCTGGTGGAGCGGGCGAGCACGGCGCCGCCGTGCCGGTCGCTCAGCTCCCGGCCGTGCGCCGCGCCGCCCAGGTGATGCCGCCCCGCAGATGGGCCCGGAAGTCCGGGTCGGCGTAGAGCTCGGCCGCGTGGCCGAGGGCGGTGTAGAAGACGCGGCCCGCGCCCTGTTCGCGGCACCAGGCGAGGGGGTGGTCGGCGCCCATGCCGCCGCCCTCGTAGGAGGACTCGTCGGCGCTGACCAGCACCCTCGCGTCCGGGCGGGGGCTGACGTCGAAGTCGTACCACTCGTCGGTGAGTTCCCAGACGGGCGGCAGATGGCGGGTGGCCGGGTGGTCCCGGTCCTCGACCGGGGCACGGCCGGGCTGGAGCCGGGGGTGGCGGGTGAAGCGGGCGCCCAGCAGCCGCCCGTAGTACGGCCAGGCGTACTCCGTGCAGGCCGCAGCGTGCACCCCGACGAATCCGCCGCCCGCCTCCACGTACCGCGCGAGCCGCTCCCGCCCGGCGGGGGTGAGCACGTCACCGCTGGTGGAGAGGAAGACGACGGCGGCGTACGCCTCCAGCGGTGCGGCCACCGCGGCCGGGTCCTCGCTGTGGTCGACGGTGAAGCCGCCCAGGGTGCGCAGACGGTCGACGCCGGCCGGGATGGAGTCGTGACGGTAGTCGGCGGTGCGCGTGTAGACGAGAAGCCGGGGACTCATGTCCGTTGACCCTAGGCGCTGTTGGCCGCACCGATCCACACATGACGGAGCCTCAGCCGGTGGCGTTCTGGTCGTTGTCGGGGGCGCCGTCGCCGACCGGTGGGAGGTCGCCGCGTTCCACACCTGCCCCGCCCGTGCTCGCCGACTCCGGGAGCAGGGCGTCCAGTTCGCCCTCGGACGGCCGGTGCACGGCGAGGGCGGCCTCCCGCAGCACGTCCCGGGGGATGCCCGCACCGCCGACCCGCACCACATGGCCCTTCTTCGGTACGGCGTACTCCTGGCCGCGGTACCAGATCTCGCCCTCCCGCTCGCAGGGCGCCGTCGCCCCCTCGGCGCAGTCCGCGGCGGTGACCGTGCCGCGGTCCACGGAGAGCTGGAGCTGCGCCCCGCCGTCCTCGGCGACGTACACGGCCGAGAAGCCGTCGCCGCCGAGCACGCCCACCGACTGCCGGGCGAGGGTGAAGCCGGGTACGTCGGTGACGTAGACGTGCTCCGGCGCGACACCGAGGGCGGAGGCCCGCGCGGCGATCTCGGCCGGGGCCGCGGCCGGGTCGCCGCCGGCCTTCTCGCTGCCGCAGGCCGTGAGCAGCACCGATGTGAACAAGAGCAAGGACGGAAGACCCCGTTGACACTTCATTCGGCCATCCTGCCGCACACGCGTTCTCATCCGGTGTCCGTTTCCTTCAAGACCGTCGGCTCCCCCGGTGTCTACGGTGACCGCATGACTCCACGATTCGACGCCATCGGCCTGGTGGTCTCCGACATGGCCGCCGCCGTCGCCTTCTACCGCAGCCTCGGGTTCGACTTCCCGGAGGGGAGCGAGCGGGAGCCGCACGCCGAGGCCCCACTGCCCGGCGGGACCCGGCTGATGCTGGACACCGAGGAGCTGGTCAAGTCCCTGCACCCGGACTGGCGGCCGCCCGCCGGCGGCCGGCACTCGCTGGCACTGCGCTGCGACGACCCGGCCGAGGTGGACCGGGTGTACGAGGAGCTGGTGGGCGCCGGCCACCACGGTGAGCTGAAGCCGTGGGACGCGTTCTGGGGCCAGCGGTACGCGGTCGTGCAGGACCCGGACGGCCACGGCGTCGACCTGTTCGCCCCGCTGCCCCCGGCGGCCTGAGCGCGCGGCCCTGGGGCGCGGCCCTTGGGCACCGCCCCTAGGTTCCGCCCAGCAGAACCCCCAGCGGCACCCCGGCCAACTCCTTCACGTCCCGGGCCAGATGGGCCTGGTCGGCGAAGCCGGCCCGGGCCGCCGCCTCGGCGAAGGGCACCCCCGCGCGGGCCAGTTCCAGGGCGCGGCAAAAGCGCAGGATGCGGGCCAGGGTCTTGGGTCCGTACCCGAAGGCGGCGAGCGAGTGCCGGTGCAACCGGCGTGCGCCGAGGCCGAGTTCGTCGGCGGTGGCGGCGACGGGCCGTCCCGCGGCGAGGGCGGCGACCAGGCGCCGCAGCGCCGGGTCCGGCTCGGGGGCGCGTTCCAGCACGGCGGACTCCAGCGCGGTGGAGAGGTCGGCGGCGCCCGCGATCCGGTCCCGCAGCCGGCGCGCCTCGGCGGCGGGCCACAGTTCGGCGAGGTCGACGCGCCGGTCGCGCAGTTCGTGCGCGGGCACGCCCAGGAAGGCGGGCGCGCCGCCCGGGCCGAAGCGCACCCCGAACCAGCGGCCGGCCTCGCCCTCGGTGGAGTGCGCCCGGGTGTCGGGCCCGGCGACGATCAGCCGGTCCTCGTGCCAGAGCAGATCCATGCAGCCGTCGGGCAGGACCCGCCCGTCGCCGGAGGACGTGGTCGTCCACACCACGGCGCCGGGCAGCCGGGACGGCCGTTCCCCGTACACGGCTAGGGCCCTTCCGAGGGAGCAGAAGGACCCTGGGCCCCCCTCACCCGGTGTTCCTGCGGGCTCACCCCGTACACCCGTTTGAAGGCGCTGGACAGGGCGAAGGCGCTGCCGTAGCCGACCCGGCGGGCGATGGCGTCGAGGGTGTCGTCGCAGTCGCGCAGGGCGTCCGCCGCGAGCGCGAGCCGCCAGCCGGTGAGGTAGGTCATCGGCGGCTCCCCGACCAGCTCGGTGAACCGGCGGGCGAGCGCCGCCCGGGACACGCCCGCCTCGGCCGCCAGCGCCGACACGGTCCAGGCGTGGGCCGGATCGTCCTGCACCAGCCGCAGCACCCGCCCCACCACCGGGTCGGCGAGCGCCCGGTACCAGGCGGGGGCGGCCGCCTCGGGCCGGGAGAACCAGGCCCGCAGCGCCGCGATGACCAGCAGGTCCAGCAGCCGGTCCAGGACCACTTCCTGGCCCGGTTCGTCGCGGACGATCTCCTCGGCCAGATACGGGGTGAGCGGGCAGTCCCACACGTCCCGGGTGAGCGTCAGCAGCGGCGGCAGCGCGTCCAGCAGCCGTCCGCCGACCTCGCCCTGCCACAGGTAGGTGCCGATCAGCATCACCGCGGAGCCGTCGAGCCGGTCGCCCCAGGTGCGCACGCCGAGATCCATGACGCCGTTGAGGGAGCGGCCGTCGGGGTAGCGGCACTCCCCGCCGGGCAGGATCAGCGCCTGCGGCGGGGTGCCGGGGTCGTCGGCGCAGGTGTACGGGTCGGGTCCGCGCGCGATGGCGAGGTCCCCGGGGCCGATGCGCACCTTCTCGCCCGTGTCCGGCACGATCCACGACTCGCCGCGGACCATGAGCATCACGGTGAGCGGGGCCCGGTCCTCGATGCGTACCGCCCAGGGCGGGTCGAAACAGGCGCGGATCATGAAGGCGCCGCGGGCGCGGGGTCCCTCCAGCAGCCCGGCGATTGCGTCCATGGCGCCAGCGTAGACGTGCGCGTTCAGCGTAGACGCGCGCGTATGGGATTGAGCCGCTCGGCGATGGGCCGGAGCGACCCGCGGCCGTTGACTGGGGACATGACGAACACGACAGCGGAAGCAGAGAACACGACGGCCACGACCGTGGTGGTGACCGGGGCCTCGGGGCGGACCGGCAGCCGGGTGGCGCGGGCGGTGCGGGCGGCCGGTCTCGGGGTGCGGGAGGCGACCCGGTCCACGGGGTTCGACTGGGAGGACCCGACGACCTGGGCGGCGACCCTGCGCGGGGCCGACGCCGCCTATCTGATGTACCCCACCGACATCGGCTCGCCGGCCGCCGCCGAGGGCGTGGGCGCGCTGGCCCGGGAGGCGGTCGGTCTGGGCGTAGGGCGGCTGGTGCTGCTGTCGGCGCGCGGGGAGGACCAGGCGCTGCCGGCCGAGGAGGCGCTGCGGACGTCCGGCGCGCGGTGGACGGTGGTGCGGGCGGCGTGGTTCGCCCAGAACCTCAGCGAGGGTCCGCTCGCCGGTGAGCTGTGCGAGAGCGGCGGGCTGGTCTTCCCGGCGGGCGAGGTTCAGGAGCCGTTCGTCGACGTACGGGACATCGCGGACGTGGTGGCCGCGGTGCTGACCGCCGGGGACCGGTACGCGGGGCGGACGGTGGAGCTGACCGGGCCGCGGCTGCTGTCCTTCCGCCGGGCGGTCGAGGAGGTGGCGGCGGCCACCGGGACCGCGCTGACGTACACGCCGGTGCCGGCGCGGGCGTACGGGGAGCGGCTGACCGGGTTCGGGATCCCGCCGGAGGAGGCGGAGTTCCTGGTGGAGGTCTTCGAGACCCTGCTGGACGGCCGTAACGCCCGGCTCACGGACGGGGTGCGGCAGGTGCTGGGCCGTGCGCCCCGGGACTTCGCCGACTTCGCCCGGGAGGCCGCGGCGGAGGGGGCCTGGAAGGGGTGAGGCGCGGCGGCCGGGCGGTCAGTCGCCGTCCGGCTTGCGCGGCGGGTGCGTGCTCTTCACATGGGTGCGCAGCCGGGAGGAGAGGTCCTCGGGCGGCAGGAAGCGGGACCAGCGTTCGGGGAACTCCGAGGGCATGTCGGGGTCGTCCGGGTCGTCGGGGTCCTGGGCGGCCTCGCGGTGGGCGGTGGCGCGGGCCACGTACTCGGCGACCTGGGCCTCGCGCAGCCGTTCGTTGGCGGCGCGGGCCGCGGCCGTGGCGGCGGCCGGCCAGACCCGGTCGATGGCGGCGTTGACGGCGGCCCCGACGAGCACGGCGAACGCGGAGACGCCGATCCACAGCAGGACGGCGACGGCGGCGGCGAGGGAGCCGTAGATGGTGGCGCCCTCGACGGTGTTGGTGAGGTAGATCCGCAGCAGGAAGCTGCCGAGGACCCACATGCCGAGGGCCACCAGGGCGCCGGGCACGTCCTCGATCCACGGGGAGCGCACGGGGACCGAGACGTGGTAGAGCGTGGTGAGGAAGGCGATGGACAGCACGATGACCACGGGCCAGTACAGGACCTGGACCAGCGTCTCCGACCAGGGCAGGACGTTCAGCACCGCGTCCGGGCCGGCCACCATCAGCGGCAGCGCGATCGAGCCGATCACCAGGGCGACCAGGAAGAGCACGAAGGCGACCAGCCGCGTCTTGACGATCCCGCGGACCCCGTCCAGGCCGTACATGACGGTGATCGTGTCTATGAAGACGTTCACCGCGCGGGAGCCCGACCACAGGGCGAACAGGAAGCCGATGGAGATGACGTCGGGGCGGCCGCCCTTCATGACGTCGTCGAGGATCGGCTGGGCGATGTCCCGCACGCCCTTGTCCGACAGGACCGTGCGGGACGCCTCCAGGAGGTTGGCCTCCAGGCTGGTGATGGTCTCGGTGCCGGTCCAGTCGTCGACGTAGCCGAGCAGTCCGATCATGCTCAGCAGCAGCGGGGGGACGGAGAGCAGCGTGAAGAAGGCCGCCTCCGCCGCGAGCCCCAGGATCCGGTACTCGATGCACGAGTTGACGGTGTCCTTCAGCAGCAGCCAGGCGGTCCTGCGCTTGGAGACGTTCCGGTAGAGGGCACGCGCCCGGTGGAGACGGCCGGAGGGCCGCTCGGAGGATTCACTTGCTGGCTGCACGACCTAACGTTATCCGCCGTACGGCCCGCTTCCGTCCCGCCCCGGGGGCGGGAGCGTCGGTGCGGTCACCGGGCCGGCACGGAGCGGTAGGTTCGCACGCATGGACGGCACCACCCACACCGTGACGAATCAGCCCCCGCCCCTGGTCGGCTACGACGTGTACAGCGCCGACCGGGCGCTCACCTCGGCGGTCGAACGGCATCTCGGCCCGGGTCCGCTCGACGAGGCGCGCCGGGAGCTGTCGGCGCTGGGGCGGTCGGCCGGCTCGGCGCAGCTCCAGGAGTGGGGGGCGCTGGCCAACGAGAACCCGCCCGGCCTGCGCACCCACGACCGCTACGGCAACCGGGTCGACGAGGTCGCCTTCCATCCGTCCTGGCACCGGCTGCTCGGCAAGGGGGTCGCGGCGGGGCTGACCTCGGCGTGGAACCGTCCGGGCGGGCATGTGCGGCGGGCGGCGGCGTTCGTGGTGTGGACGCAGGTGGAGGCCGGCACCTGCTGCCCGCTGTCGATGACGCACGCGGCCGTGCCCGCGCTGCGCGCCGAGCCGGACCTGGCCGCCGAGTGGGAGCCCCGGCTGACGTCCACGCTCTACGAGCGGGAGCTGCGGCCCGCCCGGCTCAAGGCGGGTGCCCTGTTCGGGATGGCCATGACGGAGAAGCAGGGCGGCAGCGACGTGCGGGCCAACACCACCGCCGCGCGCCCGCTGCCCGACGGGGAGTCCTACGAGCTGACCGGGCACAAGTGGTTCTGCTCGGCGCCGATGTCGGACGGCTTCCTGGTGCTGGCGCAGGCCCCGGGCGGTCTGACCTGCTTCCTCGTCCCGCGGGTCCTGGACGACGGCACCCGCAACCCGTTCCTGCTCCAGCGGCTCAAGGACAAGCTCGGCAACCGGTCCAACGCCTCCGCGGAGGTCGAGTTCGCCGGGACCTGGGCGCGCCGGGTCGGCGAGGAGGGGCGCGGGGTGCGGACCGTCATCGAGATGGTGGCGGCGACCCGGCTGGACTGTGTGCTGGGGTCGGCGGGGCTGATGCGGCAGGCGGTCGCCCAGGCGGTCCACCACTGCGAGCACCGGCGGGCCTTCGGCGCCCGGCTGGCCGAGCAGCCGCTGATGCGCAACGTGCTGGCCGACCTCGCCCTGGAGTCCGAGGCGGCGACCGCGCTGGGCCTGCGGCTCGCGGCCGCGTACGACGACGGGAGCGAGCAGGAGCGGGCCCTGCTGCGCATCGCGGTGCCCGCCGCCAAGTACTGGGTGACCAAGCGGTGTACGCCGGTGGCGGTGGAGGCCGCCGAGTGCCTGGGCGGCAACGGCTACGTCGAGGAGTCGGGGATGCCCCGGCTGGTGCGGGAGTCGCCGCTGAACTCGGTGTGGGAGGGGGCGGGCAACGTGCAGGCGCTGGACGTGGTGCGGGCGCTGCGCCGGGAGCCGGCCGCGCTGGACGCGTGTCTGCGCGAGATCGGCCTGGCGCGGGGCGCGGACCACCGGCTGGACCGCGCGATCAGGGGGCTGCTGACCGAACTCGCCGATCTGGAGGGCGTCGAGGGCCGGGCCCGGCGGCTGACGGAGCGGCTCGCGCTGGTGCTCCAGGGGTCGCTGCTGGTCCGTTTCGCGCCGCCGGAGGTGGCTGACGCGTTCTGTGCCTCGCGGCTGGGCGGGGACGGGGGCGCGGTCTTCGGGGCGCTGCCGACCGGCCTGCCGCTGAAGGCCCTGGTGGACCGTGCCCGGCCGCTGGGATGACGGTGTGACCTGGGCGGACGCGTTGGCGGGGGTGGTGCTGCGCCGACACGGCACCACCCCCGCGCTGGCCCGTTCGAGGCCGCGAACGCCGCTCGGGACGGCGTTGCTCAAGTTTCAATCAGGCCAAGCGCCACCACCAGGGTTGCAAGAGGTTGCAACTTATTGGCCGCTGTGTGCGGACTGTGCCCCTCCGCGGGGGCGGGGCGTCACCATGAGACGAACAGTCAGGAAGGACCGCGACCGAGGGGAGGAGCAGTGGCGCTGTCACCGATGGACGTGACGCAACTGGCCGCCGTCGACACGGCACGCGCGGCACGGGTGCTGAGCGAGGTGCGCCAGGCCGCGCTCACCGGGCAGCGGGGGCCCCTCGCCCCGCGCCCGGTGATCGAGCAGTCCTGGGGGCGGATGCTGCGCGGCGGGGTCGACCCCGACCACGACTTCCGGGCCGGGCTGCTCTCGCGCGAGGAGGTGGAGCGGCGCCGGGAGGCCAGCCCGCTGCGGCAGGTGCTGCCGGTACTGCGGGAGGGGCTGCTGTCGGTCGCCGACACCGCGCACCACATCATGGTCGTCGCCGACGAGGAGGCCCGGGTGCTGTGGCGCGAGGGCAGCCCGGCGGTGCTGCGCAAGGCCGACGTGCTCGGGTTCGAACCCGGGGCGGACTGGCGGGAGGACGTGGTCGGCACCAACGGCGTGGGCACCCCGGCCGTGGTGCGCCGGCCCGTCCAGGTCTTCGCCTCCGAGCACTTCGTGCGCACGCACGCCAGCTGGACCTGCGCCGGCGCCCCCATCACCGATCCGCGGGACGGCCGGCTGCTCGGCGTGGTGGACGTCAGCGGACCGCTGGAGACCATGCACCCGGCGACCCTGGCCTGGGTGGACGCGGTGGCCAAGCTCGCCGAGGCGCGGCTGCGGGAGGCGCATCTGGCCTCGCTGGAGCGGCTGCGCGCGGTGGCGGCGCCGGTGCTGGCCCGGCTGGCGGGGCGGGCGCTGGCGGTGGACCGGGACGGCTGGTGCGCGGCGGTGACGGGGATGCCGTACGCCGGCCGGATCACGCTGCCCAAGGCGCTGGGGGCGGGCCGCCGGTGGCTGCCGCCGCTCGGGCCGTGCGCGGTGGAGCCGCTGGCGGGCGGCTGGCTGCTGCGGCCCGTGGACGAGCCGGTGCCGGGCGGGCGGACCCGGATCGTGCTGGATCTGTCGCAGCCCCGGCGCCGTTCACTGACGGTGGCCGGGGGCGCGGGCGCGTGGAGTCATGAACTGAGCCCCCGGCACGCCGAGTTGCTCTGCCTGCTGGCCCGGCACCGGGGCGGGCTCGGGGCGTCGGCCCTGGCGGAGGAGGTGTTCGGCGACCCCGGCCGGACGGTGACGGTGCGGGCCGAGATGTCCCGGGTACGGCGTTATCTGGGGGGCCTGCTCGACCATCGGCCGTATCGTTTCTGCGAAGGCGTGGAGATCGAGGTGCTGCGCCCCGAGGACCCCCGCGATCTGCTGCCGCACTCCACGGCACCCGGGGTGGCGGCCTGCCGGAATCCGGGCGCCGGGGCCTGAAGGGCCCGCCCGCGAGGGGCGGTCGGGGCCGCGGGCGCCGGGCTCGGGAGTGCCTCGGGTCGGCCCTCCGAAGCGCCTCGGGAGTGCCTCGCGTTGGCCCTCGCGAGCGCCTCGGGTTCGGCGGCCGGTTCGTCCTCGGGAATGCCTCATGGCGGTGTCTTCCGCATATTTGCGGGGTCTTCGTCCCCGAGCGTGCCCCACTGCCGTAGCATCGCTTACGGGCCACCCCACCTGCTCCTTGGTCAACGCACAGATCAACAGGCGCAGTTGGCCCGCCCTCGGGAGGACGGCATGACGAAGCATCGCGGCAGACACCGCCGGCGCAGAAGGGGCCGTGCGCTGCGCGGAGTGCTGGCCGGGACCGCTCTCGCGCTGACCGCCGCCGCCACCATGATCAGCGTCTCGCAGGCCACCGTCGAGGACGACCCCGGGGCGCTGAAGCCCCTCACCTCCGCCGCCGAACTGGACCCGCTCCGACTGCGCGAGGAGCCGGCGCCCGAGCGCGCCCCCGGCCGCTCCGTCGGCGTCGGCACGGTGCTCGACCACGCCGACCGCACCCTGCGCGACCCCGCCCACTGCACCACCGGCGAGCGCGCCGCCCTGCCGGTGGCGCCCGCCGCCACCCACGCGTACTGCTGGGACGCCGCCGACACCCGCGGCTGGCGGTCCGCCGGAGTGACCACCTCCGGGGACGCCGACGACGACGGCCGCTGGGGCGAGCACCGTGTGGTCCTCTCCGCCTGGTCCACCCCCGGCGCCTCCCGGGTCGCCTTCGTCGACGCCGACGACCTCGACCGGCTCCGCTACACCTGGGTCCTGCTGGCGGCCCCCGCACCCGAGGGAGCCGGCGGCACCGGCCAGCGCGCCCTGCGCCCGGCCGTCTCCGGCCTGGTCTGGTACCAGGACAAGCTGCTGGTCGGCGCCGGCGACGGGGTGTACGTCTACGACCTGCACCAGATCCGGCGCGCCGACGCCACGACCGCCGCGGAGCACGGCACCCGGTTCGTCATGCCGGTGACCGGCGTGTACCGGACGGCCGGGCCGGACCCCGTGGGCCTGTCGCTGGACCGGACGACCTCGCCCGACAGTCTGGTGGCGAGCGGCGAGGGCCTGCTGCGGCGCTATTCGTTCAGCAAGGAGCCGGGCCGCGCCGGGCTCCTCGCCACCGGACTCCCGGCCCAGGCGTACCGCTCGGAGGTCGACGGGTCCGGCGGGGTCCTGTCGTACGGCTCGCACTGGTACGTGACCCAGCCGGCCGAGGAGCGCGGCACGCTCTGGCGGCAGGGCACCGAGGAGGCCCGGCCCACCCGGTGCGGGGCCGAGGAGTCCCACGCCTGCTGGAGCGCGGCGACACCCTCGCTGTCCTACTGGGAGGAGCGGGGCGAGGTCTGGTCCCAGTCGGGAAGGGCCCTGTTCGCGCTGGAGCTGGACGCGATCGACAACGCGCTCGAATAGATGATTCCCTGGGCTTCATGCCCAACATCCCCGTGACCACCTGGTCCCTGGAGCAGACGGACCCCTCCGACCTGCTGCCGGCCGCCGCCCCCGAGGGGGACGTGCGGATCGTCCGCTCCGAGGTCCCTTCCCCCGAGTTCAGCCGCTTCCTCTACTCCGCCGTCGGCGGCGACATCCGCTGGATCGACCGGCTGGGCTGGAGCCACGCACAGTGGCGGGAGCACCTGGAGCGCCCCGGGGTGGAGAACTGGGTCGCCTACGACCGGGGCACACCGGCGGGCTATGTGGAGCTGTCCCCGCAGGACGACGGGGTCGTGGAGATCGAGTACTTCGGACTGGTCCCCGCCTTCCGGGGCCGCCGCATCGGCGGCCACCTCCTCTCCCGGGGCGTCGCCCGGGCCTGGGACCTCGCCGACCGCTGGCCCGGACTGCCGCGGACCGAGCGGGTGTGGCTGCACACCTGCAGCCTGGACGGCGAGCACGCCATGGCGAACTACCAGCGCCGCGGCTTCAAGCTGTTCGACACCAAGGTCGAGGAACAGCCCGAGGTGGCCGCCCCCGGCCCCTGGCCCGGGGCATACCCCGCCTGACCTGCACAAGGCGAGACAACTCCGCCATGTGACCAAGGACACCCTTGTCTCGCTCTATGGGACAAGGGTGTCCGCATCTTGGACGAAGCTGGACTGTGTCCAGAACGCCGTGACACGCTTCCGTCATGCCTGGAACTGGAATTGCCTTGGTGAGTCGGCGGCACGTCGACCTCGGCCGCATGTCCAGCGCCATCTGTCCGGCGCGCTGAGAGCCCCTCCAGCACCGCCCGGCACATCCCCCTTTGCCTGCTTTCCTGCGCAAGGACGCGCACGTTTGCCGTGCCCCCTGTGCGCAGATCAGAGCCGTTTACCCGCCTGTCCCGAAGGACGTAGAACCATGGCCGCCACCCCGCAGAACCCCGCCGCCGCGACTCCTCGCCGCAGGGCGAGCCGTCACCGCGGCGAGGGCCAGTGGGCCGCGGGGCACTTCACCCCGCTGAACGGCAACGAACAGTTCAAGAAGGACGACGACGGTCTCAATGTGCGGACACGCATTGAGACGATCTACTCCAAGCGCGGTTTCGACTCCATCGACCCCAACGACCTGCGCGGCCGGATGCGCTGGTGGGGTCTGTACACCCAGCGCCGCCAGGGCATCGACGGCGGCAAGACGGCCGTCCTGGAGCCGGAGGAGCTGGACGACGAGTACTTCATGCTGCGCGTCCGCATCGACGGCGGCCGGCTGACCACACAGCAGCTGCGGGTCGTCGGTGAGATCTCGCAGGAGTTCGCGCGCGGCACCGCCGACATCACCGACCGGCAGAACGTCCAGTACCACTGGATCCGGATCGAGGACGTGCCCGAGATCTGGAACCGCCTGGAGGCGGTCGGCCTGTCCACCACCGAGGCCTGTGGGGACACGCCCCGAGTGATCCTCGGCTCGCCGGTAGCCGGTATCGCAGCCGACGAGATCATCGACGGCACCCCGGCGATCGACGAGATCCACCGCCGGATCGTCGGCAACAAGGACTTCTCGAACCTGCCCCGCAAGTTCAAGTCCGCGGTCTCCGGTTCCCCGCTGCTGGACGTGGCGCACGAGATCAACGACATCGCGTTCGTCGGCGTGAACCACCCCGAGCACGGCCCCGGCTTCGACCTGTGGGTCGGCGGCGGCCTGTCCACCAACCCCAAGATCGGCGTCCGGCTCGGCGCGTGGGTGTCGCTGGACGAGGTCCCCGACGTCTACGAGGGCGTCATCTCGATCTTCCGTGACTACGGCTACCGCCGGCTGCGCACCCGCGCCCGCCTGAAGTTCCTGGTCGCCGACTGGGGCCCGGAGAAGTTCCGCCAGGTGCTGGAGGACGAGTACCTGGGGCGCAAGCTGACCGACGGCCCGGCCCCGGCCCAGCCCGTCGAGCGCTGGCGCGACCACGTCGGCGTGCACCGGCAGAACGACGGCCGCTTCTACGTCGGTTTCGCCCCGCGCGTGGGCCGCGTGGACGGCGCCACCCTGACCAAGATCGCCGAGCTGGCCGAGGCGCACGGCTCGGGCCGGGTCCGTACCACCGCCGAGCAGAAGATGCTGGTGCTGGACGTCGAGCAGGAGCAGGTCGACTCGCTCGTCGAGGGCCTGGAGGCGCTCGACCTCACCGTCAAGCCGTCCCCCTTCCGGCGCGGCACGATGGCCTGCACCGGCATCGAGTACTGCAAGCTCGCCATCGTCGAGACCAAGGCGCGCGGCGCCTCCCTCATCGACGAACTGGAGCGCCGCATCCCCGAGTTCGACGAACCGATCACCATCAACATCAACGGCTGCCCGAACGCCTGCGCCCGTATCCAGGTCGCGGACATCGGTCTCAAGGGCCAGCTGGTCCTCAACGACCAGGGCGAGCAGGTCGAGGGCTTCCAGGTGCACCTGGGCGGCGCGCTCGGGCTGGAGGCCGGCTTCGGCCGCAAGGTGCGTGGTCTGAAGGTGACGTCGCAGGAACTGCCCGACTACGTCGAGCGGGTCCTGAAGCGGTTCCAGGCCGAGCGCGAGGACGGCGAGCGCTTCGCCGTCTGGGCCGCCCGTGCCACCGAGGAGGCCCTGTCGTGAGCGAGCGGGCCGCCCCCTTCTACTGCCCCTACTGCGGTGACGAGGACCTGCGCCCCAGCGAGCAGGGCCACGGCGCGTGGGAATGCGCGGCGTGCAACCGGGCCTTCCAGCTGAAGTTCCTCGGGCTGCTGGCCCGGGGCGTTCGGCCGACCGAAGCAGGGGGAGACGAGATATGACGACCACTCAGAAAGAGCGCACCGCCGAGGACTTGAAGGCGCTCGCCGAGCAGGCGGGCCGCGATCTGGAGGACGCCTCCGCGCTGGAGATCCTCCAGTGGGCGGTGGACACCTTCGGCCCGCGGTTCTGTGTCACCTCCTCCATGGAGGACGCGGTCGTCGCCCATCTCGCCTCCCGCGCGCTGCCCGGGGTCGACGTGGTGTTCCTCGACACCGGCTACCACTTCCCCGAGACCATCGGCACCCGTGACGCGGTGGAGGCGGTGATGGACGTCAACGTCATCACGCTCACCCCGCGTCAGTCGGTCGCCGAGCAGGACGCCCAGTACGGCCCGAAGCTGCACGACCGCGACCCGGACCTGTGCTGCAAACTGCGCAAGGTCGAGCCGCTGGAGCGCGGCCTGACGGAGTACCAGGCGTGGGCGACGGGCCTGCGCCGCGACGAGTCCCCGACCCGGGCGAACACCCCGGTCGTCGGCTGGGACGAGAAGCGGCAGAAGGTCAAGGTCTCCCCCATCGCCCGGTGGACCCAGGAGGACGTGGACGCCTACGTCACCGAGCACGGCGTCCTCACCAACCCGCTGCTGATGGACGGTTACGCCTCCGTCGGCTGCGCCCCCTGCACCCGCCGTGTCCTCGAGGGCGAGGACGCGCGCGCCGGCCGCTGGGCGGGCAACTCCAAGACCGAGTGCGGACTGCACCTGTGACCACGACCCCGTTTCCGGAGAATCAGGAGAACCACGTGACGACCGGAGCCACCGTCTGGCTCACGGGTCTGCCGAGTGCCGGCAAGACCACCATCGCGTACGAGCTGGCCGGCCGGCTGCGCGAGGAGGGCCACCGTGTCGAGGTCCTCGACGGCGACGAGATCCGCGAGTTCATCTCCGCGGGCCTCGGCTTCAGCCGCGAGGACCGGCACACCAACGTCCAGCGCATCGGCTTCCTGGCCGACCTGCTCGCCCGCAACGGCGTCAAGGCGCTGGTGCCGGTGATCGCGCCGTACGCGGACAGCCGTGAGGCGGTGCGCAAGCGCCACCAGGAGAGCGGGGCCGCGTACGTGGAGATCCATGTGGCCACCCCGGTCGAGGTGTGCAGCGAGCGTGACGTCAAGGGCCTGTACGCCAAGCAGGCCGCGGGCGAGCTGTCCGGGCTGACGGGGGTCGACGACCCCTACGAGGAGCCCGAGACGCCCGATCTGCGCATCGAGTCGCAGAACCAGTCCGTACAGGAGTCCGCGGCGGCCGTGTACGCCCTGCTCAGCGAAAGGGGCCTGGCATGACGACGACCGTCTCCTCGGTCGAGGAGGGCACAAACACCCCGTACGCGCTCTCGCATCTGGATTCGTTGGAGTCCGAGGCGGTGCACATCTTCCGCGAGGTGGCGGGCGAGTTCGAACGGCCGGTGATCCTCTTCTCCGGCGGCAAGGACTCCATCGTCATGCTCCACCTCGCCCTGAAGGCGTTCGCGCCCGCCCCGGTTCCCTTCACGCTCCTGCACGTCGACACCGGGCACAACTTCCCCGAGGTCCTCGACTACCGCGACCGCGCCGTCGCCCGCCACCAACTGCGCCTGCACATCGCCTCCGTCCAGGACTACATCGACCG
>NZ_JBEPBM010000043.1:0-51344 GCF_040299205.1 Streptomyces sp. NPDC000983 | reverse complement strand
CTGTTCTGGGGGCGGGGGGGCTCCGGGGGGGGCGGGCCCCCCGGGGCTTGGGGGGCCGCCTTTGCGATTGTCGGTTGTCGCCGCCCGCCCACACGATCGTGCGCCGCAGGAAGCGGCGCACACCGGCAAACGTCGCTCAGGGCAAGGGTGTCGGATTCGTTTCACCTCGACCAGGACGGTTGTGCTGCGGGCTGTTTGAAGCGGCCCCGGTGGGTGTCCGCGTCCGCCTGCGCTGCGCCCTCAGCGCACGAGGTCGGCCAAGAGCGCGTCGAGGACGTTCTCTTCCTCGAGGCGCACGCCGGGTTCGGCCAGGGCCGCGGGCATGTCTTGGTCCCATGCGGCGGTGGCCGGTGTGCCGCGTGCCGTACCTGTCGTCGTACGTCCGAGTGCGGCCGGCCGTTGCGCCGTCTCGATGGTCCGCCCGGACATCAGGCCAGCGATCTGCGTACGCGCGGCGGGAACGCGACCTGGGTCCCGAGAAGCCCTTCACGGTTGTCGGCCGTCAACTGCTGGGCCCCTACCGGTCGGGGTGGTGGTCCCCGCCGCGACCGCACGGCGGATGACACCTCGCGGTGTGGTGCCCGGAGGGCGGAGGCGGGGAAACCCCCTGTACGCCTCAAGGTCCCCGCGGTGGGCCCGAATACCACTTGACCATCAACAGGGTTGCCTTTCAGTGCAATTGGGCACGAAAAGGCTGCTTGTATCGGATGGTCGGACGGGGGCCGGACGGACATGGACGAGTCGAGACTGAGGGCGGCCGCCGCGCGAGCGGTGACGGAGAGCGCTCCGTTGGCACGGGAACTGGCGGCCCGGTTGCGGGAGGTGGAACAGAGGCTGGGGCGGACCACGCCGGTCTCCGACGGTACGGCCCTGACGAAGGAGCAACGTGCCCTGTGCGCGGAGGACCGTCGGCTGCGCGGCCGGGCCGTCGAACTGGTCAGGGAGCTGACGGGTGACCGGTTGCGGGCGCTGGACACCTTCAACGTCGTTCTGTTCGGCCGTACCGGTGCCGGCAAGAGCTCGCTGGTCGAGGCACTCACCGGAGGCGACGGGGCGCGGATCTCCCCGGGCCGCCCCGACCACACGACGCAGGTCGAGGAGGTCCGGTGGGCGGGGCTGCGGTTGTACGACACACCGGGCACCAACGGGTGGGGGCGTGACGGCGACAACCGGTATCTGGAGGAGGCGGCCCGTAAGGCCGTCCTGGTGGCCGACGTCGTGCTGCTGTGCTTCGACGACGACAGTCAGTTGGAGGGCGAGTTCGCGAAGGTCGCCCAGTGGGTCCTGGCGTACGGCAAACCCGCGGTGGTGGTGTTGAACTGCAAGGTGCCGATTTGGCGTGCTCCGGATGAGGTGGCCGAGCGCGAGGTCCGGGTTCACCTGTCCACGACCGTCGCGGAGCATGCCACGCACATCCGGGAATGGCTTGTGACCTGTGGGCTGCTGCACGTACCCGTGGTCGCGCTGAACTCTCAGCGGGCGGTCGCCGCCAGGGCCGCCGAGCCGTATCGGGGCAAGGACGGCAACGCGGTACGGAAGATACGGGGCCGGGCCGACCGCGCGACGCTGCTGGAGTGGTCCAATTTGCCTGTCCTGGAGGCACTCCTCACCGAGGCCGTCGGCAGCGACGCGGCGCAGCTGCGGTACGGGGGTCTGCTCACGCAGACGGCGGGCGCGCTCAACGGGCTCGCCGGTGACCTCGACAGGGCGCTGGCCGGGCCTGCCCTGGAAGGTGCCCGGACGATCGAGGCTGCTCTCGAAGAGCTGCTGGGCGTCCTGGGGTTCCCGGAGGACCCTCCCGCGTCCACCGCCGACGAGGACACGGACGCCTACGCAGCCATGGTCGGCGCCCTGCGCGAGCTTCAGCGGCTGCGGGGCGGACCGTTCGCCGTGCCGGCACGCGCGGAGGCCCCCGCTCACCTGGACCACCTGCTTGCCGCCGGCTTCGGCAAGCTGCGCGGCACCCTGCAGGCCCGTGCCGAGGACCTGGTGGAGAAGGCGTTCCGGGAACGGAAGGCGCTGTCCGGGGAGGAGTTCGACGCGGCCGTCTTCAAGCCGGCCGAACTGACGGCGGTCATCGAGAAGGCGGTTGGATCCTTCACCTCCCACCTGGAGGGCCGTGTCAACCTGGTCGTCGACGACCTCAAGGCCGGCCTCGCCGAGGTGGACGCCGGGGTGGGCGGCCTGGGCAAGGACGTGCGCGGCAACGCCGGAGCCGGTTACCGCGCGTTCGGTCGAGGTGCCGGCTATGCCAGCGCGGGAGCGGGCCTGCTGTCGGCCGGACTCTCCGTCGCCGCTGTGGTGTTTCTGTCGAACCCGGTGGGCTGGGCCGCCGCAGCCGGACTCGCTGTCGTCGCCGGAGCCGGCCGGCTCGCCGCCCGGTTCGGCCTGCGGCGCGGACAGCAGCGACGGGACGACTCCCGGGTGGACCACCGGGAAGAGGTCCGCGACGCCGTGCACCGGGAGGTGGAGGCGCTACGGGACCGGGTCGCGGCACACTGTGCGGCCATCGTGCGGCATGCCGCACTGCTCAAGGCGGGGCCACTCGTCCAGCAGGCCGTGGCCCTGCGACGTATCGCCGATGCCGCGGCCCGGGACACGGTGTGGCTGGCCGACACGGTGGATGAGCTGCCGACGGGGCGCGACGCCGCCGAACTTCTGACGGAGGCCATGGGGCGTGCCGAGGCCGCCGTCGGCATCACCCATCCCGCCGAGGCCGACCGGCTCTGGCTCGGTGCCGACTGGTGCGACGACCCGCGCAACCTCTCCGCCGAGGACGACGCCACCGGGAGGCGGCGCCAACGGCGCACCCCACGCTTCAGCCCCAACGTCCTGGACCGGATGCGCGAACTGTTCCGGCGTGGCCCGCAGGGCCCAACGCCGGGAACCGGAAAGGAGTGGCTCGGCACGCTGCACGGCCACCTCGCCGGTGACCCCCACGCGGCCGGCCTGCTGGCCGAACTGGACGCGCTGGCCGCCGACCCGAGGCCCCGGATCGCGGTCGCCGGGAATCTCAGCACCGGCAAGTCGGCGTTCATCCACCGCCTGCTGGTGGAGTCGGGCCGGTCCGTTCCGGATTCGCTGACCAGCGCCGCCGGCCCCGAAACCTGGCGTGCTGTGTCGTACGACTGGGAGGACCTGATTCTCGTCGACACGCCCGGATTCCAGAGCGGGCGAGAAGGCCATTCCGAGGCTGCCCGCCTGGCCCTCGCCGACGCCGCCGCCGTCATACACCTGTTCTCCCCTCTCATGCTGGTCGGAGAACAAAGCGACCTCCTGCACCTGCTGCGCGGCGTCCCGGAGTCGGGAGTCTTCGACAAACAGGGCCGGACCCTGTGGGTGATCAACAAGATCGACCGGCTCGCTGTTGCCGGGGACGCGGATGATCTGCGTGCCCACATCGGCCACGCGGAGCGGGAACTTGCCTCCGCGCTGGAACGGATGGCCCCCTCCCCGGTCGGTCCGCCCTCGCACCGTGAGCGCGTGGTGTCGATGGCGGCCGCACCGTACGGTCTGCGCGCCGCGCACCGCCGTCACTACGACGACTTCCGTGCCTGGGACGGCTTCCAGGACTTCACCGCGTCTGTACGGCGGTTGCGCCTCGCCCTGGAAGCGAACGCCGTGGACGTCACCCTGCTGCACGGCGGGGCCGCCCGGCTGGGTGTACTGCGCTCCCAGGCCCTCGAACACGCCGAGGACCTCGATCGCAGGATCACCCAGACGGGCAGGCTCGCCGATGAGGCGGCGACGGGCGCCCGGACCGGACGGGGTCTGGTCACCTCGATGATCAATGGGGCCGAGCGCATGGCCGTCGCCTTCACCACACGGCTCGTGCACGAGACGCTGGAGGCGGGCGTGGACGCGCCGGTCCGCAAGGCCCGCGGCCGACGCCTGGAATCCTGGGCCGAGGACAAGGAGTTCGCAGGTGACTGGAAGAGGCACCGCTCGGACTCCGAGCGGGAGGCGCAGGCCTGGCTGGCCTCGGTGGCGGACGCGATGGAGCGAAGGGCCGCCTCCCCGGCCTATGCCGCCGCCTTCCCGGAGACCGCCACCCGCGCCGATCTCTCGTTCCTGTCCCGGGAGTCGCTGCGGGTCTGGACCGGCGACATCCTGGCGGGCGCGAACTCGATCGTCACTCCGGGCGCCGAGCTGAAGCCCGACGATCTGGTCGCGCTGGCCGCCCACTTCGACGTGGCGCTCGACGCCGGGCAGCTCGACGACCTCCTGGAGGGGGTGAGCAACGTGGGCGTGTTCCTGAAGATCGCCAACGCCGTCAGCATGATCAGCGCCCTCAACGCGGAGGCCGGCCGCGAGGAGAAGCGGGAGGCGTCCCGCGTCTACCTCCTGAAGACCATGCGCGCGTCTGCCGAGGCATGGGCGAAGGGGATACGCGGCGGCTGCGGCGCGGTGGAGGACGTGTGCGGTCGACTTGAGGCCCTCGCCGTCGAACTGACGACAAAACAGGGGGAGTTGCTTGAGAAACTCGCGGCGACCCACGAACGCGCCGATCGGTACACCAGGGCCATCGAAGGAGCACGCATGCGGCTGGGTGACTCCGTCGTGGGCGGTGGGAACGACGGCACGGGGCATCGGCACACCGGAGACGGACGAGGGAAAGGCGGACGGCGATGAACTCGGCCGACAGCACCGGGGGCACCCCCGCCGACTGGGCGGACCGCGCCATGGCCGCCGTCCGCAAGGCGTTGGGCGACAGGGCGGCCGCGGTCCTGGAGGGGGCGTGGGCCGCCCGGGAGGCTGATCCGGACGTGGCCGTGGTGCTCTACGGCCCGCAGAACGCGGGCAAGACCACCCTGCTGCGCCGCCTGCTCGTCGAGGACGGCACCCGCGTCCCCGCGTGGGCGACCGTGAGCGGCGGCAAGGAGACCTTCGAGGCCGGCGCGGTGCGCTCCGCCGGACTGCGCTATGTCGACACCCCCGGCGTACAGGCGGGTGACGCGCTGCACACGGAACGGGCCGGGACCGCCCTGCTGGAGGCGGACGCGCTCCTGCTTGTCCTCCACCGGGGGCTGTTCGGCGACGCGGCCGAGGACCTCTTGCCGTTGGTGGCCGGCGAGGCCGACGACCCGGACCGTCCCCGGCCGTATCCCGTCGGCGCCCTGGTGCCGGTGGTCTGCAAGGCCGACCGGTGGGGAAAGGACGTGGGCGACGAGGAGTACGTCGAGGAGGTGGCCCTCATCCGTGAGCGGTTCAGGAATCAGCTCGCCGTCCACATGGGCCGACGGCCCGTACCCGACCTGCACGTAGTGGTCGCCGACTACTACACCCTCAACGCCCGCATCAAGCCGGAGGACCTGCGCCCCGGCCTCTTCATTTCCCACGGGGAGCACGACGGCATCGATGCCCTGCGGGCGGCCCTGCGGACTCTGCCCGCACGCAGGGCGGAGCTGCGGGCCGCGGCCCGGGTGCGGTTCTGGAGCCGGCACGCCGTCCGGGCGCTGGACGCGGCACGGATCTCGCTGGGGGAGGCCGAGGCCACCCGGGACGGCGCCCGCCGGGTGGACACCCGCTTCGCCCTGTTGGAGAACCGGCTCGACGCCGTGCGCGAGACGGGCCGGGTCGAACTGCGGGCCGCGGTAAGGGAGGAGTTGCTGCGCGCCGCCGACTCGTCCGCCTCCGCCGAGTCGGCCGAGGACACCGCCCGCAAGCGTCTCGCCGCCGCGGTGGAGGGCTGGCAGGCGCGCTGGGCGGGCGAGGTCAACAAGCTCGCTCTCCAGGGGCGGGCGGAGACGGTGACCGTACGAAGCGCTCCGGGCATGCGGGCGTTTCGGGCCTACCTCAGTGACATCCGCGCGGTCCTCGCCTCCGCGGACGGTTCGGCTCCCGCCAGGTCCGACGGCTCGGCGGACGTCACGGCCGCCGTGGTCCTGGGCCTCGGGCCCGTCTCCCACGTCGTCACACACGAACTGCGCAGGCGCCGCCACGAGCAGGTCGGTGAGGTCGTGGGACAGCAGAACGGAAGGACGGACACCGGGGCCGGTCAGGGGGCGGACCCGGTGACCGCCGGGCAGGTCTCCGCCGTGCCCGATCCCTACGCATACAGCTACACGGCCTTTCCCGCGCCCGACGCGTCCGGGGTGCCCGGTGAGTGGGACGTCACCGACCGGCTGTCCGACTCCGGCGCGGTGGAATCGCGGACGGTGGGCGGCGATTCCGCCGGGGATCCCACCGCCGGGGATCCCACCGCTTCCGGTGATGGCGCGGCGGGCGAAGGCGGTGGAGCGGAGTCCGGCGGTGATGGCGCGAGCCTGCTGGGGGAACAGGCCCTGGTCATCGCCCTGTCGGAGATCCGTGCCCTCATCCGCGGCAAACGGGCGGAAGCGGCCGAGAAGCGCCGTGCCGAGCGGCGCGAGGCAGCCGGCAAGGCGACCGAGCGCATTGCCGCACAGTTGGAGAAACCCTGGCTGAAGGCGCTGGAGAAGGTCCGCACGGGTATCCGGGCCCAGCGCCCCGACCCGGCGACCACGGACCTGGCCGAGAGCGAACGGGCCCATCTGGACGGCGTGGTGAAGGAACTGGAGAAGACGCTGAGAGAGGCACCCCTGTGACCACGGAGCCGGACTCGGAGCCGGCGCCGCAGGTCTTCGTCGGCCATGTCGCGGACGACCGGGACGCCTTCGTGGAACCCCTCGCTCTTGAGCTGGCCGAACTGGGAGTCAGGGCATGGGTGGAGTTCTGGGAGATCCGGATCGGCGACAGCCTGATCGGCCCGGTGTTCACCGACGGCATGGACCAGGCGGACTGCTTCGCCCTGGTCCTCTCCTCGTCGTGGCACGAAAAGCCATGGCTGCGCGAGCAGTTGGAGGCTACGACACACCGGCGTATACAAGACCGGCGCACGCTGATCCCCGTGCTGCTCGATGGAGTGCCGCCTCCTCCCGCGCTGCGCCACCTCAGGGCGCTCACCTGCCCCCGCAACCCCGAGGGCGCCGCCGTCGCCGCCCGAGGGATCGCCGACCTGCTGTACGGCGTCGACCAGCGCCCTGTCGTCACCCCGCGGTCCGCCGCCCGGCAACCCCCGCCGTGTGTGTCCGTACCCGGCTCCGCCGCCCCATCCGCACGGCACCTGTCGCGCCGGCCCGCCTTCCCGGGGCCCGCGGACGCCGAGGCCGGGTTCCTTCAGTGTGTTCTGACCGTCGCGCTGCGCGAGGGTACGCTCGGCCCGCTGCCCTGGGCCGAGGTCGGCGCCGCCCTGCGGGAGGCAGAGCCGGACCTTGCGGCGACGGTCCGCACACTGGCCGGCCTGGAGAGGAACGGGCTGGTACGGTCCGGGCGGGTGGGCGAGCGGGTGGCATGGTGCGAACTCACCCCGGCCGGTTACCGGTTGGCGGCACCCCGCGGTGTGCCCGACCTTGAGGGCGCAGAGCGCCGACTGGTCCTGGCCCTGGCGCGTCGCCGAGTCTCGCCGGACGCCCGCTCTCAGGGGCGGGACGCGGTCGAACTGGCGGACGTCGCAGGCACCCACGTTCTGGTCGCCGACCGTTTCCTCGCCGATCTTGCCCAGCAAGGGCGGGTGACCCTCCTGAGAGGGGGAGGCCGTACGCTCGTCACGGACGTCGATCCGGCGCTCGGTGACTGGGCTCGTGAACTCGGTGAGGAGCAGCGAAGATGACGGTTGGCACGGCCCGGGACCCCGCTGAGGGGCAGGTGTTCATCAGTTACGCCGGGCCGGACCGGGCGTGGGCCGAGTGGGCCGCCTGGACGCTTGAGGAGTACGGGCATCGGGTCGTACTGGACCTGTGGGACTGGCGCATGGGCGAGCGCCTCGACGAGCGGCTCGGCTACGCGTACCGCAGTGAGGTACTGATCCTGCTGCTCTCACCCGACTACCTCGCCTCGCCGTGGGCGAGGGCGGAGTGGAGCAGTGTGCTCGCGCAGCCGGCAACGCCCGGCCGGCTGCTGCCGGTGGAGGTCGAGCCGCTGTCCGCGGTCACGCTGCCGCCCGAGCTGCTCGCGCTCAATCGGCTGAAGATCTCAGGACAGCCGGAGGCCGAGGCCGCCGACCGGCTGGTCTCCGCCGTCAGGGACGCGAAACTCCGTCTCGCCGCCCTGATTGCCGAGGGCCACGGTCCGATCACCGGCAACGGGCGCACGCCCCCGCACCACCGGCCGCCCTCGACTCACCACACGGCCACCGCGACAGCCCCTCGGCTGCCCGGCGCCGCGTCACGACCGGATGTCTCGAACGTGCCGGTCGAATCGTCCGGCGCACCGGACCGGGAGTCGCTGCTGGAACAGCTCAGACTGCAGCTGAACACCGGGTCGTTCGCGTGTCTGCCGCCCGGACGCGGCCCGGACGGCGTCGGCCCGGACGACATCGCCCGCGAGTACGTGGCCCGCTTCCGCAGCCAGTACGACCTCGTGTGGTGGGTGGACGCCGGCGACGCCGAGCGGGTCAGGGCCTCGTACGCCGAACTGGCCGTCGTGCTCGGTCGGGTCGCGGACGACGCTTCCGCCTCCGCCTCCGTTTCCGCCTCGGACGAGTCGATCGAGGAACTCTTCTCCCTGCTCGACGACGTGCCGCGCAGGCTGATCGTGTTCGACCGTGCGACCGCTCCGGAGCGGCTCCTGGATCTGATGCCGCCCGACCCCGGCCATCTCCTGGTGATCCCGGCACATCCCGACTGGCTGCCGGGCCCGATTCGACGCCGGAATCCCGAACCCCCGTCCGCCGTGGAACCCCGGCCCGGGACCCCGGAGCCTCCCCGCCCGCCGCGCATCCTGGCGGTCGCCACCGAGTGGGCGCCACGACGCGGGGGCCTGAGCACCTTCAACCGCCGCCTGTGCCAGGCCCTCGCCGCCGCCGGAGCGGAGGTGCACTGCCTGGTGCCCAAGTTCGACCGGGAGGAGGAGAGAGACGCGGGACGGCACAAGGTGAACCTCGTCGAGGCACAGGAACCGCCGGTGTGGACGGGTGAGTTGTCCCTGTTGCGCAGGCCGAACGAGCTGACCGTGGTGCCCGACGTGATCCTCGGGCACGGTCGGATCTCCGGCCCTGCCGCCCAGCTGCTCCGCGAACAGCATTACCCAGAAGCCCAGTTGGTGCACATCATCCACATGCTGCCGTACGCCCTGGAACACCTGAAGGAGGACCGGGAGGACGACCCCGTGCAGCGGGCGGACGAACGGACCGAAGTGGAACTGGCCTTGGCCGAATCGGCTGACCACGTCGCGGTCGTAGGCCCTTATCTGCACAGCAAGTTCGCCCGGTACTTTCCGGGATCGGAGCCGTTCAGCACCACTCTGCACCGTCTCAACCCCGGCTTCGACTCGTACGCGGAGACGAGCTTTGGTGTCACCGCACCGGAGCGGCGGACCGTGCCCGCGGGCGATCCGGAGGTCCTGGTCTTCGGCCGTGCCGAGGACGTCCGGCTCAAGGGCCTCGACCTGGCCGCGCAGGCACTCGGTCGGTTCGCGGGGCGGACGGGGCACGACGGCAAACTCGACTTCGTCATCCGGGGCTTGGCGGCCGGTCAGTCTGCCACCGCACTGCGCCGGCGCATCGAGGAACAGGCGGCCAACGGCAGCCTGAACGTGAGCATCAAGCCGTACCGCATGGAGAGCCGGGTCCTGACCGGCGACCTGCTGGCCGCCAGTCTGGTGCTGCTTCCCTCCCGCAGTGAGGGGTTTGGTCTGTCGGCCGCGGAGGCGATTACCGCCGGCACCCCGGTCCTAGTCAGCGGTGCCAGCGGACTCGCCCTGCTGCTGCGCGAGACACTGGGGGAGCGGGAGGCGGCGCACCACGTCGTGGAGACCCGGGACGACGAGCAGGACGTGGAGCGTTGGAGCCGCGCTGTGGAACGGGTTCTCGACGACCGTGAGGAGGCGTTCGGCCGGGCGGCGCGGCTGCGTGAGCAACTGGCCGGGGCACACACCTGGCACGCCGCTGCCGCCTCCCTGCTCGGCCGAATGCGCGACCGCGATACGGTCGCCACCATGGCGCCGTCGTGAGGGGTACCGTCCTGGCAGTGGTGCCGTCCGGCCGCAGCGGCTCCGGTGGACGCAGGGGTGGCTGACGACGTGCTTGGGTAAGGACGAGGCAGTCACAGCGGGGTCTTTGGGGGAGCGGCATGCTGGCGGGGGCGATCGGTGATCTCGTGTTGGGACTGCTGGCCAGTTGCCTCAGCGGCCTGGCGGTGTGGCTGTGGCAGCGCGGCAGACACAGCCGGGATCTGCGGATGCGGATGCGCGTGGTCGGGGCCCGCCCCGGCGACACCTGCCTGATTGTGATGAACAACAAGTACGGCGCTCCGGGCACGACCCATCACCACGACGTACAGGCGATGATCGAGGCGGCCGTCCTCAGCCACAGCCTGCACTGCGAGGTCGAGATCGTCCGCAGTGACGACTTCCGCGGCGGCAACGGGGACAAGCCGGAGTTCTGCCTCGGCGGTCCACTCGGTTCGAACGTGCGGAGCGCGGGCCATCTCGCCCACAGCCTGCCGGGCGTCATGTTCCACCCCTATACGCACCAGGACCACCCCCTCGCCATCGAGGCGGACGGCGAGCGCTACCGGTGGGATCGTGAGAACACGGCATACGCTCTGCTCGCCAAGTTCACCGCTCCGGGCGGCTCCCGTCCCGTCCTCCTCATCTGCGGGCAGAGCGCGGTTACCAACCACGCGGCCGCGTACTTCCTCCGTCACTCCTACCGCCGGATAGCGGACACGGTCGCCTCCACCGACCGTTTCTGCCTGCTCCTGAAGGTCCCCTCGATCCGCACCTACGGTTTCCAGGGGGTCACTCTGGAACGAGACCTCACCGACGTCGCCTTCGCCTCCGCGCCGTAGCGGCTGGGCGTCCGAGGGTCCGGGCGAGGGCTCGCCGAAGCGGTGGGTGCCGGTTCGTGGGAACCCCAGGGCAACCTTGTGAGTGGCTTGTGGGTCTCCTTATCGATCACGTCGTGATCGGAGCTACGAGGAGACCATCATCAACGCTGTACGCAAGACCCTGACCGCCACGGCCGTCGTCGGTGCCGTTCTCGCGGGAGGCGCCGCCTGCGGGACGGTGGAGCAGTTGTCCGCCGGCCAGAAGCTCGACCGGGCCTTCGAGAAGCTCGGTGAGAAGAACACGCTCTCCTTCGAGCTCGACCTGGACACCGACGTCGCGTCGCTGAAGGCGCTGGACGACGCGTCCGACCCCGCGCCCGGGGACGAGATGCCCGACGAGGTCGCCGAGATGTTCAGCGGCGCGAAGATCACCATGACGGTGCAGTCCAAGAAGCCGCTGGAGAAGTCCGGCGAGAAGGACCTCGTCGGCATGGCCATGAAGGTCAGCACCCCCGACGGCGACCTTGTCGAGTACCGGCTGATCGGCGACTACGCCTACATCCGCGCCGACATGGACGTCATGGGCGAGGCGATGGGCGCCCCCCTGCCGGACGCCGACGAACTGCCCCCGGAGGCCGGGGCGTTCAAGGACGTCATCGAGGGCAAGTGGGTGAAGTTCAACGTCAAGGAGATGGAAGAGGCGGCCGAGGAGGAGCAGGGGGCCGCGCCGGCTCCTGAGCCGTCCCTCGACGCCAAGGCGCAGAAGAAGCTGATGAAGGCCCTGCGCAAGGTCGTCTCCCGTGAGGTGGAGTTCAAGACCGCCGACAGCGGGGACGGCACCGAGCACGTCACCGCCACGGCGCCCTTCCGCACGCTGCTCACCGAGCTGTTCGGCGAGATCGAGCCCCTGCTCAAGGACCTGCCGATGGGCGCGCCGATCCCGACGGAGAAGGACTTCAAGGACGCCCCGAACGCCAAGGTGACGGCCGACTTCACGCTCAAGAACGGCGAACTGGCCCAGGTGGACCTCGACCTTGCCAAGCTGGCCGAGAACGCCAAGGTCAAGAAGCTCGGCCTGACCCTGCGGATGGTCGACGGCACCAAGCCCACCGCTCCCGCCGGCGCGAAGACGCTCGACATGGACGAACTCATGTCGGGCTTCCTCGGCGGGCCGGTGATGGATGACGCCGAGTTCGAGATGAGCCCGCTGCCCGACGAGGAGTTCCCGGAGGAATTCTCGGAGGACTTCCCCGAGGGCGAGTTCTGATCGCGCCGATCGCGGTCTCCCACCCCTGACCGCCGGACCGGCGCGGGCGGCCGTACCGCCCCCACCCGCGCCGGATTCCCCGAACCCCGCCCGGACTGTCAGTGCCGGTCCGTACGCTCGAAGGCATGGTGGGGGACGAACGGTACGAAGAAGCGCAGGCGGCGCCGCGTGGTGCGGAGGGCGGCGGGCCGGACTGGCAGCGGCTCAGCGCGTACGCCTATCTCAGTGCTCCCGAGCGCCTGGAGTACGTCGCGGTGATGCGGGTCTTCTGCGGCACCCTGCTCGCCGACCTCGCCGTGCCCGACCTGCTCGCCAGGCTGGAGCAGCGCGGGCATCCGGCGGCCGCGCTCGGGGCGGAGACCCTCACCGCCCGGCTCGAACAGCTCGTGCGCTGGGGCAACCTGCTGCGCAGTACGCACACCGTGACCGCCACCAGCATCGCCGAGTACCAGCGCTCCCGGTCCCGCTACCAGCTGTCCAAGCTGGGCGAGCGGGTGCAGCGGGACGCCGACGAGGTGCTGGAGGGGGCGGACGCCGCGCGGGAGGTCAGCAGCGAGCTGCTCGCCCTCGTCGACCGCGGGCTCAAGGAGATCGCCGCCCTGGCCGCCGCCCCGGGCGGCGCGGATCCGCAGCAGGCGCTGGAAAGGATCAGCACCCTCTTCGCACAGTTCGCCGAATTCGCCGAATCCGTAAGGGACTTCTACGCCTACCTCGGACAGGTGCTCGCCCGGTACGACCTCGACGGCGCCGAGTACCAGGGGTTCAAGGAGCTGCTCCTCGACTACGTGGAGGCCATCACCGAGGACGTGTCCTTCCGCGCCCCGCGCATCGCCGACCACCTGCGCACGCTCTGGCCGCACCTGCCCGCGCTGCTCAGCCGTGTCGACGCCCACGCCTCGGGCCTCGGCGCGCTCTCCGGCGCCCTGCCCGAGACCCGCGTGCAGCGCAGCCGCGGGCGGGAGATCGCCGACTGGGAAGGGCTGCGCGACTGGTTCGCCGACGGGGACGGGCGGGGGTACGGCTACGGCCACGGCAGCCAGGTGGACCAGCTTCGGGACGCCACCCTGCGGGCCCTGCAGTCCCTGCTCGCCAACGCCAAGCGCATGCTGCGCTCCGCCTCGGGGGAGATGTCCCGCCGCAAGGACCTCCTCCGGCTCGCCGCCTGGTTCGACGCCGCCGAGCCCGAGGAGGCCCACGACATCGCCGTCGCCGCCTTCGGCCTGTACGGGGCACGGCATCTGGGCGTGGCGCCGGACCCCGATCTGTCCGTGCCGGCCTATGTCAGCTGGTGGACCGGGCCCGTCGTGGACGTGCCGGTGGCCCTGCGCGAGCGGGGCAGCCGGGCCCCGCGCGGGCGGGCGGCGGCCGTGGAGGACCACGGCGAACAGAAGCACCGCCTGATGGAGCGGGCCCGCGAGGAGGCCGCCGCCCGGGAGGCCGCGGCCGCCGAACTGCGCAGCGCCTCAGGCCGGTTCGACCAGGTACGGCTGGGGTCCGCCGCCATGCGCCTGCTGCTGGAACTCCTGACCGCCGCCCTCGGCAACGCCCGCCTGCACGGCGGAACCGAGACCGGTGATCTCCAACTGGACGGGGCCCGGGCCGGCGACGCCGATCTCGGCATCAGGCTCACGGCCTGGCGGACCCCCGGCCGGCACACCCTCCTGCGTTCCGTCGACGGCGACCTGACCGCCGACGACCTCACCCTCGCCGTCGAGAGCATCGCCGGGAGCATCACGGCACCCGGCAGTCACGGTCACGGTCACAGCCATGGTCACAGCCACGGCGTTCCCGGCGCCCCCGAGGAGGCGACCGCCTGATGGCCCTGCCCTCCACCCACGACGTCGCCCTCGCCGCCGAACGCCGCGCCGCCGCACGCCTGCTGCTCGCCCACCCGCTCGTCACCTGCGACGGCCCGCACAGCGACACCTTTCCGCTGATCCGACGCCACGCCGACTGGCTCGCCCAGCGGTTCCAGCAGGTGTTCGGCTACCGGCTCCTCGTCGAGGCCTCCTACGCCCGCCTGTTCAAGGCCGGTCTCGGTCCCGGCTCCGGGCACCGTCTGGAACGGCCGTCCACCGGCACACCGTTCACGCCGCGGACGTACAGCTGTCTCGCTCTGGCGCTGTCGGTCCTCGTCACCGCCCCCGAGCAGCTGCTGCTCTCCCAGCTCGTCGCGGACCTGCGGGCCGCCGCCGTCGACGCGGGCATCGAGATCGGCGACACCGGACGGCAGGCGGAACGGCGCACGCTCGCCGCCGCGCTGCGCCAACTCGTCGACTGGGGCGTGCTGAAGGAGACCGAGGGCCATGTCTCGGCCGTCGCCGAGGAGCGGGGCGGCGAGGCACTGCTGACCGTGGACCGCGAGATCGCCCGCGCGGTCGTCGCCGGACCGCTCGCGCAGAGCCGCGACGGCGGCGACCTCGTACGCCGGGCCGCCGATCCCGGTTTCGGCGGCCCGCGTACGTACGTGCGCAGACGCCTCGTGGAGACCCCCGTGGTCCATCTGGACGATCTCACCGACGCCGAGCGGGAGTGGCTGCGGACCCGGCAGCGGCGCGAGTCGCAGGCATTCTCCGAACTGCTGGGCCTGGAGGCCGAGATCCGTGCCGAGGGCATCGCCCTCGTCGATCCGGACGGCGACCTCACCGACCTGCACCTGCCCGGCACCGGCACCGTCGCCCAGGCGGCCCTGCTGCTGGTGGGGCGCCTCGTCGAGAGGCTGCGCCCCGAGGGGCCCGGCCATCCGGCGGTCGGCGGCAGGCTCGTCATCGGGGTTCCCGTCCCGGACGGGCTGCTGACCGAGCTCCTCGACGGACTCGTCGAGGAGTACGGCCGCCGCGCCAACTGGCAGCGAGGTCTCCTCGACGACCGGGACGGGCTGCTCGCCGCCGTCCTCGGCCTGCTGGTCCGCATGCGGCTGATGGCCCCCGCCGGCCCGGTGCGCGCCGACGGCCACGGCCTGCCCGAGGGGTACGAGGGGGCGGCACTGGACGACCGGTCCGTCACCGACGTCTCCGGCGCCCGCGGACAGGCGGGCGCGACCGGCTGGGTGCTGCTCGCCGCCGCCGCCCGGTTCGCCACCACCGTGGCCGTATCGCCCCGCCCCGCACCACGGCAAGCAGACGATGTCTCCCCGGGACCTGAGGAGCCGCACCGGTGAACCACCCCCACTCCCCGCACCGTTACCGTCTGCACCGCGCCGGTATCCGCAACGTCTGGCAGTACGACCAGCAGGAGTTCGCCTTCGGTGACGGCCGTCTGCTGCTGCGCGGCAAGAACGGCGCCGGCAAGTCCAAGGCGCTGGAGATGCTGCTGCCGTACCTCCTCGACGGGGACGCCCGCGCGCTGGACGCGACGGGCACCGGGCGCACCACCCTGCTCTGGCTGATGCTCGACGGATTCGAGCAGACCAACCGACTGGGCTACCTGTGGGTGGAGTTCGCCCGCACCGACGACGACGGCAACGCCCACCACCTCACCCTCGGCGCGGCCGTCCGCGCCTCCCAGTCGACCAGGACGGCCAAGCCGTTCTTCTTCGTCACCCCGCTCCGGGTCGGCGTCGACCTGCACCTCGCCCCCGCCGGGCAGCCGCTGCCCCTGGACCAGCTCAAGGCGCTCGTCGGCCCGGAGAACGTCACCGACCGAGCGGTGGAGCACCGGGCCCGGGTCGCCCGCCACCTGTTCGGCCTCACCGACCCGGCCCGCTACCGCAACCTGCTCCATCTGCTGCACCGGCTGCGGCGCCCCACGATCGGCGACCGCATCGACTCCGGCGGACTGGTCTCCGTCCTCGCCGAGACCCTGCCCGCGCTCGACGACGACGTGGTGGAGAAGGTCGCCCGCAACCTCGACGACCTGGACTCCGTACGGACCGACCTGCGCCGGCTGGAGCGGACCGACGAGGCGCTGCGGACCTTCCTGACCGGATACCGGGGCTATCTGCACGGGGCGCTGCGCCGCCGCGCCGACGAGGTGCACGCGGAACTGGAGCGGCTCGCGGAACACCGGCGGCTGGCGGGTGAGGCGGCGAAGAAGGCGGAGCGGCTCCGTACGCGGGAGGGCGAACTCGCCGCCCGCCTGGACGCTTTGGAGGCCGAGGAGGAGGCCGCGGAGACGGACCTCGCCGCGCTGCACGCCAGCGCGGCCTACCGCAGCCTCCAGGAACTGGCGGAGAAGCGGGCCACCGTGACCGCCCTGCACAGCGCCGCCGCTGCCGCCTTCAAGGCCCTGCGGCAGGCCCACAGCGCCCAGGAGGAGGCGGGACGGCGCCTCACCGAGGAGGCCGACCGGCTCGGCGCCGAACTGGTCGAACTCGCCACGACACATGGTGAGTTGGTGCGCGACGCGGAGCGCTCCGGGCTCGATCCCGTACACCTGGGGGAGTGCGTCGCGGTCTCGGGCGTCCCTCTCGCCGGTGCCGCCACGTCCGAACTGACCTCCCCCGACGGTGACTTCCACATGGTGCGGCACGGTGAGGTGCTGGCCGTCGACACGGAGTCCTGCGCGGCGGGCCTGCACGCCTGGGAGGCCCAACTGGACGCCGCCGGGCCCGTGATCAGAAACCGCGCCCGTGCGGTGACCGAACTGGCCGCGCTCATCGACGCCGCACAGCGCGCCCAACGCGAGTCCCACGAGGCCGACTCCACGCGGGAACGGCTGGAGGAGCAGGCGGACGACGCCCGTGAACGGGTGCGCGGCGGACGGAACGAGGCGGCACAGGCGGGCGAGGCGTACGCGGACGCCGTGGGGGCCTGGACCGGGCAACTCCAGCGCCTCACCGGCCTGTCCCTCGACGCGGTACGGGCGCAGACCGCGCACGACCCGGCCGAGGGGCCGCTGTCCGCGCAGGTCCCCGACGAGGTGCCCGACACCGCCCGGGCGGTCGTCGAGCCCTGGCTGGACAAGCTGGACGAGCAGGGCATCGCGCGGACCGTGGACATCCGGGAACTGGCCGCCCGCCAGGACCGTCTGCGCCAGGAGCGCGCCGACCAGGAGGCCCGCACCGACCCCGAACCCACACCCCCACCGCACCGCTCGGCACCCCGCACCCCCGGCACCGGGGCACCCCTGTACCGGCTCGTGGACTTCGCCGACGGCCTGGAACCCCGGGTCCGCGCGGACCTGGAGGCCGCACTCGAAGCGAGCGGTCTGCTCGACGCCTGGATGTGCGCCGACGGCACCGTCGTCGACCCCGCCACCCGGGACACCCTCCTCACCCCCGGTACGCGGTCCGCCGGACCCACCCTTGCCGAGGTGCTGCGGCCCGTCCCGGCCCCGGGCAGCGGCGTGCTCCCCGAGCAGGTCGAACAGGTGCTCCACACGGTGGCCCTGATCACGGAGGGTGCCACGGGCGCCCTGGCCGAGTCCGCCATCGGTACGGACGGCTTCTGGCGGCTGGGCGTCGCCCGAGGGCGGCACACCAAGCAGGCCGCCGAGTACGTCGGGGCGGAAGTACGGGCCGAGACCCGTCGCCTCGCGCTCGCCGAACTCGACCGTCAACTCGCTGACATACAGGCGCAGATGGCGCGACTGGAACACGATGTGCGGGTCATCGCCGAGCACCGTGCCCAGGTGGCCGACGTCCTGCGGCGCCCGCCCTCGGGCCGTCCCCTGACCGATGCGTGGGCCCGGCTCACCGAGGCCGAGCACACGGTGCAGGCGCTCGCCGCCAAGGCGGCCGCCGCCGCCCGTGAGGCGGAGGGCGCGCGGGCGCGGGCCGTCGCCGCCCGACGCGAGGCCGAAGCCACCGCGAGCGCCCACGACCTCCCCGTCGCCCCCGCCGCACTCGACTCCGTACGGCTGTGTCTGGACCGCCTCGGCACCGGCGCCGGGCGACTGCGCAGACGGCTCGGCGTGGTCGCCGCCTCCACGGACGCCCATCGCCGCAGCCGCGAGGACTACGGGCGCGCCCTCACCTCCACCGGCGAGGCGGAGTCCGACTACGCCGAGCCGTTCGCCCGCCTCGACGCCGCCCGCCGCACCGTCCGGGGTCTCGAAGCGGCCCTGGACGCGCCGGAACAGGAGATCCTCGCCCGCGAGGACGAGGCGAAACGGCGACTGGACGCCGTGGGACGTCAACTCCCCGGCGCGGAAAGGGATCTCAGCGCCGAGCACGACGAGCGCGTACGCGCGGAGGAGGACGAGAAGGTCAGACGGGAGGCGCTGGCCGTACGGGAGGCCGAGGCGGTCGCGAGCGGCCGGCGGCTGTCCACGGCGCTGTCCCTGCCGGGGGTGGCCCGAGGCGCGGGCCTCGGTACGTCGCAGGCCGAGGACCGGGCCGACGCGGCGCACGCGGGAAGCGGCGGCGAGGAGCCTCCCGGCGAGGAGCGTTCCCCCGAGGAGCCCTTCGGCGAGAGCGGCGCCGAATCCCGAGCCGCCGCCCCCGACCGCGCCAAGACCCTGCGCCGCCTCGTCGACGACGTACGCGGACGGCTGGACGCCCAGCGGCGGGACATCTCCGACACCGCGCTGCTCAACCGGCACACCGACCTGCGCGACCAGCTCTCCGGAGGCTACGACGCCACTCTGGAGGAACACGACGGCATCAAGACCTGCCGTCTCGTCGACGACCACGGCCCGCACGACATCGCCGTGGTCGGCGAACGCATCGCCGCCCAGGCGGGGGAGGCCCGCGCCCGGCTGACGGAGCGCGAGCGGGAGGTCTTCCAGCGCTTCCTCACCGGTGAACTCGGCGACCACCTCTCCACCCAGGTCCTGTCCGCGGGCGCCCTGGTGGGCGCGCTGAACGACACGCTGTCCACGGTCCGGACCTCGCACGGACTCGGCGTCACCCTCGACTGGAAGCTCGCGGACGGCGTGCAGGCCGACGTCAAGGCGGCCGTCGACCTGCTGCGCAGCCCGTCCGGCCTGCGCACCCAGGACCAGTCCGACCAGCTCCGGGACGTCCTCCAGCGCCGTATCGAGGACGCCCGCCGCGCCGATCCGGGGGCGAGCTACGCGGCCCATCTGCGGACCGCCCTCGACTACCGGGACTGGTTCGCGTTCACCCCCTGGGTGGTCAACGACGCCGCGCCCGGCAGCCGCCGCAAGCTCTCCGGCCGCACCGGCCTCAGCCAGGGCGAACAGCGGGTGCTGTCCTACCTGGTGCTCTTCGCCGCCGCGGCCGCCCACTTCACGAGCCTCGCCGAGACCGCCCCGCACGCGCCCCGGCTGATCCTGCTGGACGACGCCTTCGCCAAGGTCGACGAGCCCACCCACGCCCGCCTGGGCCGCATCCTGGTCGACCTGGACCTCGACTTCGTCCTCACCAGCGAACGCCTGATCGGCAACTGGCCCGACGTGCCGTCCCTGCACATCTACGAGTGCCTGCGCGACCCCCATGTGCGGGGCGTGGCGACCCTCCACTACACATGGAACGGACGGCAGAGACGGCTGGTGTCGGTATGACGGACACCCGGGCGGCGCATCCGCAGACGGACCGGGATGCGGAACGCGAGACGGACCGCGATGCGAACCCGGATGCGGACCGGCCGCCGGTCCAAGCCCCGCAACGCGGCGCGAACTCGCCCGCGCTGTCCGCCGAGGCCCGCGCCTTCCTCGCCCGGCCCGGTCTGAGGCGTCTGTGGGCGGCCGCCCGTGCCCGCCTGGAACGGGGCGGACTCCTGCCCGTCGGCTCGCTCCGCCTCCAGGGCCTGGACGCGGAGGAGCGCGAAGCCCTCTCCCTGCTCCTGGCCCGCCCGGTCACCGGTGGCACCGCCACGATCCGCCTGCCGGACCTCGACACCCGCCTGCGCACCAGCGCGGCCGGCCTGGGCCTGGCCGCGACGCTGACGGAACTCGGCCCGCCGCTGACCGACCGCCGGGCGGTCCGGGACGCGGCGCAGGCCGAACGGAACCGCCTGTGGTCGCAGGCGGAAGCGGCGCTCGCGGCGACCCCCCTGGCGGACCAGGAGTGGGCCCGGCACTGGCTGGAGGAGATACGGCGGGGCGGCACCCTGGCCCGGCAGCACGCCGACGGCACCGCGCTCACCACCGTCTGCCAGGCCATCGCGACCCTCGCCGTCCTCTTCCCCGGCGCGACGGCGGACCCGACCCCCGCCACCTGGGGCCGAGGCGAGCTGGCCACCCGTACGACCGGTTCGGCCCACGGCCTGGACGACGGCACCCTGCTGGCCCGGCTGGTGCAGCGCGGCATCGCGTTCGCCCGTGGCGTGGACCCACCCGGTGACGCACCGGGCCGCCGGGCCCTGTGGCGCCAGGCGTCCGTCACCCCCGACGAGGTCTCCAGCACCGTGCTCACCCTCGGCCTCCGGCCGACGGGCACCACCTGGCAGGAGGAGGCCCTCCGCCGGCGCGCCGAGCACCGGCTGGAGACCCACCTGACGCTGCGCGAACTGCGTTCCCTGCACCTGGCGTTCGCGCCCGGAACCCGCGTCCGCATCTGCGAGAACCCGCGCGTCCTGGAGGCCGCGGCGGACGCCTCCCGCACCACGCCCCTGATCTGTACCTCGGGCAGTGCGGCGACGGTCGTCCTCACCCTCCTGGACACGCTGGCGGAAGCCGGCTGCGCCTTCGCCTACCACGGTGACTTCGACTGGCCGGGCATCGCCCTCGCCAACCGGATCATCGGGCGGTACGAGGCGGAACCCTGGCGCATGACCACCGAGGACTACGAATACCTCGCGACCCGAGCCGAGTTGCGGGGCACGCCGCCGCTGCCGCTCGCCGGCACACCCGTCGAGGCGGCCTGGGACCCCGAACTCGCCCCGACCATGGGCACGGTGGGCGTCGCCCTGCACGAAGAGGCCGCCCTGGACCTGCTGTTGAGCGACCTCGCCAAGTGACGACCGGCCCTGCGCGGGAGAGGCGCAGCCGCTACGGCAGCCGGTCGCCCAGGGACCGTTGCCGTACCCGGGACAGGTGGTGGGAGAAGACCTCGCCGGGTTGCGGGGTCAGGGTGCGCAGGGCCACCAGGGCCGTGATCGCCACGTCGCAGAGTTCGGCCTGCACGTCGTCCCAGGTGTGGGTGGTGCCCTTGCGGGGGTTGCGGCCCGTCGCCCCGATCACCGCCTGCGCCACCTCGCCGACCTCCTCCGACAGCTTCAGCACCCGCATCAGGAGGGTGTCCGAGCTGTCGGGCGGGCGGTTGGACTCCAGCCACGTCCACAGGTCGTCGATACCTGTCCACAGGTCTACGGCGGGGAGGGAGGAGTCAGGGGGAGTGGCCGGGTCCGGTGTACGGGTCATGCGGGCACCCTTTCACCGCCCACTGACAGCGACGACGCTCAGCCCGAGTACTCCTCCTCGAACAGCGTTTCCTGCTTGCCCTCCCGCTCCTCGCGCACCCGCTTGGTGCGCATGCCGACGACCACCGCCGTGCCGGCCGCCGTCGCCGCGAGGGCCGCCGGGACCATCCAGCCCCGGTCGAAGACGTGGCCGAGCGCGTGGTCGAGGGAGAGCCGGCCGGGGCCGCTGACCGCCAGACCCAGCGCGGCCAGGCCCAGGGTCGCCGCGTACTCGTAGCCGCCGCCCGCGTTGAAGAAGCCGTTCGGGGTGTGCACGGCGGTCGCGCCCGACATCGCGCCGGCCGCCGCCGCGCCCGCCGCCGGGGTGGCGAGCCCGAGCGCCAGCAGGGTGCCGCCGCCCGCCTCGGCCAGCCCGGCCAGGGTCGCGTTCGACTTGCCGGGCCGGTAGCCGACGGACTCCATGAACTGCCCGGTGCCCTCGATGCCTCCTCCGCCGAACCAGCCGAACAGCTTCTGGGTGCCGTGCGCGGCCAGTACGCCGCCGGTCCCCAGCCGGAGGAGGAGCAGGCCCAGATCACGTCGGTCGTACGCGCTCACGATGTCTCCCGGAACAGGCGGTGGATCAGGCGGTGGATCAGGCGGTGGATCAGGGGGTGGATACGGTCCCCTCCCGCCGTTCCACCGTCGCACCGCACCCGCCGCCGGGGCCCGCCCGGGCCAGCCGTTCGGGTGGCGGGGCGCCGGGAGCGGTGTGAGTCTGGCGGGCATGACGATCCAACCGAAGAACCTCAGCGACCCGGTCGTCCGGGACTTCGTGACCGCCGTCAACGCGCACGACCGTGACGCCTTCGTGGCGCTGCTCACGCCCGACGCGACGATGGCGGACGACGGTTCCGACCGTGACCTGGACGACTGGATCGACCGGGAGATCTTCTTCTCCAACGGTCATATGGAGGTCGACCGGGAGTCGGACGGCGGCCACGCCCTCATCGCCCGCTACCGCAACGACACCTGGGGCGAGATGCGGACCCGCTGGCGCTTCGAGGTCGACGACAGCGTCGGCAAGATCCGCCGGTTCGAGACCGGCCAGGCGTAGGCAGCCCCTTTGCCACAGGGACGGACTCCCGTTCACCGGGCGACACCCGGCGGACGGGAGTCCGGCACGTCGGCGTCAGTACGCCACCTGCTGTTCCGTCAGCGTGATCCGCCCCGACCTGATCGTGGCCAGGCGCGGGGCCCGGCGGGCGATCGAGGAGTCGTGGGTGACCATGACGAA
Source organism: Streptomyces sp. NPDC000983 (assembly GCF_040299205.1). Classification (NCBI taxonomy): domain Bacteria; kingdom Bacillati; phylum Actinomycetota; class Actinomycetes; order Kitasatosporales; family Streptomycetaceae; genus Streptomyces; species Streptomyces sp. NPDC000983. The sequence goes on along the minus strand of NZ_JBEPBM010000043.1, from coordinate 28,808 downwards.
CGTCAGCCCGTGCTCCCGCCACAGCCCTTCCAGCAGGGCCATGATGTCGTCCCGGGTGCCCTCGTCGAGGTTGCCGGTGGGCTCGTCGGCGAGCAGCACCTTGGGGCGCTTGACCAGCGCGCGGGCGATGGCGACGCGCTGCTGCTGGCCGCCGGACATCTCCGAGGGCACATGCGTGAGGCGTTCGCCGAGGCCGACCGAGCGCAGTGCCTCGGCCGCCCGCTCGCGCCGTTCGGCGGGCCTGACGCCGAGCGGGACGAGCGCCGTCTCGACGTTCTCCTGCGCGGTGAGCGTGGGGATCAGGTTGAACGCCTGGAAGATGATGCCGATCTTCTCGGCCCGCACCCGGGTCAGCCGGGCCTCGCCGACCTTCGCCAGGTCGACGCCGTCGAGTTCCACGCTGCCCTCGGAGGGGCGGTCCAGGCCGCCGATCATCTGCAGCAGCGTCGACTTGCCGCCGCCGGTGGGGCCCTGGATGACCAGCTGGTCGCCGGCGGCGATCGTCAGGTCGACACCGCGCAGCGCCTCCACCGTCTCCTTGCCGCGCGTGTAGCGCTTGGTGACGCCGGTGAGCTTGTACATGGGGTTTCTCCGAAATCTCGGTCGGTGGGTCAGGAGACGCTGCGCAGGGCGTCCGCCGGGCGCATCCGGGAGGCGCGCCAGCCGCCCATCGCGCCGGCGATCAGGCCGCCGGCCACCGCGAGACCGACCGCGAGGGCGATGGTGGTGACGGAGACCGGCGCGGACAGGGCGATCTCCATGGTGTTCGCGGCGGACTGCTGACCCGGGCCGCCGCCCATGCCGCCGCCCCCGCCGGGACCGCCGCCCATGCCGCCCCCGCCGCCGGAGGAGCCGAGCTGCGCGGTCAGCTTGGGGCTGATCGCGGTGACGGTGTAGGCGGCGCCGAGGCCGAGCGCGATACCGAGGGCGCCGCCCATCAGGCCGTTGACCATCGACTCGCCGACCACCTGCCGGGTCACCCGGCGGCTCGGCCAGCCGAGCGCCTTCAGGGTGCCGAACTCGCGCACCCGGCGGGACACGGCGGAGGAGGTCAGCAGCGCGGCGACCAGGAACGCGGCGGCGAGCACCGCGACCGACAGCCACTTGCCGACGCTGGTGGCGAGGTCGGAGGCGGTGGACAGCGAGCCGGACACGGTCTCCGCGAGGTCGGCGGAGGTCGTCACGGTCGTACCCGAGATGTTCTTCTGGATCGCCGACTTCACGGCGTCGATCCGCTGGGAGTCGGTCGCCTTGACGTAGATCGTGGTGACCTTGTTCTTCGCGTCGCCCAGCGTCTGCGCCTGCTTCAGCGGCAGGTAGACGTCGGTGGTCGACTCGCTGCTCTCCGGGGTGGCGATGCCGATGACCGTGTACTTGGTGCCGGAGATCTTGAACTTCTCGCCGACCTCGTACTCGTTCTCCTTGGCGTACGACTTGCTGAGCACCACCACCTTGGCGTTGCTCTGCGCGGTGGTGAAGGTCTCGCCGGAGGTGATCTCGGAGCCGGCCAGCGGGCCGAGGTCCTGGTTGCCGACGTCCACGCCGGCGACGGAGTAGGAGTTGACGTCGAAGGAGGCGCCGCCGCCCTGGACCCGGGGCTGCCCGGTGGAGCCGCCGCCGGGGCCGCCCTGCGCCTGGCCCTGGTCCTGGGACTGTGCCTGGCCCTGGGTGAAGGAGCCGTCGACCTTGGTGACGTTCAGGGTGAGGGCGCCGACCGCGTCGGCGACGCCGTCCTGCCCGGCGACCTTCTCCACGAGCGAGGCCTTGAGCGCCTCGCCGCCCTGGGTCATCACCCGGTCCGAACTCTGCTCGGCGTCCTCGTCGGACCCCGCGTCGAACTCGAACCTGGGCCCGCCCGAGGCGTTGTCCGTGGGCGCCGACCTCGCCTTGGTGACGGTCATGTCGGTGCCCAGGCCGTAGAGCGACTCAAGGACCTTGTCCTGTGCCTTCTGCATGCCCGCCGACACGGAGCTGACCGTGATGACGAGCGCGATACCGAGCGCCAGACCCAGGGCGACGACCAGAGCCGCCTTCTTGCGCCGGCTCAGCTCGCGCTTGAGATAGATGCCAAACATCCCGTTCCTCGAGGTTCTGGGCGCCCGCTGTGGGCGCGGCCTCAAGCTAGGGACGAAACGTTGCGCGGCCGTGAGTAAGCGATAGGTGCGACCTGAGAAGGAATGTGAGCGAGCTGAGAATGTGCCCGCCGGCCCGTCGGCCGAGGTCCGCCGCCCGCCCGGTCTGTACGGCAGCCGCTCACGGCGCGGAGCGCACCCCGCGGTCCCACGCGGGGTCCACCCCCAACCCGCGCCGTGAACGGCTGCCGTCTCCCCCCTCGGTGTGGTCGGCGGAAGGCCATCCTTCCAACTGTGAAGCTCTTGTGTAGGTGATTTGAGCATATGGCTCCGACCGGCCGCAATGGAGCGGACGGTCAAATTCCGTATGTGCAGGTTACGAAGTCAACTGCTTATGTGCGGAAGGCCGTGTCGAGGGCCGAGCGCCGTGGGCGGGCCTCAGCCCCGGCCCACGTACGGCATGGCCGTCGCCAGCACCGTCGCGAACTGCACGTTCGCCTCCAGCGGCAGTTCCGCCATGTGCCGGACCGTGCGCGCGACATCGGCCACGTCCATCACGGGCTCGGGCGCGACCTCGCCGTTGGCCTGGAGCGCGCCGGTCTGCATCCGGGCCGTCATGTCGGTGGCCGCGTTGCCGATGTCGATCTGCCCGACCGCGATGCCGTAGGGCCGCCCGTCCAGCGACAGCGACTTGGTCAGGCCCGTCAGCGCGTGCTTGGTCGCCGTGTAGGCGACGGAGTGCGGGCGGGGTGCGTGGGCGGAGACGGAGCCGTTGTTGATGATCCGGCCGCCTCGCGGGTCCTGCTCCTTCATCTGCCGGAACGCCGCCTGCGCGCACAGGAACGCGCCGTTGAGGTTGGTGTCCACCACATGCCGCCAGGCGTCGTAGGGCAGTTCCTCCACCGGGACCCCGCCCGGGCCGAACGTGCCCGCGTTGTTGAACAGCAGGTCGACCCGGCCGAACCGGCCGACCGCCGCCGCGAACAGCGCGGCCACGTCCTCGGGTCGTGAGACGTCCGTACGGACCGCGAGGCCGGCCCCCTCGGGCACCAGCGCGGCCGTCTCCTCCAGGGTCTCGGCGCGGCGGCCGGCGAGCGCCACCGACCAGCCCGCGCGCAGCAGTTCCACGGCGACCGCGCGTCCGATGCCGGAGCCCGCCCCGGTCACCACGGCGGTCCTTCGTCCCTCGCTCAGCTTGGTGTTCATGGGCCCGGAGCGTACGGGAGGGTCCGCCATCCGGAACTCATCCGCCCGTCATGTGAATGTTGTGTACGCGCCAATCGAGGGTCGTCCCCGGCCACTCCAATGCCTGAGGCAATCGACTCGCCTGGGGAGAACCGGATGACACCCGACGCACGCCCGTCCCAGCACGCGCCCGAACTCCGCTCCGCCGTACGCCACTTCAACCGGCGCCGCTTCCTCACCGTCGGTGGCGCGGCGGCCGCGCTCGCCTTCGCGGTGAACCTCCCGGCCGCCGGAACGGCTGCCGCCGCCGAACTCGACCCCGCCCGCATCGACGCCGACCCCTTCACCCTCGGCGTGGCCTCCGGCGACCCGAAACCCGGCTCGGTCCTGCTGTGGACGCGCCTGGCACCCGTCCCCTTCCAGGCCGACGGCGGACTGCCCGCCGAACGGATCGCCGTCCGCTGGGAACTGGCGCTGGACGAGCGCTTCCGCCGGGTCGTCAGACGCGGCGAGACCACCGCGCACCCCGAGTTCCACCACACCGTGCACGTCGAGGCAGGCCACCTCGCCCCCGGGCGCGAGTACTACTACCGCTTCCGCGCGGGCCGTTGGACCAGCCCGGCCGGCCGCACCCGCACCGCGCCCCACGAGCACGCCCGCGGCGGCGCCCTCACCTTCGCGCTCGCCTCCTGCCAGCGCTACGACCAGGGCCACTGGACCGCGTACCGGCACCTGGCCGAGGACGACGTGGACGTCGTCCTCCACCTCGGCGACTACCTCTACGAGTACCCCGTCACCTCCGTCGGCGGCGCCCGCGCCTACCCCGCCGGCACCCTCCCGGACCTGTTCAACCGCGAGACGACGACCCTGGAGGACTACCGGCTGCGGTACGCCCTCTACAAGACCGACCCCGATCTGAGGGCGGCGCACGCCGCGCACCCCTTCGTCGTCACCTGGGACGACCACGAGACCGAGAACAACTACGCGGGCGACACCCCCGAGAACACCGTCCCGCCGGAGGAGTTCCTGCTCCGCCGGGCCGCCGCCTACCGCGCCTACTGGGAGAACATGCCGCTGCGCCGCCCGCAGTTGCCCGACGGGCCCGACCTCCGGCTCTACCGGCGCCTGCACTGGGGCCGGCTCGCCCAGTTCGACGTCCTGGACACCCGCCAGTACCGCTCCAACCAGGCCTACGGCGACGGCTGGCAGTTCCCCGGACCCGAGTCAGAGGACCCGAGCCGCACGCTCACCGGGGACGCCCAGGAGCGCTGGCTGATCGACGGCTGGCACCGGTCGGACGCGGTGTGGAACGTCGTGCCGCAGCAGGTCACCTTCTCCCGCCGGTACAACTCCACCACCCTGCCCTCCCGGGTCTCCATGGACTCCTGGGACGGCTACCCGGCCTCCCGCGAGCGGGTGCTGGCGGGCGCCGAGGCGGCCGGGATCCGCAACCTGATGGTGCTCACCGGCGATGTGCACGTGGCCTACGGCTTCGACATCAAGCGGGACTTCGACGACCCGGAGTCCAGGACGCTGGGGACCGAGATCGTCACGACCTCGGTCAGCAGCGGCGGCAACGGCTCCGAGAAGCCGTCGAACTGGGCCACCTACCTCGCCGCCAACCCGCACCTGAGGTTCTACAACGGGCAGCGCGGCTACACGACGGTGGCCCTGGACCGGGAGCGGGCCCGGATCGACTACAGGACCGTGCCGTACGTGACGACGCCGGGCGCCGCGCTCACCACGTACGCGTCCTTCGTCACCGAGGCCGACGACCCGGGGCTCAAGCCGGTGTGACCCCGGCCGCCGTCGCGGCCTCGGAGGGGTAGCGGACGCCGACGCGGTCCCGGATCGTGTCGAGCGTCCGCATCACGGCGAGGGTGCCGTCCAGCGGGACCAGCGGGGACTCCGTCTCGCCGGCCCGCAGCGCGCGCATCACCTCCACCGCCTCGTGGCGCATGGTGTTGCGGGGGCCGTCGGCCGGGTCGGCGGTGACGGTCTCGGGGTCCCGGCCGTCCCGGTGCAGGACGAAGTGGTCCGGGAAGAAGAAGCCGAACGGGATGTCGATCCGGCCGTGCGAGCCGGTGATCGACGCCGAGTTCGCCGTACCGCCGACGATGGAGCAGTGCACCGAAGCGAGAGCGCCGCTCTCCCAGGAGAGCAGTGCACCCGTCTGGAGATCGACGCCCTCCTCGGAGAGCACCGCTCTCGCGGTGATGTCGGAGGGCTCACCGAGCAGCAGCTGCGCGAACGACACCGGGTACACGCCGAGGTCGAGCAGCGCGCCCCCGCCCTGCTGCGGGTCGCGCAACCGGTGCGTGGCCGGGAAGGGCCCGGCGAGCCCGAAGTCCGCCTGCACCGTGCGCACCTCACCGATCGCCCCGTCGTCGACGAGGGCCTTGATCCGGCGCACCAGCGGATTGCAGTACGTCCACATCGCCTCCATCAGGAAGCTCCCGCGCTCCCTGGCGAGGTCGACCAACTCCCGCGCCTCGCGCGCGTTCAGCGTGAACGCCTTCTCGCACAGCACGTTCCGCCCGGCCTCCAGACAGAGCCCGGCCGCCTCCCGGTGCGCCGAGTGCGGGGTGGCGACGTACACGACATCGATGTCCCCGTCCGCCGCGAGCGACGCCCAGTCGCCGTACGCCCGCCCGATGCCGAAGCGCTCCGCGAACGCGTCCGCCGACGCCTGCGAACGGGAGGCGACCGCCACGACCTCGGCGTCCGGCAGATCCACCAGATCGGCCGTGAAGGTGGCCGCGATCCCTCCGGTCGCCAGGATTCCCCAGCGCACCTTCTGCTCCGTCATCCCCGAACCCCGCCCTTGCTCTAGTGACCTCGGCACTGTGTTCGAGCTGAGAGCATAGGTGCCCTACCGCGAGAAGAGGGAGGGCACATGCCCGACAGCGGGCCGTCCGGGGCACCCCTGCCGAACGAGACCCAGCCGGCCGAACCGGGCACGGCACCGCCGGCGACAGCGCCCGCCGTCCTCGCCGCACGGCGCCGGACCGGACTGCTCGTCACCCTGCTGCTCGGCGGCCTGACCGCCACACCGCCGCTGGCGATGGACATGTACCTCCCCGCCCTCCCGCAGGTCACCGAGGCCCTGAACGCCCCCGCCGCCACCGTCCAGCTCACCCTCACCGCCTGCCTGGCCGGCATGGCGTTCGGGCAGCTCGTCGTCGGCCCGATGAGCGACCGCTGGGGCCGCCGGCGCCCGCTCCTCATCGGTCTCGTCGTCTACGTCCTGGCCACCGCCCTGTGCGCGCTGGCCCCCACCGTCGAGTCCCTGGTCGCCTTCCGGGTGGCGCAGGGACTCGCGGGCGCCGCCGGCATCGTGATCGCCCGCGCCGTCGTCCGCGACCTCCACGACGGCGTGGCGATGGCCCGCTTCTTCTCCACCCTCATGCTGATATCCGGCGTCGCGCCGATCGTGGCCCCGCTGATCGGCGGCCAGATCCTGCGGGTCACGGACTGGCGGGGCGTGTTCGTCGTCCTCACCGGGATCGGCCTGCTGCTGACCGCGCTGGTGTGGGTGCGGCTCCCCGAGACCCTCGCCCCGGCCGACCGCCACGAGGGCGGCGTGGGCGAGGCGCTGCGCTCCATGCGCGGACTGCTCGCGGACCGCGCCTTCTCCGGCTACCTGCTGACCGGCGGCTTCGCCTTCGCCGCGCTCTTCGCCTACGTCTCCGCCTCACCGTTCGTCGTCCAGGAGGTCTACGGTGCCGGTCCGCAGACCTTCAGCCTGCTCTTCGGCCTCAACTCCGTCGGCTTGGTGGCGGTGGGCCAGCTCAACGGCAAGGTCCTGGTCGGCCGGGTGAGCCTGGAGGCGGTGCTGGCGGTCGGCCTCGGCGTGGTGGTGCTGGCCGCGGGAGTGCTGCTGCTGATGACGACGGGCGTGTTCGGCGAGGTGGGCCTGGTGCCGGTCGCCACCGCGCTCTTCGTGCTCATGTCGGCGATGGGCGTCACCCTCCCCAACACCCAGACCCTCGCCCTGCTGCGGACCCGGCACTCGGCCGGTTCGGCGTCGGCGCTGCTGGGTACCTCCTCCTTCCTGATCGCCGCGGTGGTGTCCCCGCTGACGGGCGTCGCCGGGGAGGACACCGCCGTCCCGATGGCCGTCGTCCAACTGGCGGCCGCGCTCGTCGCGGTGGCCTGCTTCATCGGAATGTGCCGTCGCCGCAGGGGACGAGCCGGTGTGGAAGGAGCGGAGAGCTGAGCGCACCCAGACTGCGCGACGGCACCCCGGAGCGGGCCGGACTCGACCCCGGGGAACTCGGCCGCCTGGTCCGCGAGGTCCGTGCCCTGACCACGGGCGAACGGCCCTGGGCCGCGGGCGCGGTGGTGCTGGCCGGGCGCGGCCCCTGCGTGGCCGTGGCGGAGGCGGCGGGCTGGGCCGTCCGGTACGCCGCCTACGACCCGGAGTCGGACACCGGCGTGGAACTGCCGCCCGCCGCACGGGTCCCGATGACCGTCGAGACCCCCTTCGACCTGGCCTCGGTCACCAAACTCTTCACCGCCGTCGCCGCCGTCCAGCAGATCGAGCGGGGCACCCTCGGCATCGACGCCGAGGTCGGGGCGTACCTGCCGGACTTCCGCGCGGCGGCCCGGCACCGGGTGACGGTACGGCAACTGCTGACGCACACCTCGGGACTGCGCCCCGAACTCCCGCTGTACGACTACGACGACGACACCGGGCGGCTGAACCGGCTGCGGGCCGAGGTCCCGGTGGGCGTGCCCGGCACCTACTGCTACTCCGACCTCAACCCGCTGCTGCTCCAGCACGTCCTGGAACGCATCACGGGCCGCGGTCTCGACGTCCTGATCCGCGACGGCATCACCCGCCCGCTGGGCATGACGGCCACCCACTTCGGCCCGTGCCCCGGCGCGGCGGCCACGGAGGACCAACGGCGGCCCTGGGCGAAGATGGAGCGGGGGCTGTTGCGGGGTGTGGTCCACGACGAGAACGCCTTCGCGCTGGGCGGGGTGGCCGGGCACGCGGGCCTGTTCTCCACCGCCCGCGACCTCGCGGTGTTCTGCCGCACGCTCCTCGCGGGGGGCTCCTACGGTCCCGCGCGCATCCTCGGCCCGGACTTCGTGGAGCTGCTGCTGACCCCGCCGGGGCTGGGGTTCGCCATGGACCAGGAGTGGTTCATGGGGGAGCTGGCGGGGCGGGGGGCGGCGGGGCACACGGGGTTCACGGGGACGATGCTGGTTCTGGACCGGGCCACGGACACTTTCCTCATCCTGTTGGCCAATACGGTCCACCCGCGCCGCCGCCCCCCGAACAACGCCCCGCGCGCGGCGGCCGCCACCCGAGTATCCAGAGCAGTCCAAGCCCGCTGACCCCCCCGAGCGGGGTTGGTCGCGCAGTTCCCCGCGCCCCTGGAGGGTGGGTGGGTGCGGCGGGGTGGGGGTTGGTCGCGCAGTTCCCCGCGCCCCTGAGAGGTGGGCGGGTGCGGCGCGGTGGGGGTTGGTCGCGCAGTTCCCCGCGCCCCTGGAGGGTGGGCGGGTGCGGCGCCGCGAGGGCTGGTCGCGCAGTTCCCCGCGCCCCTGCCACCCCCTCCGGGGGCGGCGACCCACCCCGGCACACGTGCCCCAAGCACGAGCCCCTCCAGCATCACAAGGAACCGCGCGACAAGCCCCCTCAGGGGCGCGAGGAACTGCGCGATCAGCCCCCACTCGGCGGCAGCCGCCCTTGAGGGGCGCGGGGAACTGCGCGATGAACCCCCGCGGTGCCGCACCCGCCTTTTGGGGGCGCGAGGAACTGCGCGATCAGCCCCCACTCGGCGGCAGCCGCCCTTGAGGGGCGCGGGGAACTGCGCGACCAACCCCCGCGGCGCCGCAGCCGACTTTTTGGGGGCGCGGGGAACTGCGCGACCAGCCCCCACTCGGCGGCAGCCGCCCTTGAGGGGCGCGGGGAACTGCGCGATCAGCCCCCACTCGGCGGCAGCCGAGTTTTGGGGGCGCGGGGAGCTGCGCGACCGAGCGCCGCTCGGGCGCAGTCGGGAGTCAGCCCCGCAGGGGTGGGGGAGCTGGGTGAGGGGGCGTGGCCCGAAGAGCCTAGGATTGCCGGGTGTATGAGCGCGTAACCTCGGCCGAAACCCTGCGTGCCGCCCTCGACGGCCTCCTGGACGGACTCCCGCCCCGACAGGCCGCCGCCGCGGTGGACCGGCTGATCGCCAACTACCGGGGCGCCACCCCGACCGACGCCCCCATCCTCCGGGACCGCGCCGACGTCGCCGCCTACGCCGCCTACCGCATGCCCGCCACCTTCGAGGCCGTGCGCGCCGCGCTGGAGGCGTTCGCCGACGCCGCCCCCGAGTGGGTGCCGGCGAGCCAGACCGACGTCGGCGGCGGCACCGGCGCCGCGACCTGGGCGGTCAGCGCCACCTGGCCCGGCCCCCGTCCGGTCACCGTGCTCGACTGGGCCGAACCCGCCCTCGCCCTCGGCCGCGAGATCGCCGCCGGCAATCCGGACCTCGGCGACGTCCACTGGCAGCGCGCTCGCATCGGAGCAGCGCTCTCCCTCGAGAGCGCCGATCTCGTCACCGTCTCCTACGTCCTCAACGAGCTGGCGGAACCCGACCGCGCCACCCTCGTCGACACCGTGGCCGCCGCCGCCCGGGCCGTCGTCATCGTCGAACCCGGCACCCCGGACGGCTACAGCAGGGTCATCGCGGCCCGCGAGCGGCTGATCGCGGCCGGTTTCGAGATCGCCGCCCCCTGCCCGCACAGCGCAGGCTGCCCGATCGTCCCCGGCACCGACTGGTGCCACTTCGCCGCCCGGGTCAGCCGTTCCTCCCTGCACCGCCAGGTCAAGGGCGGCTCCCTCGCCTACGAGGACGAGAAGTTCGCGTACGTCGCGGCCGCCCGCTTCCCCGTCGCCCCGGCCCCCGCCCGGGTCGTCCGCAGGCCCCAGATCCGCAAGGGCCAGGTCCTGCTGGACCTCTGCGAGACGGAGCCCGCCCTGGCCAGGACGACGGTGACCAAGCGCCACGGCGACCTGTACAAGGCGGCCCGCGACGCGGACTGGGGCGACAGCTGGCCCCCGGCCACGGAGGAGTAGCCCCTCGGAGAAGGGGCGTCACTCCTCCGCCGTACCCGCCTCCCCGCGCTTCTCCTGAAGCCTGCGCAGCAGTTCCCGCTTCTGGGCCGCGGGGTCCTGGGCACCGCCCACACGGCTGTCCCGGCCGCCGCCGCGCAGGGCGTCCCGGCCCATGTTCCTGCGGGTACCGCCCACGCCCAGCATGTTCCCGGCTCCACCTCGTGCCATCACCGGCTCCTTCCTCGGCCCGCCCGTGAGCGGACCGACCAAACGGTGAGGCGAGACGTATCGTCTCGCTTCCCGACCTCTCCACTGTCCGGCGAGACGCTCCGTCTTGTCAACCTGATAAATTCGGCACATGGCCAAGAACCTCGCCCCCGACTCCACCCGCCGCAGCGAGAAGTCCCGCCGCGCCATCTATGACGCCGCCCTCGCCCTCGTCGGCGAGGTCGGGTACCCCAGGACCACCATCGAGGGGATCGCCTCCCGGGCCGGTGTCGGCAAGCAGACGATCTACCGCTGGTGGTCCTCGAAGGCCGAGGTCCTCATGGAGGCCTTCCTCGACCTCGGCGAGCAGGCCGGCCGGGACGCCGGGCAGGAGCAGTACGGCATCCCCGACACCGGGGACCTCGCCGCCGACCTCAAGCTCGTGCTGCGCGCGACCGTCGACGAGCTGAAGGACCCGCGCTTCGAGGTGCCCTCGCGGGCGCTCGCCGCCGAGGGCGTCGTCGACGAACAGCTCGGGCGCGAGTTCGTGACCAAGCTCCTCGAACCCTCGCTCCAGCTCTACGTCGCACGCCTGCGCACCGCCCAGGAGGCCGGGCAGGTCCGCCCGGACGTCGACCCGCGCATCGCCCTGGAACTGTTCGTCTCCCCGCTCGCGCAGCGCTGGCTCCAGTACACCGGGCCCATCTCCCACGAGTACACGGACACCCTCGTCGACTACGCCCTCTACGGCCTCGCACCCCGCTGAGCGCCCGGCCGAGCGCCCCGCACGCGCTCCGCGTGACCCCGGCGACACCATGGGCTCGTTAAATCGTGCCAAAGCATGCAATCGTGCCCGATCCCGGGCTCGTCCCAGGTACCCCTGTTGTCGGCTCCGGCCCCCCGGGGCTCACGAAGATGCGACGATGGGGCATGCTGTTTTGCACGACAGCGAGGCGAGGGGATAGATGAGCGCGGAGAACGGCGACCGAGGTCTACAGGGCAAACTCTCCCGGTGGCTGCGTGGCCGCCGCCCCGAGCAGGCCGCCGCCGACGACGGCGGCCGCGAGGCCCTGCTGCTCGCCGCCGCCTCGGCGGGACTGCCGCTGGCACCCGCCGCCCACCCCGCGCCCGGCTACCGCTGCTCCTGTGACCGGGTGGGCTGTCCCACCCCCGCCCAGCACCCCGTGTCCTTCGCCTGGCAGACGCAGTCCACCACCGACCGCGGCCAGATCGAGCGCTGGGCCCGAAACCAGCCGCAGGCCAACTTCATCACCGCCACCGGCATGGTCCACGACGTCCTGGACGTCCCCCTGGAGGCCGGCCGCGAGGCCCTCGACCGGCTCCTCGAAGCCGGCGTCGAGGTCGGCCCGGTCGCCGAGCGCGACGACGGCCGCCTGCTCTTCTTCACCCTCACCCGCGGCACCCCCGAGGACGAGGACGAGTGGTGGCCCTGCGAGCTGGACTGCCACCCGGAGACCATGGACGAGCACCCGGGCCTGCGCTGGCACTGCCGCGGCTCCTACGTCCTCGTACCGCCCGCCCGGCTCCCCGGCGACGACCAGGGGGTGCGCTGGGTGCGCGGGCCCGAGCATCCGCTGCCGGACCCGCTGAGCCTGCTGGAGGTCCTCACCGACTCCGGCGCCCGCCACGCCGGTGAGGACTCCGACCACCCGCACGCGGCCTGGCCCCTGCGCCGCTGAGCGGCTGAGACCCGGGCGGGACTACCCGCCCTTCGCCCCCGTGAGGCCCTCGATCCGGCCCAGCACCGACACCGGGCCCGCGCCGCGCGGCGGGTCCAGCGCCACCTCGTTGGAGACGAACTCCATCGTCAGCGACTGCTTGATCTCACCCGTCGTCAGCGCCAGCACGTCCTTGTTGGGCGTCGGCACCGAGGCACCCGGCGCGGCCGTCTGCTTCTGGAAGTGGTGCGTGGCGAAGAACACCAGCGCCCCGCCGTCCGCCGTGCGCAGGGCGAGCGGCGCGTAGTCGCCCTCGGTCAGCGGCTCGTCGATGTACTGCGTCACCAGACCCGGCCGCTCCGCGCCCTTCGCGCGCTTGTCCCGCCACTCCGAGGTGTGGCTGCCGTTGGCGAAGGAGGCCCTGCCGTCCTTGAGGTAGCCCGCGTAGTCCGCGCTCAAGTCGCCCGGGGCGACGGTCAGTTCCTTGGAGTTGGCCTCCACGGCCTCCGCCCAGCCGTCCTTGTCCTTCTTGAACTCCGGCAGGTCGTCCGGGGCCACCAGCGTCAGGTACGCGACCTCCCACGGCGCCTGCTCGGCGTCCCGGGTGAACACCAGCAGCCAGCGGGACTCACCGCCCCGGTTGCCCTTGGCGTCCGCCAGGAACCAGCGCGGCCAGCCCGGCTTCTTGGGGATGGTGTACTCGGCGTCGCTGAACTCCAGCGGTGTGTGGCCCGAGTTGCCGCCAGGGTTGTTGGCGCGCCCCGCCTTCAGCCGCGCCTCGTCGATGTCGCCGAGGGCGCCGGTGACATGGTCGGCGTCGAGGGAACTGTCGTACGCCTCGTCCGCCGCGTTGTACGCCTCGGTGAACTCCGCCAGCGCCTCGGCGGCCTCGGCACGGGTGGCCGCGGGGATCAACTCGCGTTCCCCGTGCACCACCACGCATCCGCTCGCCGTCAACGACAAAGCGGTCACGGAGGCCGCTATCAGCACCCTCCGGTCAAGCCTGCGGAGCCTGCTACGGCCGCGATCCGTGCTCATCGGGTTGCTTCACCCTCCCCTTCCCGGAGGCGAACCCTACCGGGGCGACGGACGGCGCGAGCGCCCGGAGCGGGTACAGCGGCCACACCGTGACCTCACGGTCGGAGGTCCCGGCGCGGGACGACCAGAGTGGCGGCCGTACGCGGGTGGGGGAGCACCTCCACGGGCTGGTCGTAGACCTCGGAGAGGAGTTCCTCGGTGAAGACCTCCGCGGGCGGGCCGTCGGCGGCGATCCGGCCGGCCCGCAGGACCGCGACGCGGTGCGCGTAGGCGGCGGCGAGCCCCAGGTCGTGCAGGACCACCACGACGGCGTCCCCGGCGTCCGCCCGCTCCCGGCACAGCCGCAGCACCAGCTCCTGGTGCTTGAGGTCGAGGGCGGCGGTCGGCTCGTCGAGCAGCAGCAGCGGGGCGCGCTGGGCGAGCACCCGGGCGAGCGCCACGCGGGCGCGTTCACCGCCGCTCAGCGCGGAGAACGGTCGGGGCGCGAAATCGACCACCTCGGTCAGCCTCATCGCCTCGGCGACGGCCGCGTCGTCGTCCTCGGTGTGCAGCCCGGCCCAGGGGGCCCGGCCCATCCGGACCACCTCCTCGACGGAGAAGGGAAAGCTCAGCGTCGCCGACTGCGGCAACACCGCGCGCCGCAGGGCGAGTTCGGGAGGGGACCAGTCCCCGGCGGGCCGCCCGTGCAGCCGTACGACCCCCTCGGCGACCGGCGCGTCAGCGGCGAGCGCACCGAGCAACGTGGACTTCCCGGCCCCGTTGGGCCCCACCAGCGCGAGCACCTCACCGGCCCGCACGACCACGTCCACCCCGCACACCACATCCCGCCCCCCGAGCCGAACCACCAGCCCCTCAGCCTCGGCAACCACATCACCGGCCAAGAAGGGAAGCGGCGGCACAGGCCGACCCCGAAGCAGTCTCATAGACGTTTCCTTGAAGACGAGAACAAAAGACCTGACGGAACGGACAACTCCCCAAGGGGCGCGGGGCTGTGTCAATGTGCGGCTACCGCCGCGTGGGCGCGACCAACCCCCGACGGCTCAGAGCGGCGGGCGCCAAGCCCGACTCCCCCAGGGGCGCGGGGAACTGCGCGATCAACCCCCACCCACCCGCACCGGCGCACAACCGTCACGCCCACCCCCCGTGCCGCCGCCGAGTCCTCCGCAGCAGCCAGAAGAAGAACGGACTCCCCAGCAGAGCGGTCAGCACACCCAGGGGCAGTTCCGCCGGCGCGGCCACCGTCCGCGAGGCCAGATCCGCCGCCAGCAACACCACCGCCCCCAGCAACGCACTGCCCGGCACCAGGAACCGATGCCCCGGCCCCGCCACCATCCGCAGCAGATGCGGCACGACCAGCCCCACGAAGCCGATGATCCCCGAGACGCTCACCGCCGCCGCCGTGAGCAGCGCGATGACGAGGACCAGGGTGATCCGGAGCCGCTCCACATCCACCCCGAGATGGCGGGCGGGCCGCTCGCCGAGGGCCAGCAGGTCCAGCCGGCGGGCGTACAGCGGAGCCACCACCAGACCCAGCGCCGCGCACGGCAGGACCGCCAGCACCTTCGGCCAGGTCGCCTGCGACAGCGAACCGAGCTGCCAGAAGGTGATCTGCTGGATCGCCGCCGCGTCCGCGAAGAACAGGAGCAGCCCGATCAGCGCCCCCGCGAACGCGTTCACCGCGATACCGGTGAGGATCAGCGTCACCACCTCCGTACGGCCCCCGGAGCGGGACATCACGTACACCAGCAGCACGGTCACCAGACCGGACACGAACGCCGCGACGGTGACCGTCCAGTTGCCGAGGAAGGTGAGCCCGAGCGCGATCGAGGCGACCGCGCCGACGGCCGCGCCCGAAGAGATCCCGATGACGCCCGGCTCGGCGAGCGGGTTGCCGAACACGCCCTGCATCAGCGCGCCCGCGCACCCCAGCGAGGCGCCGATGAGCAGCGCCAGGACGATGCGCGGGAACCGCACGTTCCACAGCACCGACTCCGCCACCCGGTCCAACTCCGCACCCCCCAGCCCGATCCGGTGCTGCACGGAGGCGAGGACGTCGCCGACCGGCACCGGATAGGCGCCGATCCCGGCCGCGACCGGCACCAGGACGACGAGGGCGAGCACCAGCCCCGCGGTCACCAGCCACGCGGCCGAACGGGGCGCCCGCGCCGGGGCCTTGCCGGTCCGCGGGGCCGCCTTCTCCACAACCGTCACTCGGCACCGTCCCGGTAGAGCTGGGCGACGACCGACCTCAGCACCTGGTCGGTGCGCGGACCGTAGTTGAGGAGCACACCGTCGTCCACGGAGACGATCCGGCGGTCCATCCCGGCCGGGGTCTGGGCGACGCCGGGGATCTTCACCAGCCCGTCGACGCCGCCGACCGAGTCGAGTCCCTTGGTCATCACGAGGATCGCGTCCGGCGCGGCCTTCACCAGTGCCTCGCTGGTGATGGCGGTGAAGTCCTTCGTCAGCCCGGACGCGGCCCCCGCGTCCACCGCGCCGGCCGCCTCGATCAGCGTGGTCGCGCCGGACCCCTCGCCGCCGATCAGATAGACCGACGCCGAGCCGCGGAGGTAGAGGAAGGCCACCCGGGGCGGCTCGTCCGAGTGCGGAACGTCCTTGCGTACGGCGGCGATCCGCTCCTCGGAGCGCTCGGCGAGCCGCTCTCCGGCCGCCGGCACGCCGAGCGCCTCTGCGACCGTCCCGATCCGGGCGCCGACGTCGTCGAGGCCCCGCGCCGGAGCGACCACGAGCACCGGGACGCCCGCGGCGCGGATCTGCTCCATCGCCTCCCGCGGCCCGCTGGTGGTCTCGGCGATCACCAGGTCCGGGCGGAGCGCGAGCACGCCCTCGGCGGAGACGTCGTGGCCCCGGGTGACCACGGGCAGCTTCTCGGCCTGCCGGAAGGTGGCGGTGATGTCCCGGGCGACGACCCGGTCGCCGAGGCCGAGCGTGAACACGATCTCGCTGAGGCTGCCGGACAGGGGCACGATCCGCTCGGCCCGCTCCACGGTCACCCGCTTGCCGTCGGCGGAGGCGACGGTGACGGGCAGTTCGGGCGTGGGCGCGGGGGAGAGGGGCTCGACCCGGTCGGCGGTAGCGGTGGCGGCCGCGGTCGAGGTCTTCGGCGCTGCCGCGGAGGCACCGCCGCAGGCCGTCGCCGTGGTCAGGGCGAGCACCGCCAGCAGCGCTCCCGACAGTCGTGTGCGCAAGCGTCGCACGGTCGGCCTTCCTCTCCGCGCGCGTCTGACGTGCGCTTCTTCCCTGTGAACCAGCTGTGTTCACGCCCGGACCTGTCGATCGGGGCGCGTCGTAGTTTAGGTTAGCCTTACCTCACCTGGCCGGAAACCGTCGGGTGCAGGCCGGATCTTGCCGTCCCTGGAGGTCACCCATGTCCCCATCCCTGCCGAGGCGCCTGTACGGCGCGCTCGCCGTGCTGTGTCTGGCCGTCCTCGGGGCCCTGCTCCCGACGGCCGACGCGCACGCCGCGAACCGTGCCGTGCAGGGCGGCCGGCTCGACTGGGGCATCAAGTCGTCCTTCCAGAGCTATGTCACCGGCCCCATCGCGAACGGCGGTTACTCGCTGACGGGCGGCGCCGCCACCGTCGGCAGCGGCAGCTTCCGCTTCCACTCGGCCACCGGCGGCTACGACGGCGCCACCGGCGCCTTCACCGCCTCCTTCAGCGGCGGCGTCCGCTTCACCGGCCACCAGAGCGACTCCGGCGCCTACGAGCTCGACCTCACCCTCAGCCGGCCCACCGTCCGGATCTCCGGCTCCTCCGGCACCCTCCACGTCGACATCACCAGCAAGGCGAAGGGCACCGGGGCGGTCACGACGTCCCGTCAGGTGCCCTTCGCCTCCCTGTCCCTGGGCGGCATCGACATGAGGGGCGGCGGCGACACGGTCGTCCTGAACAACCTCCCCGCCACCCTGACCGCCCAGGGCGCGCGGTCCTTCGCCGGGTACTACACCGCCGGCACCGCGCTGGACCCGGTGAGCCTGTCGGCGGACGTGCGGCCCGCGGCCGTCACCAGGTCGCCCGCACCGACCGCCTCCGCCTCCGCCAAAGCGAAGAAGACGGCCTCCGACGACACGATCGAGGACGGCGCCGTCGACTGGGGCGTGCGCCGCACCTTCCGGGAGTACGTCACCGGCGACATCGCCCGGGGCGAGTGGAAGCTGTCCGCCGGCGCCCAGGACGGCGGCGCGCTGTTCCGCTTCCCCGAAGGCGAAGGGACCTACAAGGGAGGCGAGTTGACCGCCCGCTTCGAGGGCGCCGTCCGCTTCACCGGTGAGCACGGCCTCGACCTGGGACTGAGCGCGGTCCGCGTCACCGTCGAGGACGGCAGGGGCACCCTCTACGCCGACGTGGCCTCCTCCGACGTCACCGGCGAGAAGGTCCCGCTGGTCACCTTCGCCGCCAAGGGCCTGAAGTCCGCAGACGGCGTCGCGAAGCTCACCGAGGCACCCGCGAAGCTCACCGCCCGCGGTGCCGAGGTCTTCGGCGGGATGTACCCGGCGGGCACCGCGATGGACCCGGTGTCCCTGGCCGTCGCCACCCGCGCCGACGCCGAACTGCCCGCCCTGCCCGACCTGGGCAGCGGTTCCGGGACCGGTGCCGCGGCGAAGTCCTCGCCCGAGCCCGAAGCCTCACCCGATCCGTCCGCCGAAACGTCCGCCGAGCCCGTCGCGAGCGCGTCGGACGACGGCGTCCCCCTCGCCCTGCCGCTCGGCATCGCGGCCGGCGCTCTGGCACTCGCCGCCGCGGCCGTGTTCGCCGCCCGCAGGCGCCGGAACTGAACCCACCCCCTTCCCAAGGAGACCCCCGGCCATGGCCGTCAGATCGCACCGCCGTCCCCTCGCCCTCGCCGCCGCCGTGGCCACCGCGGCCGCCCTCGGCGCCACCGCCCTCGCCACCACCACCGCCTCCGCGGCCGAAGTGCCGCTCAGCGGCTATGAGTTGACCTGGGGCATCAAGCAGTCCTACCGCACCTACGTGACCGGCTTCGCGGCCGGCAGCTTCACCGCCACCGACGGCGCCTCGCAGGCCGCGGGGAACGGCGCCTTCACCTTCACCGAGGGAGCGGGCACCTACGACTCCACCGCCCACACCCTCGACCTCGGCTTCCGGGGCGGCCTGAAGATCGAGTCCACCGCGCACCGCTTCGAACTGACCCTGACCGACGTGAGGTTCGACAGCGGCACCGCCGAGATCACCGCCGATGTCACCAGGAGCGGCACCACCACCCAGGACGTCCCGCTCGCCGACGTCACCGTCACCCGGTCGATGACGGACATGGCGACCACGCTCACCCAGGAGGCCGCCGACGTCCTCGGCAGCGCGAGCTACGCGGGCGCGGCCGGCGACCCGCTGACGGTCGTCCAGAAGACCCAGCCGAGCCCCTCGGCCCCGGCCTCGCCGTCGGCGTCCGCCTCCCCGTCCGCCCCCGCCTCCCCGTCCACCTCGGCCTCCCCCTCGGCGAGCGCCTCCCCGTCCACCTCGGCCTCGCCCTCGGCCGGCGCCTCCCCGTCGTCGCCCGCCGCCTCGCCCTCCGCGAGCGCGTCCCCCTCCACGCAGGCGCCCGCCCGGGGCGACATCGTCGACGGCACCCTCGGCTGGGGCGTGAAGCAGTCCTTCCGCACGTACGTCGTGGACGGGGTCGCCAAGGGCGCCGTCACCACCTCGGGCGGGGCGAGCCAGGCGGCCGGCAACGGCGTGTTCACCTTCGTGGACGCCAAGGGCGAGTACGACACCGAGGCGGACTCCCTCACCGCCGCCTTCGAGGGCGCGGTGAACTTCAAGGGCCACGAGGAGAACGGCGAGTACGGCCTCGACCTGACCCTGACCGGCCTGGAGGCGACCCTCGACGACGGCGCCGGCGAACTGACCGCCGACGTGACGAGCCTCGGTGAGACCTCCGAGGACGTCGTCCTGGCCGAGCTGAAGGCGGACTCCGCGGCCCTGACGGCGAAGAACGACGTCATCACGGTCGACGACATCACCGCCACGCTGACCGACGCGGGCGCGGAGGCCTTCGGCGGCTTCTACGCCGCGGGCAGCGAACTCGACCCGGTGGACCTCTCGGTGGCGCTCACCGAGGACGCCGAACTGCCCGACGGCGACGGCGACGGCGACGGCGGCTCCGGCTCCGGCGGCGGCTCCGGGACGACCGGCGGCACCGGCTCCACCACGGGCGGTACGGGCTCCACGACCGGCGGGATCACCGGCGGGCTCGCGGCCACCGGCTCCGACGTGCCGGCGGCGGCCCTCGGCACCGCGGCCGCGATCACCGTCGCGGCGGGCGCGGGCGTGGTCCTGGCGATGCGCAGGCGCCGCACCGCGGAGTGAGCCGCGGGCCGGAGTGGGGGCGGACCCGTCCGCCCCCACTCCGGCCCGCCCCGGACCGCGGTGGCCTGGGAAGACCACACGGCCGGGACGATGCTTCAATGCCCTCGTGACTGATTACGACGTGCTCCGCGTGTTCTGCGGCCCGCGCGGTGGATACGGCAACGAACTGGGCGTCGTCCGCGAGGGCTCGGTGCTGCCGGAGCGCGAGGACCGCCAGGCGCTGGCGGCGAAACTGGGGTTCAGCGAGACGGTGTTCGTGGACGACCCCGAGCGGGGTGTCATCGACATCTACACGCCCAGCGTGCGGCTGCCGTTCGCCGGTTACCCCTGCGTGGGCGCCGCCTGGCTGCTGGACGTCCCGGAGCTGGTGACACCGGCCGGGGTGGTCGGAGCGCGGCAGGACGGGGAGTTCTGCTGGATCGAGGCGCGCGCCGAGTGGGCGCCCCCGCGGACTCTCAGGCAGTACGGTTCGGCGGCCGAGGTGGACGCGCTGGAGGTGCCCCCGCCCGGGGAGTGGATCTACGCCTGGGCCTGGGAGGACGAGTCCGCGGGCCGGATCCGCGCCCGCGGCTTCCCCGGCCGCGGTGACGGCATCGACGAGGACGAGGCCACCGGCGCGGCCGCGCTGCTGCTCACCGAACAGCTCGGCCGTGCCCTGAACATCACCCAGGGCACGGGCTCGCAGATGCTGACGGCGCCCCAGCCGGGCGGCTGGGTGGAACTCGGCGGCCGCGTCTACCTGGAACGCTGACCGCGATCGCGTCGGAGCCTGTCGTCACCTTGCCGTCCGCGCGGCGGCGACAGGCCCCGGGACCCGCTCAGGCCGAGAGCGGGAACTCCTCGCCCAGGGCCCGGAAGACGGCCGTGTTCAGCGCGAACGCCTTCTTGCACTCGGCCACGATCCGCTGCTTCTCCAGGTCGTCCGCCCGCACCCCGTCCAGCAGTTCGCGGTAGTTCCGCTTGAACGCCGCCGGGTTGGCGACCTCCTCGAAGACGTAGAAGCGGACGCCGTCGCCCTTCTTCTCGAAGCCCCAGGCCTTCTCCGCCCGGTCGCGGATGATCTGGCCGCCGGAGAGGTCGCCGAGGTAACGCGTGTAGTGGTGGGCGATGTACCCCGCGGGCCACTCCCGCGCGCACTTCCGGACCCGGTCCGCGTAGGCGCGCGTCGCGGGCAGCGCGGAGACGCCGTCCCGCCACCGGGGACCCCGCAGATGCGCCAGGTCCCGCTCCAGCGCCCGCAGCCGGAAGAGTTCGGGCTGCACGAACGGGCCGGCCACCGGGTCCGAGGCCAGCCGGCCGGCCTCGCTCTCGAGTGCCTCGTAGACGAACCACAGCTGCTCGGTGTAGCGCGCGTACGCGTCGACGCCGAGGCGGCCGCCCAGCAGGTCGCTCATGAAGGTCGAGGTCTCCGCCTCCACATGCTGCTCGTGGGACGCGGTGCGGATGACTGTCGAGAAGGAGTCCATACCGCACATCCTCTAAGGTAAGGCTTACCTAAGTCAATAGGTTGCCGACGCCCTGTCGGTAAAAGCGTACAAGAAAAGACCCACCCCCATCAGGGGGCGGGCCCGGGCCGTGCTAGGGCAGCGTGAGGATCTCCGCGCCGGTCTCGGTCACCACCAGCGTGTGCTCGAACTGGGCCGTCCGCCTGCGGTCCTTCGTCACCACCGTCCAGCCGTCGTCCCACATGTCGTACTCGTGGGTCCCGAGCGTCAGCATCGGCTCGATCGTGAAGGTCATCCCCGGCTGCATCACCGTCGTGGCGTGCGGGCTGTCGTAGTGCGGGATGATCAGGCCCGAGTGGAACGACGAGTTGATGCCGTGCCCGGTGAAGTCCCGCACCACGCCGTACCCGAAGCGCTTGGCGTACGACTCGATCACCCGGCCGATGATGTTGATCTGCCGGCCCGGCTTGACCGCCTTGATCGCCCGGTTCAGCGACTCCCGGGTCCGCTCCACCAGCAGCCGGCTCTCCTCGTCCACCTCCCCGACCAGGTAGGTGGCGTTGTTGTCGCCGTGGACGCCGCCGATGTACGCCGTCACGTCGAGGTTGACGATGTCGCCGTCGCGCAGCACCGTCGAGTCCGGGATGCCGTGGCAGATCACCTCGTTGAGCGAGGTGCACAGCGACTTGGGGAAGCCCCGGTAGCCGAGCGTCGACGGATAGGCGCCGTGGTCGCACATGTAGTCGTGCGCCACCTTGTCCAGTTCGTCCGTGGTGACGCCGGGCGCGATCAGCTTCGCCGCCTCGGCCATCGCCCGCGCGGCGATCCGGCCGGCGACACGCATCGCCTCCACGGTCTGAGGGGTCTGCACCTCGGGACCCGTGTACGGCGCCGGCGCGGGCCTGCCGACGTACTCGGGCCGGCGGATGTTGCCGGGAACGGAACGGGTGGGGGACAGCTCCCCTGGTACGAGCAGCGACTGGCCAGACATGCCAGCGAGTCTAACGAGCCCTGGTGGGGGAACATGTCTGTGGCGAGAGGAGCTGGTCATGGCGTTGTTCAAGAAGCGGACCGTCGGCAAGCCGGGCGAGTGGTACTACTGCCTGGAGCACCAGAAGGTCGAGGAGGGCCCGGACTGCCCCGGCAAGGACCGGTTCGGTCCGTACGCATCCCGCACCGAGGCCGAACAGGCGATGGAGACCGCCCGCGAGCGCAACCTCCAGTGGGAGAACGACCCCAACTGGCACGACGCCCCCCGCGGCGCCGACGACTGATCAGGTCTCGGCCGGCGCCTGTGCCGCCGAACGCTGCGCGCGCACGCTCCTGGCGTGCTCGCTCGTCCGGTCGTCGTACGACATCAGCTTCGGCAGGCACAGCGCCAGCAGCCCCACCGCGCCGGCGCACAGCAGACCGCCCGACCACACCGAGGCGCGCACGCCCCACCACGCGGCGAACCCACCGGCCCTGACCTGGCCCAGCGTCGGCCCGGCGGAGTACGACAGCAGCTCGATCCCGGCGAGCCGGCCACGCAGCTCGTCGGGGATCGTCTGGTTCCACATCACCCCGCGGAAGATGCCGCTCACCATGTCGCAGCCGCCGGCCACCGCCAGGAACAGCAGCACCAGCCACACGTTGTCCACCACACCGGCCGCCGCGATCGCCACGCCCCACAGGGCCGCCGCCAGCACCACCATCCGCCCGTGCCGGTGGATCCGCCCGGTCCAGCCGCTCGTCACGCTCACCAGCAGCGAACCGAACGGCAGCGCCGCGTACATCAGGCCCAGCGACCACTCGGCGTCCAGCTCGTCCGCCAGGAACGGCAGCAGCGCCAGCGGCATCGCCAGGAACATCGCGGCCAGGTCGACCGCGTAGGTGCCGAGCAGCTCCTTGCGGTTCCAGGCGTAGCGGGCGCCCTCGGCGATCGCCTTCAGCGACGGCTTCACCGCCTCGTGCGCGGCCGGCGAGGACGCCAGCGGCACGATCAGCACGACCGACAGGAAGAACGTCAGCAGGTCGGCCGCGTACGCCCAGCCCAGCCCCGCGTACGCCACCACCACACCCGCCACCGCCGGGCCCGCCACCCCGGCCACGGTCCAGCGCAGGGCGTTCAGCGAGGCCGCGGCCGGCAGGTGGTCGTGGGCCACGATCCGTGGCCACAGCGAGTCCAGCGCGGGCCGCTGCACCGAGACCAGCGCCGAGGACAGGGCGGCCACCACGTACAGCGGCCACACCGCGGGCTCCGGCAGCACCGCGTTGACCAGCAGGGCCACGCTCAGCACGCCCTGCCCCGCCTCGGTCCACAGGATCAGCAGCCGCTTGTCGACCGCGTCGGCGAGCGCGCCGCCGTACAGCCCGAAGACGATCAGCGGGACCAGCTCCACGGCGCCGATCGCCCCGACCGCCGCCGCGGAGCCGGTCAGCTCCTTGATCTGCACGGGCAGCGCCACGAACGTCAGAAAGCTGCCGAAGGTGGAGATCAGTCCCGACAGCCACAGCCGCCGGAAGTCCGCCGAGGCGCGCCAGGGGGTGAGGTCGGGGAGGAAGGAAGTCACGAGAGGTCATGATCTGCACAGATGGGAGACCGGAGCAACTGATTTTGTAGTGGTCCTCACCACCGTGCCGGCGGCGGCGCCGTCAACTGGTCCGCCAGCGCCGACAACCGGTCCCGGAACCGCCGCCGCGCCCGGGGCGCGGGCAGCGCGTTCTCCCCGGCCGCCGCGCTCACCAGGTGCTGCACCGTGTCCAGGTCCAGGTCCGTGCCCTGGGGCACCGCCAGCGACTCGTGCGCCAGCGCCGTCAGATGGCCCTCGCCGGGGCCCAGCGCCAGCACCGTCGCCCCGGCCCGCCGCGCGTCGTGCACCCGCTCCAGCAGCTCGGCGCCCGGTCCCCGCTCCGCGACCACCAGCAGCGTCTCGCCCCGCCGCGCCGCCGCCAGCCGCCCCGGACCGACCGCCAGATGCGCCGGATCCGTCGGCCGCGCCGCGTGCCGCACCAGCGTCGGCGTCAGCTCGGGCGTCCCCGACCAGGCGGCCTCGTCCACCAGATGCGCCGCGAGATGCCACGGCTCCTGCTCCGCGGTGCCCACCAGCAGCAGCCCGCCGCCGTGCGAGACCACCGAGCCCCGCAGCACACCCGCGAACCGCCGGGTGGCCCCCAACCACTCGGTCCCTGCCAGCACTTCGCGCAGCAGCGCGACCCGTACGGCGTCCATGGCCCGCATCCTGCCGCACGAGCCCTCCCACGACCGGCAGTTCGGCCCGAATTCCACCGAACCGGTCAAGCGGGACGGCCCGGCCGTGGCCGCCCGCGCCCACGTAGAGTCGGGCCATGACCTCTACCGACAGTGCTGCACAGAAGGCCCCCGCCAAGGACCCCTGGGACCTTCCCGATGTCTCCGGGCTCGTCGTCGGCGTGCTCGGCGGGACCGGTCCGCAGGGCAAGGGCCTGGCCTACCGGCTCGCCAAGGCCGGCCAGAAGGTGATCATCGGCTCGCGGGCCGCGGACCGCGCCGAGGCCGCGGCCTCGGAACTCGGCTACGGCGTCGAGGGCGCCGACAACGCCGAGACCGCCCGCCGCAGCGACATCGTGATCGTCGCCGTGCCCTGGGACGGCCACGGCAAGACCCTGGAGTCGCTGCGCGAGGAGCTGGCCGGGAAGCTGGTTGTCGACTGCGTCAACCCGCTCGGCTTCGACAAGCAGGGCGCCTACGCGCTGAAGCCCGAGGAGGGCAGCGCGGCGCAGCAGGCGGCGGCGCTGCTCCCGGACTCCCGGGTCACCGCAGCCTTCCACCACCTGTCGGCGGTGCTGCTTCAGGACCCGGAGATCGACGAGATCGACACCGATGTGATGGTGCTCGGCGAGGCCCGCGCCGACGTGGAGATCGTGCAGGCGCTGGCCGGCCGCATCCCGGGCATGCGCGGGGTCTTCGCCGGGCGGCTGCGCAACGCCCACCAGGTCGAGGCGCTCGTCGCCAACCTGATCTCGGTGAACCGCCGCTACAAGGCGCACGCGGGACTCCGCGTCACCGACGTGTGAGGGCCTGACACGGGCCGCCGGGGGGATGGGGGACACTGGAGGGCGTCGTACCGCCGTGTCCCCCGACAGGAGCCCCCCGCATGCCCCGCCTCGCCCTCTACGCGCTCATCGTCTGCCTCCTCGCGGTGGCGGCCGCCGTCGTCTCCTTCGCGCAGGGCAGCTTCCTCGGCATCGTCTGGGTGCTGCTCGCGGGACTGTCGTCCAACATGTGCTGGTACTACCTCCGGCGCGAGCGGATCCGCCGGTCCACCTCCGTCACGGGCTGACCGCGCAGTAGGGGTCGCTCTCCCGCCAGAAGCGGAAGAGGTCGTAGCCGCAGTAGGTCAGGTCGTCGTCGACACCCAGGCCGCGCAGCAGCGCGTCGACCATGTCGAAGAAGACGCCGTTGACCGCGGGCAGCCACAGCAGCGCGAACACGAACAGCAGCCCGAACGGGGCGAAGGGCTCCACCTGCCGCCTGACGTTGTACGACAGCCACGGCTCGATCACGCCGTAGCCGTCCAGGCCCGGAACCGGCAGGGAGTTCAGGATCGCGGCCGTCACCTGGAGCAGGGCGAGGAAGGCCAGCGCGTACTGGAACTCGGCGGGGACGCCGTCCAGCGCGTCCAGCCAGAACGGCGCCGTGCACACCGCCGCGAACAGCAGGTTCGTCAGCGGACCCGCCGCCGAGACCAGACTGTGCCGCCAGCGCCCCGGGATCCGGCCGCGCTCGATGAAGACGGCACCGCCGGGCAGACCGATCCCGCCCATGATCACGAAGATCACCGGGAGCACGATGCTCAGCAGCGCGTGCGTGTACTTCAGCGGGTTCAGCGTCAGATAGCCCTTGGCGCCGACCGTGATGTCCCCGCTGTGCAGCGCCGTCCGCGCGTGCGCGTACTCGTGCAGACACAGCGAGACGATCCACGCCGACGTCACGAACAGGAACACCGCGACGCCCGGCTGCTCGGCGAACCCGGTCCAGGTCGCCCAGCCGGTCACCGCGGTGACGGCCAGGATTCCGACGAAGACGGGGCTCATCCGGCGCTCGGAGCGGCGGGTGGTGGTGGCGGTCATACGGCTCCCCCGACTGGTCGGCACGGGCTGGACTCGGGGCCCGACGCTACCGGGCGCAGCGGGAAAACGTCTCGCGGCCGGGCCCCGGTTCCGGAGAGGGTGGGGCCATGGGACTTTGGCACGTGTTCTACGCGGACTGGCAGATGGAGTGCTGCGGGACACCGTTCTCCGTCGGCGACGAGGTCGGCTGGCCGCTGCTCCTCAACGACTCCGGCGACGTCCTCGGCGGCGACTGGCCGGACCATCTCGCCGAGGTCGTCGGGGAGGTCGCGCAGGTGGGCGGCATCAGGGTGCTGAGGGACGGGTCGGGCCTGACGGCGGCCCTGCACGAGGACCCGGTCGACGTCCTCGCGCCCGACGAGGCCGGCGCCGAGCGCCCAGGCGACCGGATCCGCCGGGCCGGACTCCTCACGGTTGAACGGCACGGCGGCGAGTGGCCCGAGGTAAGGGGCCTGGTGCGGGCCGTGTCGGTGGTCGGCCAGGAGTACGCCGAGATCCCGCCCTGCTCCGGCACCTGGCAACCCGTACCGGGGGAGCGGTCGCTGCGCGCCGTCGACACCTGCCCGAAGTGGTTCACCGACCCCGCCCCGCCCACCGGGACCCGGCACCACAGGGAGACGGGCGCCTTGGTCACCCTGGAGGTCCCCCGGAACTGACCCGCCCGCCCCGGAGACCGCCGTAGGACTCCCGTACCCGCCCTCCCGCACCCGACGCCGCGCCGCCCTTCGGGCCACGACCGGAAATGCCGCCCCCGGGCCACGACCGCAACTCGACGACAGGCCCTGGCCGGGCCGCCTCCGAACCCGCTCCCGCACCAGAGACAATGGACCCCGTGCGCTATCGCATCCTCGGCACCACCCAGGCCCTTCGCTCCGACGGCACACCCGTCCCGGTCGGCGGTGCCCGGCTGCGGGCCCTGCTCTGCGTGCTCGCGCTGCGCGGCGGCCGGGCCGTGCCGGTCGGGCTGCTCGTCGACGAGGTCTGGGCCGGTGACCCGCCCGCCGACGCCGCGGGCGCGCTCCAGGCGCTCGTCGGACGGCTGCGCCGGAGCCTGGGCGCCGACGCCGTGGAGTCCGTGGACGGCGGATACCGGCTGGCCGCCGAACCCGACGACATCGACCTGCACCGCTTCGAGCGGCTCACCGCCGAGGGCCTCGGCGCCCTCACCGACGACGACCCCGCCAAGGCCGCCGCCGTCCTCGACGACGCCCTCGCCCTGTGGCACGGCCCCGTCCTCGCCGACCTCCCCGACCACACCGCCGAGGCGGCCCGCTGGGAGACCCGGCGCCTGGACGCCCTGCGCGCCCGCCACACCGCCGCCCTCGCCCTCGGCCACGCCGACCGGTCCCTGCCCGAGCTGACCGCCCTGTGCGACAGCCACCCCCTCGACGAACGGCTCCAGGCGCTGCGCCTGCGCGCCCTGCGCGACCTCGGCCGCCCCGCCGAGGCCCTGGCCGCCCACGACGAGGTGCGCCGGCTGCTCGCCGACCGCCTCGGCTCCGACCCCGGGCCCGAACTGACCGCCCTGCACGCCGAGTTGCTCACCCCCGCGCCGGCCCCCGCACCGCTGGGCAACCTCCGCGCCCGGCTCACCTCCTTCGTCGGCCGGGAGGCCGACATCCGGGCCATCCGCGCCGACCTCGGCGGCGCCCGCCTGGTCACCCTCCTCGGCCCCGGCGGCGCCGGGAAGACCCGGCTGTCCCAGGAGGCCGCCGAGACCCTCACCGACACCGCCCGCGACGGCGTCTGGCTCGCCGAACTCGCACCCGTCGACGACCCGGAAGCCGTGCCGGAAGCCGTGCTCACCGCCCTCGGCGCCCGCGAGACCGTGATGTACGGCGCCGGCGCCGAGGAGTTCCGCCAGGCGGTCGCCGACCGCCACGACGACCCCGTCGAACGCCTGGTGGAGCACTGCGCCCGGCGCCGCATGCTGATCGTCCTCGACAACTGCGAACACGTCGTCGGCGCCGCCGCCCGGCTCGTGGAACACCTGCTGGCCCGCTGCCCCGGCCTGACCGTCCTCGCCACCAGCCGCGAACCGCTCGGCGTACCCGGGGAGGTGGTGCGCCCGGTGGAACCCCTGCCCGAGCCCTACGCCCTGCGCCTGTTCGCCGACCGGGGCGCCGCCGCCCGCCCCGGCTTCAGCGTCGACCACGACCCCGAGGCGTGCGGCGAGATCTGCCGCCGCCTCGACGGCCTGCCCCTCGCCATCGAACTTGCCGCCGCCCGGCTGCGGATGCTCACCCCCCGCCAGATCGCCGACCGCCTCGACGACCGGTTCCGGCTGCTCACCTCCGGCAGCCGGACCGTCCTGCCCCGCCAGCAGACGCTCCGGGCCGTCGTCGACTGGTCCTGGGAACTGCTCGACGAGGACGAACGCGACGTCCTCGGCCGGCTGTCGGTCTTCGCCGGCGGTTGCGACCTGCCCGCGGCGGAGGCCGTGTGCGGTCCCGCAGCCCTGGACGCGCTCGGTTCCCTCGTCGACAAGTCCCTGGTGGTGGCGGCCCCTTCGGGCGACGGCGCGATGCGCTACCGGCTGCTGGAGACGGTCGCCGAGTACGCGGCCGAGCGCCTGGACGAGGCGGGCGGCCGCGCGGCCGCCCAGCGTGGGCATAAGAAGTAAAAACGCGAACAAGCCCCCCCCAACGACCCCGTGCAGCGCGGGCCGGGGGAGCAGGGAGCCCTGGGACGGCTCC
>NZ_JBEPBM010000042.1:0-52142 GCF_040299205.1 Streptomyces sp. NPDC000983 | reverse complement strand
CGAGGCTGAAGACGAGCATCGGCCCGAGGACGCTGCCGACGTAGGTGGAGTGGATGTCGGTCAGGGTCAGCCAGCTCCGCCCGACGGCCGCGAGGTGACCATCTCGGACGCGGTACGGGCCGCGAGGCGCGGCACGCGCCTGTACGGGCCCGAGCCCGTGCCGGTGCCCACGGCGCCGCCCCTGACGACATCCGTCGAGGTCACCGGCGAGAGCAGCCTGGAGGCGGCCCGCCGGCTCGGCCCGGGCACGGCCGTACTGAACTTCTCCTCGGCCCGCAACCCGGGCGGCGGCTACCTCAACGGCGCCCAGGCCCAGGAGGAGGCCCTGTGTCGCGCCTCGGCGCTGTACACCTGCCTGATCGAGGTCCCGGAGTTCTACGACCACCACCGCAGGCACCGGGACGCCTTCTACACGGACCGTGTCATCCACTCACCCGCCGTGCCCGTCTTCCGGGACGACCGCGGGCGCCTGCTGGACGAGCCGTACCTGGCCGGTTTCCTCACCTCCCCGGCGCCGAACGCAGGCGTCGTCCGGCGTACGGCGCCGGAACGCGCCGCCGCACTCCCGCGGGCCCTCGCGGCACGCGCCGAGCGGGTGTTGGAGGCGGCGGCCGCGGAGGGGTACCGCAGGCTGGTGCTGGGCGCCTGGGGGTGCGGGGTGTTCCAGAACGACCCGGCCCAGGTCGCGGAGGCGTTCCGGGCGCTGCTCGCGCCCGGGGGCCGGTTCGCGGACCGGTTCGAGCAGGTGGTGTTCGGCATTCTGGACCGCACCCCGCAGGCCGCGGTCCGGACAGCTTTCGAGCGGACGTTCGCGGACTGGTAGCCGGGGAGCGTACGGGTGCGGCTGCCGGACCGGTGGCCGTGGAGCGCGCCGGCGCGGCTCACTGCCAGCCGTAGCGCTCCCGCAGCCGGTTGCGGACCAGGTTGAACCGCATCCGGTCCAGCGCGCACGCCTCGCGCCGCATGCCCCGCTCGTGCAGCCGCAGCACCCGGTCCACGTCCACCCAGGAGTCCCGCCCCGTGCGGTCCCAGGGGCCGTTGCCGATCGGCACCCAGTCCCGGTCCGCGTCGTGCCGCTTGCTGGACAGCTGCACGGCGAGGAAGGTGCCGCCCGCCTCCCGCGCCACGACCAGCACCGGGCGGTCCTTGCCCCGGCCGTCGTTCTCCTCGTACGGCACCCAGGTCCACACGATCTCCCCGGGGTCGGGGTCGCCGTCGTGCGCGGGCGAGTACTCGGTGCGCACCCGGCCGACCCCGCGCGGGTCGGCCTCCACGGTGGCGAACCGGCCCTGACGGCCGGGGGCGTTCTCTTCGGTCTCTTCGGTGGACGCAGTCACGCCCCACACCGTAGAGCGTGGCCCACGGCGAACCGACGCCGGGCACCTTGCCGTTGACCGGGGCGCGCAGGCCGCCGTCCGGCGGGGGCGGCCGTCGCGACAGGCCCTACGCGGCCGGCGCCTCCGTGGCGACCTGTCCCGGCGGCCACGCCTCGTGCCAGCGCAGCTCCGCCTCCAACTGGGCGGCGAGCGAGATCAGCAGGGGTTCGCTGTGGGCCGGCCCGAGGAGTTGGGCGCCGACCGGGAGGCCGTCCCCGACGAACCCGGCCGGGACGTTGACGCCGGGCCAGCCCAGTACGTTCCACGGCCAGGCGAAGGGGCAGGCGGCGATGATGGCGCGGTCGGTGGCGAACCCGCCGAGCCCCGCTATCGCGCCGATCCGCGGCGGGGGAGCGGCCGTCGTCGGGGCGAGCATCACGTCGTAGGACTCGAAGAACGTGCCGATCCGGCGGTGCAGGACCGCCTCGGCGCGCCGGGCCGCCCTGAGCGGCGCCCCGCCCAGCAGCCGGCCCAGCCGGGCGGCGCCGTGGGTGCGCGGGTCGAGGAGGGCGGGGAAGGGCGAGTCGCCGACGAACTCCGCGATGCCGGCGGTCGCGCGGGGCACGAAGGTCAGCCCGATCTGCCCGTACGGCGGATCGGCCTCCTCCACGGTGTGCCCCGACGCGGCCAGCTTCTCGGCGAGTTCGACGATCCTCGCGCGCACCTCGGGCCGCAGCCGGGCCGGGGTCGCGGTGAAGGGCGGCTTCAGGGAGAGGGCGATGCGCAGCCGGCCGGGCTCGCGGACCGCGGCGGCCGAGGCGTCGACGGAGGCGGGGCGGTGCGGGTCGAGCGCGTGGTTGCCGCTCGCCGCGTCCAGCAGCAGGGCCGCGTCGGCGACCGTACGGGCCAGCGGGCCGTTGACCGTGATGCCCTGGAAGGACTCGCCGCGCGGCCAGGTCGAGATGCGGCCCCGCTGCGGCTTGATGCCGACCAGATGGGTCCACGACGCCGGTATCCGCACCGACCCGGCGCCGTCCGAGCCCAGCGCGGCGGGCACCAGTCCGGCGGCCACGGCCGCGGCGGAACCCCCGGAGGAACCGCCCGGGGTGTGGCCGGGGTTCCAGGGGTTGCGGGTGGCGCCGAAGGCCGGGCCCTCGGTGAACGGCCACTGGCCCAGCTCGCAGGTGTTGGTCTTGCCGACGATCACGGCCCCGGCCGCGCGCAGCCGCCGTACCGCCTCGCCGTCCTCGGCGACAGCGGGGTACTCACCCGGGCAGCCGAAGGCGGTGGGCTCACCGGCCACGTCCATGTCGTCCTTGACGGCGACCGGCACCCCGAGCAGCGGGAGCCGTGCCCCGGCGGCGAGCTCCCGGTCCGCCGCGTCGGCCTCGGCGAGGGCGGCCTCGGCCCGTACGACCCGGAAGGCGTTGAGGGTGCCCTGCGTGGCCTCGATCCGCGCCAGGGCCCGCTCGACCAGCGTCCGGGACGTCACCTCCCCGGCGGCCAGCGCGCGGGCGGACTCCGCCAGTCCTGCGGAACGGTCGAACGGCATGCGGAACACCTCCGTGGACGGCGTTGTCTACTGAACAGTAACCTCTGGGCCGCCGGGACGGAACGGCTCCGCCTCGCGCCGGACTTGGGTGCGTGATGCACCTTTCGCGGGCGGGCTGCATGCCTGCGCGAACCATTGACGCACTCCCGCCCCACCCCTACCTTCTGACCGATTTACCGAACTGAATCCGAAATACCGAACGCCCTGTCATGTCTCAGCCCAGTCGTGTATCTCAGTCCAGTTCCGCCGTGCGTCAGAGGGAGAGCCGCCCATGACCCCGCACCCGCATCCCCACCCCGCCCGCCGCGCCGTCCTGCGCACGCTGGCCGCGCTGCCCGCCTCCGCGCTCCTGCTGTCCGAGGCCCCGGGACTCCTCGGCGCCGCACACGCCGCCGCCCCGCCCAGCGGATCCGCCACCCGCTACACCATCGTCCCGTTCCCCAACAGCAACGACGGCACCGTCAACGTCTACCAGTCCGACGACGCCACCGACTTCCGCCTGCTGCGCTCCTCCGCCTACACCCCGCCCGCCGGGCGGATCCGCGACGCCAGCGTCATCCGGCACACCGACGGCTACTACTACGTCACCTACACCACCCGCACCTGGCAGGACACCAGCACCACGATCGGCTTCGCCCGCAGCGCCGACCGCCTCAACTGGACCTTCCTGTACGACCATCCGGTCCCGATCGCCAGGCTCTCCCGCGCCTGGGCGCCGGAGTTCTTCGTCGACACCGACGGCAGCGTCAACGTCGTCGTGTCCTGCTCCACCACCGACAACGAGTGGATCTTCACGCCCTATCTGCTGCGCGCGACCAACTCGGCCCTGACCGCCTGGACCTCACCCGTCGCGCTCTCCGGCATCGGCGCCAACCACATCGACACCTTCCTGGTCAGGATCGGCCCGACCTACCACGCCTTCACCAAGAACGAGACGACGAAGTACATCGAGTACGGCACCGCCACCTCCCTCACCGGCCCCTACACGCTCACCCGCACCGGCAACTGGGCCGGCTGGGGCAGCTACCGCGAGGGCCCGGCCCTGATCCAGCTCGACAACGGCGCATGGCGGATCTTCTTCGACGGCTACGGCGACGGCACCTACTACTACAGCGACAGCCGCGACACCTTCGCGACCTGGTCGGCGCCGGCCGCACTGCCCGCGATCTCGGGCACGGCACGCCACTTCACCGTGGTCAAGGAGACGGTGGCGGGCGGCCCGGCGGTGCCCCGGGACGTCACCCGCTCCCTCGGATCCGTCAACTACCCCACCCGTTACTGGCAGCAGCAGTCGGCGTTGCTCAACCTCCCCGTGGTCAGCGCCTCCAGTACCACCGCCGAGAAGCAGGCGGCCACCTTCACCGTCACCGCCGGCCTCGCCGACGCGACCGCCTGCTCCTTCCGCGACGCCTCGGGCAACTACCTGCGCCACTACGACTTCCGCGCCCGCTTCGACGCGAACAACGGCACCACGACCTTCGCCCGGGACGCCACCTTCATCGCCCGCGCGGGCACGGCGACCGGTTCCCTGCGCTTCGAGTCGTACAACTACCCGGGCCACTATCTGAGGCACTACGGCTACCAGCTGAGGGTCGAGCGCGCCGACGGCACCGACCTGTTCCGGCAGGACAGCTCCTTCACCCCGGTCACGGCCTGGGCCTGAGCCCGCACGGGAGGGAACCGCCGGCACGCCCCGGGCACTCTGTGGGTACGGGAACACCCCGCGGAACCACAGGAGATCAGGGGGTTGTGGTGAACCAGGTGCTCTACGCCGAGCGGTCGAGGAACCCGCTGTCGCGTACCGTCGAGCTGACCGAGCAGGGCCTGCGCAGGGGCTTTCGCACCACGCCCCTCGAAGAGCTGAACCTCGGCGCCATGGCGGAGGCGTACCTGCGCGGGCAGTGGCTCGGCGGCGGAGGTTCCGAACGCCCGCTCCAGCGGCTGGCGGACGGGCCCGGCGCCGTCCCGGTGACCCGCGCCACCGGCACCACGAAACCGTACAAGGTGCGCAACGCGGCCGAGTTCGCCCGCACCCTCGGCGAGCTGGCGGTCCGCCGCTGCGGCGGCCCCGACGGGGTCGCCGCCCTCGCCGGGCGGGCCCACGCCGAGGGCGTCCCGCTGTGGCTGGCCCGCCGCCACGCGTGGGGGCCCGCCGGACCCGTCACCGTCGCCGTGGACCGCAGCCTGGTCCGGGTGGACGTCTGGGCACCCGGCGCCCCCGTCGTACGGATCCGCGCGCCGTACGGATTCATCGGCGAGGGCGTCGATCCGTCCCAGGGGCTGCGCCTGACCGTCGGCGAGGCCCCGGCCCAGCTGACCTTCACCAGGAAGTTCCGCAAGTCCAAGAGCCGGGTCGAGGTGCGGTTCGGCGGCAACCGCTGGGAGCTGCGGCGGGAGAGCGCCCGCAGTTCCTGGCTGCTGCGCGACGAACACCGGGTGGCGCTGCTCAGCCGCCACCCGAGCCCGCCGGAACCCGAGCCCGGCACGATCCTGCTGCCCCTGACGCCCGTGCACCACGAGAGCGGCGACCCCCTGGACGCCGTCATGGCGCACGCCTTCGCCGTGGCCTTCGGCTTCGGCGACACGACGGGCTCCGCGCGCTTCCGCCGCGAACGCCGTCGGCGGATCGGCGGCGAGCCGGTCGCCCCGGACGAGTGGTGGGACCGGCCGTGGTTCAGCAACCTCGGACGCGGACGGGACGACAACGAGTCCGGCGGCTCCGACGGCTGGGGCTCGGACGGCGGCGACGGCGGCGACGGCTCCGGCGGGGGAGACGGGGGCGGGGGCGGCGACGGCGGCGGGGGTGGCGGCGGCGACTAGGCCGGCCGCGGTCGGAGGTGGGCGCCGGCGGGGGCGAGGGCGGGGGTGACTAGGACGGACGCGGGCGGGTAGGCGGGCCGACCGGAGCCGGAAGAGGGCGCTCCCGGTCCGGGAGAGTGAAGCGTGGTGTGTTAGTCGCGTCCGTGGCCAGGTTCACATGGCGGACGCGAGGCGCGGCCGACACCATGGTGGCTCTCACCGGCAGGCGAAGGGATCACGAATGTTCCGCAAGGTGCTGGTCGCCAACCGTGGCGAGATCGCGATTCGGGCGTTCCGCGCGGGCTACGAACTCGGCGCGCGCACCGTCGCCGTCTTCCCGCACGAGGACCGCAACTCGCTGCACCGCCTGAAGGCCGACGAGGCCTACGAGATCGGCGAACCCGGGCACCCGGTGCGCGCCTACCTCTCCGTGGACGAGATCGTCGCCGCGGCCGTCCGCGCCGGAGCCGACGCCGTCTACCCCGGCTACGGCTTCCTCTCCGAGAACCCCGAGCTGGCCAGGGCCTGCGCCGAGGCGGGCATCACCTTCGTCGGCCCGGACGCCGACATCCTGGAACTCACCGGCAACAAGGCCCGCGCCGTCGCCGCCGCCCGCGAGGCAGGCGTCCCCGTGCTCGGCTCCTCCGCCCCCTCCAACGACATCGACGAACTCGTCCGCGCCGCCGACGACATCGGCTTCCCGGTCTTCGTCAAGGCCGTCGCGGGCGGCGGCGGGCGCGGCATGCGCCGCGTCGAGGACCCCGCCCAGCTCCGCGAGTCCATCGAGGCGGCCTCGCGGGAGGCGGCCTCCGCCTTCGGCGACCCCACCGTCTTCCTGGAGAAGGCCGTCGTCGAACCCCGCCACATCGAGGTCCAGATCCTCGCCGACGGCCAGGGCGACGTCATCCACCTCTACGAGCGGGACTGCTCGCTGCAGCGCCGCCACCAGAAGGTCATCGAACTCGCCCCCGCCCCCAACCTCGACCCCGACCTGCGCGACCGGATCTGCGCCGACGCCGTCCGCTTCGCCCGCCGCATCGGCTACCGCAACGC
Source organism: Streptomyces sp. NPDC000983 (assembly GCF_040299205.1). Lineage (NCBI taxonomy): Bacteria > Bacillati > Actinomycetota > Actinomycetes > Kitasatosporales > Streptomycetaceae > Streptomyces > Streptomyces sp. NPDC000983. The sequence goes on along the minus strand of NZ_JBEPBM010000042.1, from coordinate 45,422 downwards.
GGGCACCGTCGAGTTCCTCCTCGACCGCGACGGCAACCACGTCTTCATCGAGATGAACCCGCGCATCCAGGTCGAGCACACGGTGACCGAGGAGGTCACCGACGTCGACCTGGTCCAGGCCCAGCTGCGGATCGCCGCCGGCGAGAGCCTCGCCGACCTCGGACTCGCCCAGGAGACCATCACCCTGCGCGGCGCGGCCCTGCAGTGCCGTATCACCACCGAGGACCCCGCCAACGGCTTCCGCCCCGACACCGGCCAAATCAGCGCCTACCGCTCGCCCGGCGGCTCCGGCATCCGCCTGGACGGCGGCACCACCCACGCCGGCACCGAGATCAGCGCCCACTTCGACTCCATGCTGGTCAAACTGACCTGCCGGGGACGGGACTTCACCGCCGCCGTGGGCCGCGCCCGGCGCGCCGTCGCCGAGTTCCGCATCCGCGGTGTGGCCACCAACATCCCCTTCCTCCAGGCGGTGCTGGACGACGCCGACTTCCAGGCGGGCCGGGTCACCACCTCCTTCATCGAGCAGCGCCCGCACCTGCTCACCGCCCGCCACTCCGCCGACCGCGGCACCAAGCTGCTCACCTACCTGGCCGACGTCACCGTCAACCGGCCGCACGGCGAACGCCCCGACCTCGCCGACCCGATGGCCAAGCTGCCCCCGCTGCCCGAGGGCCGGCCCCCGGCCGGCTCGCGGCAACGGCTCGTCGAACTCGGCCCCGAGGGGTTCGCCCGCGCCCTGCGCGAGGCCCCCACCCTCGGCGTCACCGACACCACCTTCCGCGACGCCCACCAGTCGCTGCTCGCCACCCGCGTCCGCACCAAGGACATGCTCGCCGTCGCCCCGGTCGTCGCCCGCACCCTGCCCGAACTGCTCTCCCTGGAGTGCTGGGGCGGCGCCACCTACGACGTCGCCCTGCGCTTCCTCGCCGAGGACCCCTGGGAGCGGCTCGCCGCCCTGCGCGAGGCCGTGCCCAACATCTGTCTGCAGATGCTGCTGCGCGGACGCAACACCGTCGGCTACACCCCCTACCCCACCGAGGTCACCGACGCCTTCGTGCAGGAGGCCGCGGCCACCGGCATCGACATCTTCCGCATCTTCGACGCCCTCAACGACGTCGACCAGATGCGCCCCGCCATCGACGCCGTCCGCGAGACCGGGACCGCGGTCGCCGAGGTGGCCCTGTGCTACACCGCCGACCTGTCCGACCCGAACGAGCGGCTCTACACCCTCGACTACTACCTGCGGCTCGCCCAGAAGATCGTCGACGCGGGCGCCCACGTCCTCGCCGTCAAGGACATGGCCGGACTGCTGCGCGCCCCGGCCGCCGCCACCCTCGTATCGGCGCTGCGCCGCGAGTTCGACCTGCCGGTGCACCTGCACACCCACGACACCGCGGGCGGCCAGCTCGCCACCTACCTCGCCGCCGTGCAGGCCGGCGCGGACGCCGTGGACGGGGCGGTGGCCTCCATGGCGGGCAGCACCTCGCAGCCGTCGCTGTCCGCGATCGTCGCCGCCACCGACCACTCCGCCCGTCCGACCGGCCTCGACATCCACGCCGTCGGCGACCTGGAGCCGTACTGGGAGAGCGTCCGCAAGGTCTACGCCCCCTTCGAGGCGGGCCTGCCCGCGCCGACCGGCCGCGTCTACCACCACGAGATCCCCGGCGGGCAGCTGTCCAACCTGCGCACCCAGGCCGTCGCGCTCGGCCTCGGCGACCGCTTCGAGGACATCGAGGCGATGTACGCCGCCGCCGACCGGATGCTGGGCCGGCTGGTGAAGGTCACCCCGTCCTCGAAGGTCGTCGGCGACCTGGCGCTGCACCTGGTGGGCGCGGGCGTCTCCCCGGCCGACTTCGAGTCCGACCCCGACCGGTTCGACATCCCCGACTCCGTCATCGGCTTCCTCCGCGGCGAGCTGGGCACCCCGCCCGGCGGCTGGCCCGAGCCCTTCCGCAGCAAGGCGCTGCGCGGCCGGGGCGAGGCCAAGCCGCCGACCGAGCTGACCGCCACCGACCGTGAGGGCCTGGTCAAGGAGCGGCGCTCCACCCTCAACCGGCTGCTGTTCCCCGCCCCGACCCGCGAGTTCGAGGCGCACCGCCAGAGCTACGGCGACACCAGCGTCCTCGAAAGCAAGGACTTCTTCTACGGCCTGCGCCAGGCCAAGGAGTACGCCATCGACCTCGAACCCGGGGTGCGGCTGCTGATCGAGCTCCAGGCGGTCGGCGAGGCCGACGAGCGCGGGATGCGCACCGTGATGTCCACCCTGAACGGCCAGTTGCGGCCCCTCCAGGTCCGCGATCGCTCGGTCGCCTCGGACGTCCCCGCCACCGAGAAGGCCGACCGCGCCAACCCCGGCCATGTCGCGGCGCCGTTCGCGGGCGTGGTCACCCTCGCCGTCGCCGAGGGCGACCGGGTGAGCGCCGGGGCGACGGTGGCGACCATCGAGGCGATGAAGATGGAGGCGTCGATCACCGCCGCCAAGGACGGCACGGTCTCGCGGCTCGCCGTGAACCGGGTCCAGCAGGTCGAGGGCGGCGACCTCCTGGTGGAGATCGCCTGAGGTCGGTGGAGATCGCCCGAGGCCGGTCGCCCGAGCCTCACAACTCCCGTCGGCAGTACAGGTAGAGGTGGGGCTCCGGCCCCGCTCCGGGATGGTCCGGGGTGAAGACGGTGCTGTCACTGGACAGCACCGTCAGCCCCGCCGCCTCGACCATGGCGGTGAAGTCCGCCTCGGCGAAACTCGTCGCCCGGACCGGCTGGCCCATGAAGACGATCTCCAGGTCCTCCACGTCCGCGGGCACGGTGGCCAGCACCAGATGCCCACCGGGCTTGAGCGCCCGCGCCAGCCGCCGCACCAGCGTGGACTGCTCCTCACGGGTCATCTGGAGCAGCGAGAAGAACACGCACACCCCGTCGAAGAAGCCCTCCTCCAGAGGGAGTTCACGGATGTCGGCCCGGCGGAACTCGGCGTCCGGGACCTGACGGGCGGCGAGTTCCACCATCACCGGGGAGATGTCCACGCCGACCACGGAGTGCCCCGCACCGGTGAGCACCGCGGCGGTGGGCCGCCCGGTGCCGCTGCCCACGTCCAGCGTCCACGCGGAGACCGGCAGCCGCCCGATCAGCCACTGCAGCGCGGCCAGATGTGCGGGGGCCTGCGCGAACGCCTTCTCGTAGTCGGCGCCCAGCGCGTCGAACACCACTGCGGCGGGCGGGCGTTGGTCCTCTTGAGGCACGTCGGATCTCCCTTTTCGCTCGTCGGCCCGCATCGTCGCACCCGGTGGACGCGGGCCACAACGGCGGCCGGTGCGCGTCCGCGCGCCCCCGGCAGGGGAGAATGAGGGCCTCACCGACGGTCGAACCCTTGCGGAGGAGCGGGAAGATGCAGGACGAGCGAGCGGGACAGGTCGCCGGGCCCGAGGACCTCATCGACGTGGCACGCCTGGTCACGGCGTACTACGCGCTGCGCCCCGACCCGGCCGACCCCGCGCAACGGGTCGCGTTCGGCACCTCCGGGCACCGCGGCTCGTCCCTCGCGGCCGCGTTCAACGACGACCACATCGCCGCCACCAGCCAGGCCATCTGCGAGTACCGCACCGCCCGGGGCACCGACGGCCCCCTCTTCCTCGGGGCCGACACCCACGCCCTGTCCGAGCCCGCCCGGGTCACCGCCCTGGAGGTGTTCGCCGCCAACGACGTCACCGTCCTCATCGACGAGGCGGACGGTTACACGCCCACCCCGGCCGTGTCGCACGCCATCCTCACCCACAACCGCGGCCGGACCTCGGGGCTCGCCGACGGCGTGGTCGTCACCCCCTCGCACAACCCGCCCGCCGACGGCGGCTTCAAGTACAACCCGCCGCACGGCGGCCCCGCCGGCTCCGAGGCGACCTCCTGGATCCAGGACCGCGCCAACGAGATCATCACCGGCGGCCTGAAGGACGTACGGCGCATCCCCCACGCCCGCGCGCTGGCCGCGCCCGGCACCGGCCGCCACGACTTCCTCGGCGCCTACGTCGCCGACCTGCCGAACGTGCTCGACCTCGACGCGATCCGCGCCGCCGGGGTGCGCATCGGCGCCGATCCGCTGGGCGGCGCCTCGGTGGCCTACTGGGGCCGGATCGCCGAACAGCACCGGCTCGACCTGACCGTGGTCAACCCGCTGACCGACCCCACCTGGCGCTTCATGACGCTGGACTGGGACGGCAAGATCCGCATGGACTGCTCCTCGCCGTACGCGATGGCCTCGCTCATCGAGCGGCGCGACCGGTTCGACATCGCCACCGGCAACGACGCCGACGCCGACCGGCACGGCATCGTCACCCCCGACGGCGGCCTGATGAACCCCAACCACTACCTGGCCGTGGCGATCTCCTATCTCTTCTCGCACCGCGAGCAGTGGCCGGCCGGCGCCGGGATCGGCAAGACCCTCGTCTCGTCGGGCATGATCGACCGGGTCGCGGCGGACGTCGGCCGGCCGCTCGTCGAAGTCCCCGTCGGATTCAAGTGGTTCGTCGACGGACTGTCCGACGGCACGCTCGGCTTCGGCGGCGAGGAGTCGGCGGGCGCCTCCTTCCTGCGCCGCGACGGATCGGTGTGGACCACCGACAAGGACGGCATCATCCTGGCCCTGCTCGCCTCCGAGATCACCGCGGTCACGGGGAGGACGCCGTCGCAGCACTACGCGCAGCTCACCGACCGCTTCGGCGCCCCCGCCTACGCGCGCGTCGACGCGCCGGCCTCCCGCGAGGAGAAGGCGCTGCTCGCGAAGCTCTCCCCGAGCCAGGTCACCGCCGACACCCTCGCCGGGGAACCCGTCACCGAGGTCCTCACCGAGGCCCCCGGCAACGGCGCCGCCCTCGGCGGCATCAAGGTCTCCACCGCCAGCGCCTGGTTCGCGGCCCGCCCTTCGGGCACCGAGGACGTGTACAAGATCTACGGCGAGTCCTTCCTCGGCCCGGACCACCTGGCCCGGGTCCAGGAGGAGGCCAGGTCGGTGGTGCTGGCGGCACTGGACGCCTGAGATGAGCGAAGCCGTGGTGACGGCACTCGTCGCCGCCGGCGCGGCGATCGGCGGCGGCGTGCTGACCGGCTGGTTCACGCTGGCCGCCGCCAAACGCCAGGCGGCGGCCGCGTGGGCGGCGGGCGAGCGCCAGGCCCAGGCCGCGTGGGAGGCGGGACGTCAACAGGCGGCCGCCGCCTGGGACGCCGGCCAACTCCAGGCCACGGCCCAGCTCGACGTCGCCCGCCGCACCCTCACCGAGCAGATCCTCGCCGGACAGCGGGAGGTGCGCCGGGCGGCCTACGTCGCCTACCTCGGCCGCACCGACGGCGCCCAACAGGCCCTGGCCGCCTGGCAGTCCGCCATCGGCACCACGGACGAGACCACCCGCCGCCGGGAGTACGACACGGCGATGGCCGCGGTCGGGGAAGCCCTGAACGTCGTACGGCTGGAGGGCCCGGAGCCCGTGACGACGGCGGCGGAGACCCTGCGCAACTCCCTTGCCACAAGCGCTGCGGGACCCCAACACCCCTTCGCGCAGAGGACGTTCCTGGACGCGGCACGCGCCGCGCTGACCCCTGTGTAGTACACGCGGGCGGATACGATCGACGGTGCCTTGAGGTGAGGGGGCCTGGTGCAGCTGAAGGTGTCGTACGAGGACCGGAGCGACGGGGTCACGGTCGTACGGGTGGAGAGCGAGGGCGGGGAGGGCGGCGCGCTTGACCTCCACTCGGCACCTGAACTCCGCTCGCTGCTGCTGCGGTTTGCGGAGGAGGGGCGGCTGATCATGGTCGTCGACCTCAGCGCGATGGACGACATCGACGGACACGGCATCGGCGTGTTAGTCGGGGTCCTAAAGCGCGTGCACTTGAGGGGCGGGGCGATGTCGCTGGTCGTCAGCGATGGGCGGATCCGGGATGTGCTGTCCCGAACCGGTCTGACCAAGTTCTTCCGCACCCACGGCGACGTTTCGAGCGCAATGGCGAAGCTGGCGGCCGACGCCGAGCAGCGACGTGCGGCCCATGCGGATCGCGCCGCCCGCAGGCAGCACCCGCTGGAGCAGGGCGTCATCGTTGCTGGCTGGTACACCTACGAGCACATCTCCGACCACATCACGCTGGTGAGCGTCCCCGATGCAGAGTCAGAAGCGCAGATAAGCGTCTATACGGCCCCAGCCCTGCGTACAGTGCTCGTCGACCTGATGAACCAGGGGCGGTACTTCCTTGTCGTAGATCTGACGTTCGTGGCCTTGTTGGACTCGACCGGACTCGGTGTGCTGGTGGGCTGCCTGAAGCGCCTCCGCGCGTACGACGGGGCGATCGTGCTGGTGGCGCCAACCGTGCGGATGCAGAAACTCTTGCGGGTTGTAGGTTTTCAGTATCTGTTTTCACAGTTTGACACGGTGGATGCCGCAGTCGAGTTCCTGGGACGACGGGTACCCCAAGCCTATGCCTGAACCTCAAGGGCACCGACGTCCCGCGCCCCACTGGGACCCCGTACGCCTCGGTGTCCATCCCGCCCCCGGCCTCGACGACACCGTCGACCTGCCGCCCACCGAGTACCTCCCGCGCCCCCACGACGAGACCCTGCGCGGTCTGCTGGCCCGTAGCGTGGCCGGCCGCGAGGGCGTGTTCGTGCTGCTCGTCGGGCGGTCGGCGAGCGGCAAGACCCGGGCCGCGTACGAGGCGGTGAAGGCGGTCCTGCCCGACTGGCCCGTACTGTTCCCGGCCGACGCCGAGGAGCTGGCCTCGGCGCGGGTCGGGCCGAGAACCGTGCTCTGGCTCGACGAGGCGCAGCGCTGCTTGAGCGGCGCCGCCGGCGAGTGCGCCGCTCGGGCGCTGACGCGGCTGCTGGACGACGTGGCACCGCTCGCCGTGGTGGGCACCATGTGGCCGGAGCACCTGAGGCGGCTGACGGAGCGCAGCCGTGGTGTAGAGGACGAGTTCCCGCACGCGCAGGCCCTGCTGACAGGGCGTCATATCCGGATTGCCGTCCCGGACACCCTCCCCGCCGACGCCCCGGAGGTCGCCGCCGCGGCCGCCCGCGACCCCCGTCTCGCCGCCGCCGTACGAGCCGCCGGCCCCGGGCACCGCGTGCTCCAGCACCTCACCGGCGGGCCGGAGTTGGTCCGCCGCTGGGCGATGGGCCCCGACCAGTGGTTCACCGCGCCCGAGCACGCCGTGCTCACCGCCGCCGTCGAAGCGCGCAGGCTCGGTCACGCCAGTGCCGTACCGGCGGGGCTGCTGAAGGAGGCCGCGGCCTGCTTCATGGACGCCACCGCCCGGGCCACCGCGGGCGAGGAATGGTTCCCCGCGGCCATCGGCTCGCTCACCACCGCGGCGGGAGGCCCCGTGCCACTGATCGCGGAACGCCACGAGCCGGGCGTCGGCAACCCGGACAGCTACCGCCCGGACGACTACCTGGAGCAGCACATCCGCCGGGTCAGGGGGCACCGCGCACCCCCGGCGGGCTTCTGGACGGCGGCCGCCTGGGCCAGGACCCCGGACGACCTGCACGCCTTCGCCCGGGCCGCGGAACGCCGCCGCCGCTACGGCTGTGCCGCCGCGCTCCACGCGAGGGCGCTGGAGCAGGGCCACGACCGGGCGCGTGCCTCACTGGCCCTGCTGCGGGAGACCACCGACGGACCGGCCGCCGCCGAGGAGACGGCCGCCGCGGACGCCGTCGCCTGGGCGGCCCTGGCGGTGGCGCGCGAGGCCAGGGGGGAGGAGGCGGGCACCCGCCTCGCCTATCGGCGCGCCGCCGAGGCGGGCGACGCGTGGGCCTGGTCCGCCCTGGCCCGCATCCACGAGGCGGACGGCGACCCGGTCGGCGCGGACGGTGTCGCCGCCGAGGCCGCGGCCCTCGGGCGGCCGCACGCCTGGCGGACCCTCGGCCGGATGCGGGCGGCCGACGCCGCGGCGGCGGCGAAGGCCTTCGAACAGGCGGTCAGCGCCGGCGACGCCTGGGGTCACCTCGGTCTCGCCCAGGCCGCCGAACGCGCCGACGACCTGCCGGAAGCGGTGCGGCACGCGACCCGGGCGGCCGAGGCGGGGATCACCGCGGCCTGGGCCCGGCTCGTACGGCTGCGCTGGGCGCTCGGCGACCGGACGGCGGCCGTCGCGGCCGCCACCCACGGAGCGGCCGGGGCGAACCCCGAGGGCTGGACCTTGCTCGCCCAACTGCGTCACGCCGCGGGCGACTTCTCCGGTGCCGTGGCGGCCCATCGCGAGGCGGCCGCCCAGGGTGTCGGCGCGGCCTGGCGCGAACTGGCGCTGCTCGCCGAGTCCGACGGAGACCGGGCCGGCGCCGAGGAGGCCGCGGCACAGGCCGTACGCCTGGGCGACCCGGAGGCGTGGACCGCCCTCGCCGAGGACCGGGCGGAACGCGGCGACGACGCGGGCGCCGCCCGCGCCGCCGCCGAGGCCGCCCGCGCCGGGGACGTGGAGGCGTGGACCACGCTTGCGCGCGGCCGGGAACGCGCGGGGGACACCGGGGGCGCGGAGGCCGCGGCCGATCTCGCCGCCGAGCGGGGATCGCCGACCGCGTGGGCCGCGCTGTCCCGGATGCGGGAACGGGCCGGGGACCGGGAGGGGGCCGAGCGGGCGGTGTCGCGCGCCGCGGCGCTCGGCGCGGGCGACGTGTGGACTGCGCTGGGCCGGGTGCGGGAGGCGGGCGGCGACCCGACCGCCGCCGAAGTCGCCTACGCGCGGGGCGCCGATGCCGGGGACACGGAGGCGTACGCCGCGCTCGGCGCGCTGCACCTGGAGCGCGGCCGGACGGCCGACGCCCGTGACGCCTACCGGTCGGCCGTGGACGCCGGTCTCCCGGACGCCTGGGAGGGCCTGCTGTCGGCACTGGCCGCACAGGCGCCGCGCGTCACCTCGGCGCGGACGGCGGAGCGGCTCCGGCGGACCGGCCTGGACCCCTGAGAACGCCGGCCGTCAGACCAGCGGCAGCTGCATCAGCGTCAGGTCGAACCAGCGGTCGAACTTGGTGCCGGCCTCCTTCATGGTGCCCACGAGCACGAAGCCCCGGCGCTCGTGGAGCCGGATCGACGTGGTGTTCCCGGACTCGATGGCCGCGATCATGCTGTGCATGCCGGCCGTGCGGGCCCGGTCGACGAGTGCGGTGAGCAGCGTGCCGCCGATGCCGAGACCGTGGAACTCCTCGCGGACGTAGACCGAGTCCTCCACCGTGTACCGGTAGCCCTCCAGGGCCCGCCACGGGGCGTAGGCCGCGTAACCGGCGATCTCGCCGTCCGCCTCCGCGACCAGCGCCGAGCCGCGGTCGAGATGGTCGGCGAACCAGGCCCGGCCCTCGGCGGGGGAGTGCGGGACCCGCGTCCACAGCGCCGTCGAGTGCTCGACGGCGTGATTGCGGATCGCGACCACGGCCTCGGTGTCCTCCGGCCGGGCCGCGCGGACCGTCACGCCCCCTCGCTTCTCGTATATTGGAATCATGTCCAATATGATAGATCCTCTGGTCGAGCGGATCGCCACCCGGATCCGCACGGAGCGGGAAGCCCGCCGGTGGACGCTCGCCCAGCTCGCGGACGCCTCCGGCGTGTCCCGGGCGATGATCAACCGGATCGAGCGCGGCGAGAGCAACCCCACGGCCGTCGTGCTGGGCAAGCTGTCCGCGGCCTTCCAGCTGAGCGTGGCCTCACTGCTCGCGCAGGCCGAGGAGGCGCCGGAGGTGACGGAACCGGCCGCGGCCGGGGTGCGGCGGCCGGCGGACGACCCCGAGTGGGTCGACCCCGAGACCGGCTACCGGCGCCGCCAGATCGCCGGTCCGCGCTTCCCCGCCGAGCTCGCGGAGATCCGCCTGCCGGCCGGGGCCCGCGTCCCCTACCCCGCCGCCGCCTTCGCCTTCCTCCACCAGCTCGTCTGGGTCCTGGAGGGACGGCTCACCTTCCACGACGGCGACACCGCCCACGAACTCGGCCCCGGCGACGTCATCGAACTCGGCGACCCCGCCCCCCGCGTCTTCGCCAACACCGCCGACACCGACTGCCGCTACGCCGTCCTCCTCAGCCGCACGGACCGGCCGTGACCCGCACCCCGCGCCGGGGTACCACCGCGCTGCTCGCCGTCATGGCCGGTACGGCGATAGCCGACAACTACGCGCTCCAGCCGGCCCTGACCGTCGTCGCCGCCGACCTGGACGTGCCGGTCTCCGCGATCGGCCTCGTCCCCTCCGCCGCGCTCGCCGGCTCGATGACCGGCTTCGCCCTGCTGCTGCCCCTCGCCGACCGCATCGCCCCCAACCGCCTGGCCGCCGCCCACTTCACCGCCCTCGCCGCCGCCCTGGTGCTGGCCGCCACCGCCTCCGACGCGGCCGTGCTGGTCGCCGCCCATGTGATCATCGGCGCCGCCGCCGCGGTGGCCGCCCAGGCGAACGTGATCGCGGGACGCCTCGCCGCACCGGGCCGCCGAGGTGCCGCCGTCGCCCTCGTGGCGACCGGCCTGTCCGCCGGGATCCTGCTCGGCCGGCTGGTCGGCGGCGCCCTCACCGATCTGCTCGGCTGGCGCGCGATGCTCCTGGTCTGCGCCGCCCTCGCCGCGCTCGGCGCCGTCGCGGCCGCCCTGCTGCTGCCCGCCGAACGCCCCCGCGCGGGCACCCCCTACCGGGCCGCCCTGGCCGCGCTGCCCCGGCTTCCGCTGCGCGAGGCCCGCCTGCGGCGCGCCGTCGCCACCGGCGGCCTGTGGTACTTCGCGTTCACGCTGCTGTGGGTCGGACTCGCCCTCGCCCTGGCCCGGCCCCCGCACTCCCTGGACCCCACCGCCATCGGCCTGCTGGGCCTGGCCGGCCTGCTCGGCTTCGCCGTACTGCCTTTCACCGGCCGTATCGTCGACCGGCGCTCGCCCCACACCGTCATGACCGCCGCCGTCGCCGTCGCGGCGAGCGGCGCCCTGCTGATCGCCCTCGCGCCCGGCAGCGTCATCGCCGTCGTCGTCGGGCTCGCCGTGTTCGACGCGGGCTGCTTCGTGGCGCAGGCCGCCAACCAGAGCGTGGTCATCGGCATCGACCCCGCCAACTCCGGCAGCCTCAGCGGCGCGTACCTGGTGCTGTACTTCGCGGTCGGCGCCCTCGGCACCGCCCTCGCCGGCCCCCTGACCGACGCCGTCGGCCTGCGCGGCACCACCGGCGCCGCCCTGGCCGCCCTCGTCGCGGCGGCTGTCCTCGCCCGCACCGCCCGGACCCCGGACCGGGTGCCCAGCCCCTCGTAAGGGTGAGGCAAATCGGCGGGAGGCGGGGCAGAACGCTCGGTCTCGGGAAGAATTGCAGACTCCCAGCAGGCGACACCGTCAGGAGTCCACCGTGGAGTACTACGACCTCGGCCCGCACGGCCGGACCGTCACCACCGCATCGCCCGAGGCCCAGCTCTGGTTCGACCGCGGCCTGACCTGGACGTACGCCTTCCACCACGAGGAAGCGGTCGCCTGCTTCCAGAAGGCCGCCGCGGCCGACCCCGACTGCGCCATGGCCCACTGGGGCATCGCCTACGCCCTCGGACCGAACTACAACAAGCCCTGGGAGTTCTTCGACGAGCGGGACCTGGTCCGCACCGTCGAGCGCACCCACGACGCCGTCGAGGCCGCCCACGCCAGGGCGGCCGGCTGCACCCCCGTCGAACAGGCCCTCATCACCGCCCTGCGCGCCCGCTACCCGCAGGCCAAGGCCGTCGAGGACTGCTCGGTGTGGAACGCCCCCTACGCCGACGCCATGCGCGCCGTCCACCAACTCGCCCCCGACGACCCGGACATCGCGACCCTCTACGCCGACGCGCTGATGAACCTCACCCCCTGGCAGCTGTGGGACCTGCGCACCGGGGAACCCGCCGAGGGCGCCCGCACCGTCGAGGCCAGGCAGGTGCTGGAGCGGGTCATCGACGCGCCCGAGGGACGGCTGCACCCCGGCGTCCTGCACCTGTACATCCACCTGATGGAGATGTCGCCCACGCCCGAGGCGGCCCTGACCCCCGCCGACCGGCTGCGCGGACTCGTGCCCGACGCCGGCCATCTGCGCCACATGCCCTCGCACCTGGAGGTCCTGTGCGGGGACTACCGGCGCGTCGTCTCCGACAACACCGACGCCATCCGCGCGGACGAGAAGGTCCTGGAGCGCTCCGGGCCGATGAATTTCTACACCCTCTACCGCGCGCACAACTACCACTTCAGGATCTACGGCGCGATGTTCCTCGGCCAGTCGCGGACCGCCCTGGAGACCGCCGACCAGCTGGAGGCGGCCGTACCGGAGGAACTGCTGCGGGTGGAGAGCCCGCCCATGGCCGACTGGCTGGAGGCGTTCCTCGCCATGCGCGTCCACGTCCTGATCCGCTTCGGCCGCTGGTCCGACATCCTCGACCTGCCCCGGCCCGCCGACCCCGAGCTGTACAGCATGACCACCGCGATGCTCCACTACGCCCGCGGAGTCGCCCTCTCCGCCACCGGCCGCGTCCCCGAGGCCGAGGAGGAACAGCGGCTGTTCCGGGCGGCGGCGCCCCGCGTCCCCGAGACCCGCATGCTGTTCAACAACACCTGCGCCGACATCCTCGCCATCGCCGCGGCCATGCTGGAGGGCGAACTGGAGTACCGCAAGGGCCGGTTCGAGGCCGCCTTCGCCGCCCTGGAACGCTCCGTCGAACTCTCCGACAACCTCCCCTACGACGAACCCTGGGGCTGGATGCAGCCCACCCGGCACGCCTACGGCGCCCTCCTCCTGGAACAGGGCCGCCTCGCCGAGGCCGAGGCGGTCTACCGGGCCGACCTGGGCCTGGACGGCACCCTGCCCCGGGCCTGCCAGCACCCCGGCAACGTCTGGGCGCTGCACGGACTCCACGAGTGCCTCACCCGCCTGGGCAAGGACGGCGAGGCGCGGATCATCGCCCAACAGCTGTCGGTCGCTGCCGCGTTGGCGGACGTACCCGTGGAGTCGTCCTGCTTCTGCCGCCTCGACGCGCCGACGGGCTCCGCGGGGGGTTGCTGCTCCTGAGAGATGGGTGTCGTCCCCGATGGTCCGGGCAGGTCGGGGCGTGGCACGGTGACGTAGTACCGGCGAAACCGTCGCCGCACCGGACGTAAGGAGTGCCGCTCATCCACCCCCGCACGGTCGCATCGATCCCGAAGGTCCACCGGTCCGAGGGGGTGAACCGTGGGACACGCTGACAGCCTCCTGGCCATGGGCGGCGCCTTCCTCGCCGCGGCCGTCCTGGCCCGTCTCGGCAGCCGCATCGGACTGCCCACCATCCCGCTGTTCACCCTCGCGGGCATCCTGCTCGGCCCGCACACGCCGGGGCTCGTCATCGTCGAGGACCCCCACGACTTCGAGATGCTCTCGGCGCTCGGCCTGGTCCTGCTGCTGTTCTACCTCGGCCTGGAATTCCACCTGGACGACCTCAAGAGCGGCGGCAGGCGGCTGCTGACCGCCGGCGGCGTCTATCTGCTGCTCAACGTCGGCGCCGGACTGGGCTTCGGCTTCGCGCTGGGCTGGGGCACCCGCGAGGCGCTGGTGCTGGCCGGGGTGCTCGGGATCTCCTCGTCCGCGATCGTCACCAAGATCCTCATCGACCTGGGGCGAATAGGCCGCCCCGAGACCCGGCTGATCCTCGGCGTCATCGTCGTCGAGGACATCTTCCTCGCCCTGTACCTGGCGGTGCTCCAGCCGGTGATCGGCGGCGCCGAGGGCGTCGGCGAGATGGTCCTCCAGGCGTCGAAGGCGTTCGGGTTCCTGCTGGTGCTGGCCGCCGTGGCCCGCTGGGGCACCCGGTTGGTCGGGCGGGCGATCCAGGTCCGCGACGACGAAGTCCTCGTCATCAGCTTCCTCGGCGCCGCGGTGCTCGTCGCCGGCGTCTCCGAGGTGCTCGGGGTCGCCGACGCCATCGGCGCGTTCATGGTCGGACTGATCCTCGCCGGGACCTCCTCCGGTCCGCGGATCCGGGACCTGGTGCACCCGCTGCGGGACGCCTTCGCGGCGATCTTCTTCTTCGCCTTCGGCCTGGCCATCGACCCCGGCGACTTCGCGCAGGTGGCGCTCCCGGTCGCCGCCGCGGCCCTGCTGACGATCGTGATGAACGTGCTCGCGGGCCTGTGGGTGGCCCGGCTGTACGGCTACGGGCCGGGACCGGCCGCGGACATCGCCACGACCCTCGTCGCCCGAGGGGAGTTCGCGCTGATCCTCGCCGCGATGGCGGCGGGCGCCGGACTCGACCAACGGCTGGCGCCGTTCATCGCCGGATACGTACTGGTCCTCGCCGTACTGGGCCCGGTGGCCGCGGGCCGCGCCGACTGGCTGGCCCGCCTCATCGCCAAGACCCCTCGCCGCAAGCGGGAGTTGGTCGAAGCGGGAAGCGGCAGCGGCACGTAGCGCTGCCGCTTTGGACCTGACTCCGGCCGCGGTGCCCGGCGCGGCTCCACCATGGGCGACCAGCCGCTGCGCCGGGGCCGAACCCCGTGAGTTCCACCGCACTGATCGTGCGGCGGCACCGCGAGGTTGGGCCCCGGGCCGCGGCAAGGGCGGCGCCACCGCCGCCGGCACCGGCGTGCCCCGGACGGCGGCGGGTGAACACCAACTCAGGCTTAGAGGAGGAGAGTTGAGGTTCACCAGCCGGTGCGGCGTCGAGCACGACCACGTACAGCCGCCGCCCGTCCGGGCGAGCGGCGACCGAGGGACGGCGGTGCGCCGCCGTCCGCCCGACAGCCCGGCGGCCGACCCCTCGCGCATCCCGCTCTCCGGACCGGCGCCCGCCGGACCCGGCCGGCGTCCGCGCAGACACCGCAGCCCCCGCCCGCCGCCGGACCGGCCTCGTTCACGCCGACACCGCAGCCCCGCCGCCGCTGGCTGGTTCATGAGTTCGATGGCCCTGCTGTCGCTGGTCTGCATCCCGGCCCAGCCCGAGACCAGGGACCGCGATCTCGACCAGGTCCGACCCCCCCCGGTACACGGTCGCCGTGCCCCCGCCCCCGGCTTCTGGACCGGCCGGGCCGGGGGCGCGGCCCTACGCTGCCGTCATGGAGGAGAGCGAGCAGGCCGCGCGCTTCACGGGCCGGACCGCGGTGGCCGAGAGGCGGCTGTCCGGCGCGCTCACCGAGGTCACCCTCGACGACGGGCGGGTGGTGATGGTCAAGGGTGCCGCGGGCGGCCCGGGTTCGGTGCGGGCGGAGGCGGCGGGCCTGCGCTGGCTCGCGGACGCGGGTGCGGTGCGGGTGCCGTACGTGCACGGGTACGACGAGCGCTGGCTGGTGACGGACCGCGTCCCGACGGGCCGTCCGAGCCCCGGCGCGGCGGAGCGCCTGGGCCGCGACCTGGCCGTACTGCACGCGGCGGGCGCCCCGGCGTTCGGCTCACCGCCACCGGGCGGTCCCCGGGAGGCGTACATCGGGCTCGCCCGCATGCACAACGCCGAGGGCGGCGACTGGCCGCGCTGGTACGCGGAGCACCGGGTGCTGCCGTACGTGCGCCTCGCGGTCGACGAAGGCACGCTGACCATGCCGGAGGCCGGGGTCCTGGAGCGGGTCTGCGAACGGCTGCCCGAGCTGTCGGGGCCCGCCGAGCCGCCGGCCCGCCTCCACGGCGACCTGTGGAACGGCAACGTCCTGTGGGCCGCCGACGGCGAGGCCCGGCTGATCGACCCGGCCGCGCACGGCGGTCACCGGGAGACCGACCTGGCGATGCTCCACCTCTTCGGCTGCCCCCACCTGGACCGGCTGCTCGCCGGGTACGAGGAGCGGGCGCCGCTCGCCGCCGGATGGCCCGGCCGGATCGCCCTGCACCAGCTGTTCCCGCTGCTCGTGCACGCGGTCCTGTTCGGCCGGGGCTACGCGGAACAGGCCCTGGCGGCCGCCGGGTCGGCGATGGCGCGCTGAGCGGGAGCGGCCCGTTCAGACGGGGACGCGGAGCGTCTCCACCGCCCGGACCAGCGGGGCCAGTTCGGGGTTGGCGGCGGCCTGGTCGAGGGCCTCGCGCAGGGCCTTCTCGTTGGTGGGGCGGGCCTCTTCGAGGAGCTCCAGGCCCGCCTCGGTGACATCGGTGTAGATGCCTCGGCGGTCGGTGGGGCAGAGGTAGCGGGAGAGCAGGCCGCGGTCCTCCAGGCGTGTCACCAGACGCGTGGTGGCGCTCTGGCTGAGGACCACGGCGTCGGCGACCTGCTTCATCTGGAGGTGGCCGCCCTCCCCGCTGTGCTGCCGGCTCAGGACGTCGAGCAGCGAGTACTCCCGGACGCTGAGGTCGTGTCCCGCCTGGAGGGCGCGCTCGATGTGGGCCTCGATCCGCCCGTGCAGCAGCGAGAGCGCGCACCAGCCCTGGGCGAGGGCGGTGAGTGCGGGATCTGTGGCGGTCATGGGGCCGTCTCCTCCGTCCGGTGTGCGTGCCACCCAGGATATGGCATCCGCGAAATTGTCGTCGTGCGCAAGTATAGCTCGCATGCAAGTAAATGGCGTCGACCCCGTACCCGATACTCGTCGGCCCCGCACCCGATACTCGCTGGCCCCGCCCCCGTACCCCCGCTAGCGTTCCCGCACACCTGGCCGGCCGGCACCGACGGCCGGTACCACCGACGGAGAAGTGAACCGAGATGACCGGCCGCCCGACCGCGACGACGACCCTCTGGCGCCCCACCGGCCCCGAGGAGCTGGCCCTGGTCCGTGAGCTGGACTGGCGCGCCTGGCCGCCCCGGCTCCCCGAGCAGCCGATCTTCTACCCGGTGCTCGACGAGGAGTACGCGGTGAGGATCGCCCGGGACTGGAACGTCAAGCACAGCGGCGCCGGGTTCGTGACCCGCTTCGAGGTCGAGTCCGACTTCCTGAGCCGCTACCCCGTCCAGCAGGCGGGCGGGCGGACCATCCTGGAGCTGTGGGTGCCGGCCGAGGAGCTCGACGAGTTCAACGCGCACATCGTCGGGCCCATCGAGGTGATCCACGAGTTCCGCTGACCCGGCTCCGGCCGGAGGCGCCCCGCCGGGGGCGCCTCCGCCCGGTTCACGCGGGCAGTTCCACCGCGAGGTGGGCGGACAGCGCCCGCAGGAAGTCCGGGGCGTCGAAGGCCGCGCCCGCCGAGACGACGCCCTTCGCGCGGATCCGCCCGCTCAGGACACGGTCCACCGCCTCCACGGCGAGGGGCGCGCTGACCGCGTAGATGTCCCGGCCCCGGGCGACCGCCCGCCGCTCCCGGCCCGCCGAGCGCACCACCACGTCGACGAGGAAGGTCTGCTCGGAACGCCCGCTCCCGTCGGCCGCCGTCGGCGCCGGGGTCTCCGGGGCCGACAGGTCCCTGGCCGCCTCGGCCGTCATGTAGGTGCGCACCACGGGCACGGACAGATGGCTGGGCACGGTGACGACGTCGGCCATCGTGAACTCCGCGACCACCGGCCGCGAGCCCAGCGGCTCGGGGAACGGCCAGTCCTGCGTGGTCACCGCGTCGTCGTGGTACTCGATCCGGCCCCCGGCGAAGCGGACCCGCCTGCCCCCGCGCCGCTCCCGGGACACGTCGCCCGCGATCCGCGTCCCGGCGGTGGGGTGCCAGCCGCTCAGTCCGTACGCCACGTGCACCTCGTCGGCGCTCGTCCAGTCGCCCGCGGCGGCCGTGGCCAGCAGGTCGCCGAGTCCGCCGTAGAACGCCATCGCCGGTACGACCACCGCCCCCGCCGTGCGGGCGCGCTCGTCGAAGTGCGTGAACGTGTCGAGGTTCGCCTCGATCTCGGCCGCCACGTCCACGTAGGGGATGCCGGCGCGCAGGGCCGCCTCGATCACCGGTCCGGCGGTGACGGCGAACGGCCCGGCGGCGTTGATCACGGCCGCCGTGCCGGTCAGCGCGCGGTCCAGCGAGGCCGGGTCGTCGACCGTCGCCACCCGGGCGTCCAGCTCCTGACCTTCCGTCATCTCCCGCAGCCTGTCGGCGTCCCGGCCCGACAGCACCGGCACGTACCCCCGGTCCAGCAGCTCCGCCACCACGAACCGCCCGGTGTGCCCGTAGGCCCCGAACACCGCGACCCGCCGGCCCGTTCCCATGGTCTCTCCCCGCTCTCGTCCGTTCCGTCGTGACCATCCTGGCCGGAACGCACACCCCGGCGTGAGTGTCCGGAACGACAGCGCCCGTACAATTACGGACATGGGGACAGTCGCGTTCGCGCTCACCGACGGGATGCTGCACTTCGAACTGGCCGTGGCCCAGGAGGTGTTCGGGTCCCGCCCCGACGCCGTGCCCGGACCCTGGTACGAGGTGAGCGTGTGCGGACCCGGCCCGGTGCGGCTCGACCGCTTCCTGCTGGAGCCCGACCGCGGCCTGGACCGGCTCCCGTGCGCCGACACGGTGATCGTGCCCGGCTGGGCGGACATCGACGTCGAACCGCCCGCCGAACTGGTCGACGCGGTGCGTGCCGCGCACGAGGCGGGCAGCCGGGTGGCCTCCCTGTGCACCGGCGCGTTCGTGCTGGCCGCCGCCGGACTGCTGGACGGCAGACGCGCGACCACGCACTGGGCGCACACGGACGTCCTGGCCGCCCGCCATCCCCGGGTGACCGTCGACCCGGACGTGCTCTACGTCGACAACGGCACCGTCCTCACCTCGGCGGGGAAGGCCGCAGCCCTGGACCTGTGCCTGCACCTGGTCCGCCGGGACCGCGGCTCTGGCGTCGCCAACGCGGTGGCCCGGCGCCTGGTCGTCCCTCCCCACCGGGCGGGCGGCCAGGCCCAGTTCGTCACCACGCCGGTGCCCGCCCGGGACGACCATCCGCTCGCCGCGCTGCTGCCCTGGGTGATGGCCCGCCTCGACCAGCCGCTCACCGTGGAGGACCTGGCCCGCCGGGCCCGGACCAGCTCACGCACGCTCGGCCGGCACTTCCGGGCGGCGACCGGCACCACCCCGCTGCAGTGGCTGCTCAACCAACGCATCCGGCGGGCGCAGGAGTTGCTGGAGACCTCCGACGAGAGCGTCGACGCCATCGCGGTCGCCACCGGCATGGGCACCGCGACGACCCTGCGCCGCCACTTCAACCGCACCCTGGGCGTCCCCCCGGACACCTACCGCCGCACCTTCCGCGCCGCCCGCCCGGACGGCGCCCGACCCTCCGGCTAAGCCGCCGCGGGGGCGGCCTTCGGGCGCATCATCACGCAGTCGAACTCCACCACACGCCCGGTGGCCGCCTCCCGGGTCACCGGATACATTCCGGTGATCTCGAAGCCGCCCGCCTCGTACGCGGCGACCGCCTCGCCCATGCCCGGGCTGCCCTCGTACAGCCGCAGCACCGCGACCTCCGACTGAAGCCCCACGAAGTCGGCGGTCCGCTCCCCGGCCCCGGCGAACACCTCCAGGTCGTAGCCCTGGGTGTCCATCTTCAGGAACGGGCGCGGCTCGGACAGCCCGTCGAGCGCCTCGTCCAGTACGGCGTCCAGACGCCGGACGCGGATCTCCTCGGTGCGGGTGGTGCCGAAGCGCCTGTAGCGGTCGCGGCCGTAGTCGCTCGCCGGGAGAAGGGAGTTCATGGTGTTCCAGCCGACGTGGATCTCGGCGACCGTGTCCTCGCGGCCCAGTCCACAGTGGTGCACCCGCCACTCGGGATCGCCCTCGGCGGCCTCGCTCAGCTTCGCGTACGCCTCCGCGGTGGGCTCGAAGGAGACGATCCGGCCGGTGTAGCCGTGCCGGCGCAGCCGCTTGGCGTACTGGCCGCGGTTGGCGCCGACGTCGAGGACGCAGTTCACGCCGTACAGGTCGAGCATCGCGGTGACGTGCTGCATGCACAGGTACTCGGCCGCCGCCATCTGGAGTCTGCGCTCGTCCGCGGCCGACTCCCTGCCGAGCACCAGCCGGGCCCCGCTGCTTCCGAGCGGGACGCTGGTCCAGCGGTCCGAGGTGCCGCCGCGCAGGACGAGCCAGGCGTCCTTGCCCGCCCCGGTCGCCGTGTACCGGCCGCGCCGGGAGACCAGCGCGGTGCCCGGCGCGAGGTCCGTCACCCGCACACCGAGACGGGGCAGTGACCGGAGCAGTCTGCGGTAGAGGGTCTGCATCCGCCCACCCTCGCAGAGTCGGCCCGAATCGGTCGCCCGTTTGAACGCTTTCCAACGGGCAGACGGCGTAAGGGGGTTGTGGCTTGACTTGGAGGGCGCTCGAGGATCTAGCGTCACGGACGTCGACGACAGCCCGGGCGAACGGAGAGCGACATGCGGGTGGGCGTGCACATCAACAGGTTCGAACTCCCCGGCGGCGCCGCCGAACTGGGACCCGGGCTGGCCGCCGCGGGCCGCGCGGCCGAGGAGGCCGGGGTGAGCTGGCTTTCGGTGATGGACCACTACTTCCAGATGGAGAACAACGGCGGGGCCGAGGCGCCGATGCTGGAGGCCTACACGACCCTCGGGTATCTCGCGGCCCACACCTCCACGGTCCGGCTCGGCACCCTGGTCACCGGGGTGACGTACCGGCATCCCGGACTGCTCGCCAAGATCGTCACCTCGCTCGACGTGCTCTCCGGCGGACGGGCCGCACTCGGCATCGGGGCGGCCTGGTACGACCGTGAACACCACGGTCTGGGCGTGGAGTTCCCGCCGGTCGCCGAGCGCTTCGAGCGGCTGGACGAAACCCTGCGGATCTGCCGTCAGATGTGGGACCCGAAGGACAACGGCCCCTTCGAGGGGCGGCACTACCGGCTCGCGGAGACGCTGTGCGTCCCGGCGCCGGTCGGCCGCCCGCGGCCGGAGATCATGATCGGCGGCGGGGGAGAGCGCAAGACGCTCCGGCTGGTCGCCCGGCACGCCGACGCCTGCAACCTGTTCGCGGCGGGCCCCGAGGAGGTCGCGCACAAGCTCGACGTGCTGCGCCGCCACTGCGACACCGAGGGCCGTGACGAGGCGGAGATCCGCCGGACCGTCCTCTACGCCGGCGACGCGGCCGCCGAGGGCGACCTGGACGCCTTCACCCGTGAGATGGGCGGCTACGCCGGGCTCGGCATCGACACGGTGATCCTCGCCCCCGGCACCGGCGAGGTGGCCCGGTACATCGAGGACTTCGCGGCCGGGGCGGTCCGGCGGCTGGCGGAGCTGGACTGAACGCGCGCGGGGCGGGGCCCCCGGTCCCCGCCCCCGTCACACGGTGGCTCAGGCGGCCGCGGCCTCACCGGCGTGGCCGTGCACGCGGGCGATGACCTCGGTCAGCTGGGCGGCGACCTCGGCGTCGTCGGCCGGGTGGGTCTCGGCGAAGCGGGTCACCGAGCCGGGGATGGACAGCTTGACGTCCTCCAGCACCCTGCCGCCGGCGATGCCCACGGCCTTGCGGGTCTCGTCCTGCGCCCACACCCCGCCGAACTGGCCGAAGGCGGTACCGACCACCGCGACCGGCTTGCCGCCGAAGGCGCCGGCGCCGTACGGGCGCGACAGCCAGTCGATGGCGTTCTTCAGCACGGCCGGGATGGTGCCGTTGTACTCGGGGGAGAAGAACAGGAAGGCGTCGGCGGCCTGGGCGGCGGCGCGCAGCTCCGCGGCCCGCGCCGGGACGTCGCCCTCGACGTCGATGTCCTCGTTGTAGAACGGGATCTCCGCCAGGCCCTCGAAGAGCTCGACCTCCGCGCCCTCCGGCGCGAGCTTCACGGCCGCCTCGGCGAGCTGGCGGTTGTGCGAACCGGCGCGAAGGCTGCCGACGAGCGCGAGGATGCGAACAGACATGGGAACTCCGATACGAAACAGGGGACGAGGGGGGTAACCGGACTGAGGTCCGTTTCGTTTCTAGCACCCTAAACGGACCGCGGTCCAGTTTTACTCCCGATGCTTTACGCTGACTTCATGTCCGCGCCCCTGCCGCCGTTCCCGATGCCCCAGGGCCCCGCCGTCGAGGAGCCCGAACTCCTCCAGCTCGGCCCGCCCGAGGACGAGCCGTGCCTGCGCGCCGACGCCGCCCGCAACCGGGCCCGGCTGCTGGAGGCCGCGGCCGTGCTGGTCGCCGAGCACGGCGCGGCCGGGGTCACCATGGAGGCGGTGGCCGCCGCGGCCCAGGTCGGCAAGGGCACGGTGTTCCGGCGGTTCGGCGACCGCACCGGGCTGCTCACCGCCCTGCTCGACCACTCCGAGCGCAACTTCCAGGCCGCCGTGATCTCCGGCCCCCCGCCCCTGGGACCCGGGGCGCCGCCCCTGGACCGGCTGAAGGAGTTCGGCCGCGCCCTGCTGCGCCGCACCGTCGACGAACTGGAACTCCAGCTCGCCGCCGAGCCCGTCCCGGAGCGCCGCTACTCCAGCGCCCCCCGGCGCTTCCTGCACGGCCACGTCCTGATCCTGCTGCGCCAGGCCGCCCCCGACGCCGACTGCGAACTCCTCGCCCTGACCCTGATGTCCTACCTGGAACCGGCGATGGTGCACTACCGCACCAAGGTCTGCTCGATGCCGCAGGAACGCGTGGAGGCCGGCTGGCTCGACCTCGTCGACCGCGTCACGGCCGACGGCCGGTAGGCCCGCCCCACGGCGGCTTCACGGTTTCTGCAAGGATGCGGTACCTCATGGTGCAGATACCAAGAACGTCCGCGTCCGCCGCGCAGCACTCCGTGCCCACGAGTGCCGACGTGGCCCGCCTGGCCGGCGTCTCCCGCGCGACCGTCTCCTACGTCCTGAACAACACCAGCGCGGTACGCATCAGCGAACCCACCCGGCACCGCGTCCGCGAGGCCGCGAAGGAACTCGGGTACGTCCCGCACGCGGCCGCCCGCAGCCTGCGCGCCGGGCACAGCCGGATGGTCCTGATGCCCGCCCCGGCCTTCCCGGTCGGCCCCCTGTACAGCCAGTTCATCAGCGACCTCCAGTCCTCCCTCGGCCGCCTCGACTACACGGTCGTGCAGTACGGCAGCGTCGGCCTGCACGGTGACGAGGCGGCCCGGGCCTGGGCCGAGCTGCGCCCCGTCGCCGTCCTGGTGCCCGGCTCCGGACTCGGCCCGCAGGGCGTCACGCTGCTCAAGCGCTCCGGCGCCCGGGCCGTGGTCACCATCGGCGCCGACTGCGTCGAGGGCGCCCACACCCTCCAGATGGACCACTCCGCCGTCGGGCACGCGGCCGGCCGCCACCTCTACGAGCGCGGCCGGCGCCGGATCGGCGTCGTCGTGCCCGCAGAACCGGGCCTGGAGGCCTTCTCCGGGCCCCGCCTCGCCGGGGCGCGCCGCGCCCTCGCCGGCACCGACGCCACCGTCACGGAGCTGCCGCTCGCCTACGACGAGGAGGCCGCCGCCCGGCTCGCCGCCCGCTGGCGCCGGCTCGCGCTCGACTCCGTGTTCGCGTACAACGACGAGTACGCCATGCTGGTCATGAGAGCCCTGCAGGACGAGGGCGTCACCGTGCCCGGGGAGACGGCCGTCATCGGCGCCGACGACCTGATGCTCGGGCGGCTGCTGCGGCCGCGGCTCAGCACGGTCCACATCGAGCTCCCGTCCGGCCGGGACCTCGCCGAGCTCGTCGACCGCGCGGTCCGCGACCCCGCCGCCGCGCCCGAGACGCACAAGGTGCTCGGAGCCTCGGTGGTGCACCGCGACTCCAGCTGACGCACGGGAGGCACGCCATGCGCACCACCGTCGGCATCATCGGCGGCGGACCCGCCGGGCTCCTCCTCGCCCGTCTGCTGCACCGCGCCGGCGTCGGCTGCGCCGTACTGGAGAGCCGGAGCCGCGAGTACGTCGAGAACCGCCACCGCGCCGGGATGCTGGAGCAGGGCACCGTCGACGCCCTGCGGGAGGCCAGAGCCGCCGAGCGCCTGGACGCCGAGGGCCTGGTCCACCACGGCATCGAACTGCGCTTCGAGCGCGAACGGCACCGCATCGACTTCCCCGGCCTCACCGGCGGCCGCAACGTCACCATCTACGCCCAGACCGAGATCGTCCGCGACCTGGTCGCACTCCAACTGGCGGACGGGCCGCCGCTGTTGTTCGAGGCACGGGCGCTGGCGGTGGAGGACGCGGAGGGCCGGCGCCCCGTCGTGCGGTATGTGCGTGGCGGCCGGGAGGAGGCGCTGACCTGCGACTGGATCGTCGGCTGCGACGGCTTCCACGGTGTGGCGCGCGAGGCGTTCCCGGCCGCCGTCAGCCGCACCTACGCCCACGACCACCCCTACGCCTGGCTCGGCATCCTCGCCGAAGTGCCCCCGTCCTGCGAGGAGTTGATCTACGCGCGCGGTGAGCGCGGCTTCGCCCTGCACAGCATGCGCTCGCCGTACGTCTCCCGGCTCTACCTCCAGGTCCCGGTCGGCACCGAACTGGAGGAGTGGCCCGACGACCGGATCTGGGACGAACTCGACGCCCGCTTCGCCGTCGACGCCGACTGGCACCTGCGGCGCGGACCGGTCGTCTCCAAGTCCGTCACCCCGATGCGCAGTTACGTCCACGAGCCGATGCGGCACGGCCGGCTGCTGCTCGCCGGGGACGCCGCCCACATCGTCCCGCCGACCGGAGCCAAGGGCCTTAACCTCGCCGTCTCCGACGTCCGGGTGCTCGCGCGCGCCCTGACCACCTGGTGTTCCACAGGCGACTCACAACTGATCGACAGATACTCGGAAATGTGTCTGGCCCGCGTGTGGCAGGCGACTCGCTTCTCCTACGACATGACTAGGATGTTGCACGCTCAACCAGACGGGGACGCGTTCGATCAACGGATGCAGCTCGCACGTCTGCGCCGGATCACCGCATCCCGCCACGCGGCCGCCGAACTGGCGGCCAACTACACGGGACTTCCGCTCCCCGAGTGAGTCCCGCGGTGACCGAACGGAGAGCTCTCATGTCGTTGCTCGACCCCAAGTCCTGGCAGCCCCGCCCCCTCGCGGGCGGCGAGCACACCGTCACCGAACCCGCCACCGGCGAGACGCTCGGCACGGTCGCCCTCGCCGCCGCCGAGGACGTCGCGCCGGCCGCCGAGGCCGCCCGCGCGGCGCAGGCCGAGTGGGCGCGCCTGCCGCACTTCGTGCGGGCCGGGGTCCTGCGCCGGGCCGGCGACCTGTTCACCGAGCACGCCGACGAACTGCGCGAGTGGCTGGTCCGCGAATCGGGGTCCATCCCCGGCAAGGCCGACTTCGAACTGCACGTCGCCGCCCAGGAGTGCTACGAGGCCGCGGCCCTCGCCTCCCGCCCGGCCGGACAGGTGCTCCCCAGCGAGGCGCCCCGGCTGTCGTACACCCGGCGGGTCCCGGTCGGCGTGGTCGGTGTGATCGCCCCGTTCAACGCGCCGCTGATCCTCTCCATCCGCTCGGTCGCCCCCGCGCTCGCGCTCGGCAACGCCGTCGTGCTGAAGCCGGACCCGCGCACCGCGGTCTGCGGCGGCCTGGCCCTGGCCGCGGTCTTCGCCGAGGCGGGCCTGCCCGAGGGGCTGCTGCACGTCCTGCCGGGCGGCGCGCAGGCGGGCGCCGCCCTGGTCGCCGACCCGCTGGTGCCGGTGATCTCCTTCACCGGGTCCACCGCGGCGGGCCGGGCCGTCGGCGAGGCCGCCGGACGCCATCTCAAGCGAGCCCATCTGGAGCTGGGCGGCAACTCCGCCCTGATCGTGCTGGAGGACGCCGACCTCGACGCGGTGATCTCCACCGCCGCCTGGGGATCGTTCTTCCACCAGGGGCAGATCTGCATGACGACCGGCCGCCACCTGGTGCACCGGTCGGTGTACGGCGAGTACGTCGAGCGGCTGGCCGCCAAGGCCGACTCGCTCGCCGTCGGTGACCCGCACCGCGACCAGGTCCACCTCGGTCCGCTCATCGACGACGGGCAGCTCGCCAAGGTGCACGGACTGGTCGAGGCCAGCGCCGCCCGGGGCGCCCGGCTCGCCGCCGGCGGCAGCCACGACCGGCTGTTCTACCGGCCCACGGTCCTCGCGGACGCCTCCGACGACACCCCGGCCTACGCCGAGGAGGTCTTCGGCCCGGTCGCCCCCGTCCGGCCCTTCACCACCCTCGACGAGGCGGCGGCCCTCGCGGCCGACAGCGCCTACGGTCTCTCCCTCGGCATCGTCACCGGGGACGCGGCCCGCGGACTGGCCCTCGCCGAGCGCATCCCGACCGGCATCGTGCACATCAACGACCAGACCGTGAACGACGAGGCCGTGGCACCCTTCGGCGGCACGGCCGCCTCCGGCACCGGCGCCCGGTTCGGCGGCGAGGCCAACCTGGAGGCCTTCACCGACGTGCGCTGGACGACGGTGCGCGGCGACGTGGCGCCGTACCCGTTCTGAGCCGCGCGGCCCGGGCCTACTGGCCGTTCTGCTCGGCCTTGGTCTGCCCGTCCTCGGGCTGCTCCGCCTTGGCCTGCTCGGCCTGGGCCTGCTGGGCGGCGACCGCCTTGTGGACC
Organism: Streptomyces sp. NPDC000983; assembly: GCF_040299205.1. Lineage (NCBI taxonomy): Bacteria > Bacillati > Actinomycetota > Actinomycetes > Kitasatosporales > Streptomycetaceae > Streptomyces > Streptomyces sp. NPDC000983. The sequence goes on along the minus strand of NZ_JBEPBM010000042.1, from coordinate 19,140 downwards.
TCGTCCATGTCCAGCTTGCGGGCCTGTCCGATGACGTCCGTCAGGGCGGCCTCGGGCAGGGCGCCCGGCTGCGCGAACACGGCGACCTGATCCCTGATGATCATCAGGGTCGGGATGGACTGGATGCCGAAGGCCGCCGCCAGCTCGGGCTGCGCCTCGGTGTCCACCTTGCCGAAGACCAGGTCCGCGTTCTCCTCGGCCGCCTTCTCGTAGACCGGGGCGAACTGCCGGCACGGGCCGCACCAGGACGCCCAGAAGTCGATCAGGACGAACTCGTTCTCCGTGACCGTCTGGTCGAAGTTCTCCTTGGTGAGCTCCACGGTGCTGCTCATGGCGTTGATCCCTCTTCCTGGAGTCGGGGCGAGCCGTCCGCACAACACGGCCGGACCGGCGGGTATTCCGTGCGCTGTCGGTCACGCATCCGCGCACGTACCCGTGTGGCCCCGGCGCACACCACCCACCAGACTGGCCCCATGACGGAAACGGAACCCAACGCTTACGACGTGGTAGTCCTCGGTGCCGGGCCCGTGGGGGAGAACGTGGCCGACCGCACGCGCGCGGCCGGTCTGTCCACCGCGGTCGTGGAGAGCGAACTGGTCGGCGGCGAATGCTCGTACTGGGCCTGCATGCCCAGCAAGGCCCTGCTGCGCCCGGTCCTCGCCCAGGCCGACGCCCGCCGCCTGCCCGGCCTGAGCGCCGCCGTGCAGGGGCCCCTCGACACGGCGCGGGTGACCGCCCGACGGGACGGGTTCACCTCGCACTGGAAGGACGACGGGCAGGTCGGCTGGCTCGACAGCATCGGCGCGGACCTCTACCGCGGCCAGGGCCGGATCACCGGCGCCCGCACGGTCACGGTGACCGGCGCGGACGGCACGGAACGCGTCCTGACCGCCCGGCACGCGGTGGCCGTGTGCACCGGCACCCGCGCCGTGCTGCCGGCGCTGCCCGGTCTCGCCGAGGTGAGGCCCTGGACCAGCCGGGAGGCCACCAGCGCCAAGGAGGCACCCGGCCGGCTGGTCGTGGTCGGCGGCGGCGTGGTCGCCGTGGAGATGGCCTGCGCCTGGCAGGGCCTCGGCTCGCGCGTCACCCTCCTGGTCCGGGGCGAGAAGCTGCTCTCCCGCATGGAGCCGTTCGCCGGCGAGCTGGTCGCCGAGGCCCTCGCCGAGGCGGGCGCCGACGTCCGCACCGGCACCTCGGTCGCCTCCGTGACCAGGGAGAACGGCACGGTCGTGGTCGTCACCGACGGCGGCGACCGGATCGAGGCCGACGAGATCCTCTTCGCCACCGGCCGCGCCCCGCGCACCGACGACATCGGCCTGGACTCCATCGGCCTGGACCCCGGCTCCTGGCTCCCCGTCGACGACAGCCTGCGCGTCACCGGCAGCGACTGGCTCTACGCCGTCGGCGACGTCAACCACCGCGCCCTCCTCACCCACCAGGGCAAGTACCAGGCGCGGATCGCGGGCGCCGCCATCGCAGCCCGCGCCTTTGGCGTCCCCCTCCTGGAGTCGGACCCCTGGGGCGCCCACACCGCCACCGCCGACCACGCCGCCGTCCCGCAGGTCGTCTTCACCGACCCCGAGGCCGCCGCCGTGGGCCTCTCCCTCGCCGAGGCCGAACAGGCGGGGCACCGGGTCCGCGCGGTCGACTACGACCTCGCCAACGTCTCCGGCGCCTCCCTCTACGGCGACGGCTACCGGGGCCGCGCCCGCATGGTCGTCGACCTGGAACGCGAGATCCTCCTCGGCGTCACCTTCGTCGGCCCCGGGGTCGGCGAACTCATCCACTCCGCGACGGTCGCGGTCGCGGGCGAGGTCCCCCTCAGCCGTCTGTGGCACGCGGTCCCCGCCTACCCGACGATCAGCGAGGTGTGGCTGCGGCTGCTGGAGACCTACCGGGACAACTGAGGTCCGGCCGGGCTCAGTCCGGCAGGTCGAAGCCGAGCGCGGCCGCCGCCTCCTTCGGGGTCGGCTGGGCCCAGCGCTCGGCCATCGACCGGGCCGAGGACAGCGAGCGCGGCTCCGCCCGGTCGAGGTAGAGGGCGCCGTCGAGATGGTCCGTCTCGTGCTGCACGATCCGGGCGGGCCAGCCGGCGAACACCTCGTCCAGGGCGCGACCGTGCTCGTCCTGCCCGGTCAGCCGCACCTCGGCCGGCCGGGCCACCACCGCCTGCCAGCCCGGCACGCTCAGACAGCCCTCGAAGAACGCGGCCCGGCCGGGCCCGAGGGGCTGGTAGGCGGGGTTGACCAGGACCCGGAACGGCTGGGGCACCCGGCCGCGGACCAGGCGCACCTCCTCGGTCACCGGCGCCGGGTCCTCGATCACCGCGATCCGCAACGGCACCCCGACCTGCGGGGCCGCCAGACCCACGCCGGGGGCCGCGCGCATGGTCAGGCGCAGGGCCTCGACGAAGCGGGCCAGGAGGGCGGGCGGCAACTGGCCGTCGTAGCGCCCGGTGCCGCGCCGCAGCACCGGGTCGCCGGCCGCGACGATCGGCAACGGGCCCCCGAGGGAGAGGAGTTGCTCGACGAGTTCGGTCAGGGGCGGGTGCGCGTTCGGTGCTGCCATCGACTCAGGATGCCACGATCCCTCACCCTGTGACTCAGGTCACAGAAATGCGCGGGAACTCCGGGGCCGTACGCCCCGACTACTGGACCGCTACCGCACGACAAGCGTCCCCAGCCCCCCCCCGGAGAGGCCCCCGATGTCCACCGCTCCCTCGACCTCGCCCCCATCCGGCTCCGATTCAGCGGGGGGACCCCCCTCGGACGAGGCCCGCACCGCCGAAGCCGCCCCGGCGCCGGCCCGCCGCACCTGGGCCACGCTGCGCCCGCTCGTGCTCCGCCTGCACTTCTACGCCGGCGTGCTCATCGCCCCGTTCCTGCTCGTCGCCGCCGCGACCGGCTTCCTGTACGCCGCCTCGTTCCCGGCCGAGAAGATCGTGTACGCGCACGAACTGACCGTCCCCGTGGGCGAGGAGAAGCTGCCGGTCTCCCAACAGGTCGCCGCCGCCCGCGAGGCCCACCCCGAGGGCACGGTCGCGGCCGTGCGCCCCTCGCCCGAGGACGACGCCAGCACCAGGGTGATGCTCTCCGGCGTCGAGGGCGTCGACCCCGACCACACCCTCGCCGTCTTCGTCGACCCCTACACCGCCGAGGTGCGCGGCTCGCTCGAACAGTACGGCTCCACCGGCGCGTTGCCGCTGCGCACCTGGATCGACGAGTTCCACCGCGATCTGCGGCTCGGCGAGACCGGCCGGCTCTACAGCGAACTCGCCGCGAGCTGGCTGTGGGTGGTGGCCCTCGGCGGTCTCGTGCTGTGGTTCTCCCGGCGCCGGGCCCGCCGCAAGCTGCGCGGCACCACCGGTCGCCGCCGCACCCTGGGCCTGCACGGCACGGTCGGCGCCTGGGCCGCCGCCGGGTTCCTCTTCCTCTCCGCGACCGGGCTGACCTGGTCGCAGTACACCGGCGCCAACATCGACGAACTGCGCACCTCGCTCGGCGGGGCCACCCCGTCGATCTCGGCGGGCGCGGGCGGCGAGCACTCCGGGCACGGCGCCTCGGCCGCCGGGGACGGGGCGCACGGCGTCGGCCTCGACAAGGTCCTCGCCGCGGCCCGCGCCGAGGGGCTCGGCGACCCGGTGGAGATCGTGCCGCCCGCCGACGCGGAGTCGGCGTACGTCATCAAGCAGGTCCAGCGCAGCTGGCCCACCAAGGCGGACTCCGTCGCCGTGGACCCCGCCACCGGCACGGTCACCGACGAACTGCGGTTCGACGACTACCCGGTGCTCGCCAAGCTGACCCGCTGGGGCATCGACCTGCACACCGGCGTGCTGTTCGGTCTGGCCAGCCAGATCGCCCTGATGCTGCTGACGCTCTCGCTGATCCTGCTGATCGTGTGGGGCTACCGCATGTGGTGGCAGCGCGGCCGGGGTTCCTCCTTCGGCCGCCCGATCCCGCGCGGCGCCTGGCAGCAGGTGCCGCCGCAGATCCTGGTACCGCTGGCGGTGGTGGTCGCCCTGGTCGGCTACTTCGTCCCGCTGCTCGGGATATCGCTGGTCGCCTTCCTGGCCGTCGACATCGTGCTCGGCGAGATCGCCCACCGGCGCGGCCGCGCCAAGGCCGCCGCGCGCTAGAGGTTCACGCGGGACGGGCGGCCGGAGGGAATCCATTCCCTCCGGCCGCCCGTCCGGCGTTCTACGCCGCGCCGGCGGCCAGCTCCGCGTTGGCCCGCTCGGTGATGAGGCTCAGTACGCGTCCCGCCGCCGCCAGGTCCTCCTCCGGCAGGTCGGCGTAGATGCGGGCGCTGACGGGAGCGGTCTCCGCGGAGGTCCGCTCGTGCAGCGCCCGGCCGGCCTCCGTGATCCCGACCAGGGACGGGCCCGCGCCGGACAGCAGCCCCGCGGCGAGCAGTTCGTCGACCACCGCCCCGGCCTCGGCCCGCTCGGTCTTCAGCGCGCCGACGACGTCGCCGACGAGACCCGCCCGCTCCACCGGCCCCTCGGCGATCGCGGCGAACCGGAGCGTGACGGACTGCTGGAAGGTGACGCCGTGGCGGGCCAGCACGTTCTCCAGGACGGCGCGGGACGCGTAGTGCGCGAGGGCGATGACGCGGGGGTTCAGCGGGGGAGTGGTGGTGGTCATGGCTGCTCCTTGTCGGACTCGCCGTGCGGGGCGAACGGATCGAGGGGTGCGTCGAGCAGGGCCGCGAGATCGCGCCTGAACTCCAGGGCGCGCGGGGCGTCCAGGCCGCCGAGGGGCGCCAGTAGCTGCTGGAGCAGGCCCTGGACGACGTCGATCGCCTGCCGTGTCTTCTCCCGGCCCGCCTCGGTCAGCGCGAGCTGCACGGCTCGGGGGTCGCGGGGGTCACGGGTGCGTTCGATCAGGCCGGCCGACTCCAGGGAGCGCGCCAGCTTGGAGACGTACAGCGGCTCCAGGCCGGTGTGGTCGGCCATTCGCCGCTGGCTGGGCCGCTCCCCGGCCCGCCGCATGCCGTACAGCGAGGCCACCAGCGCGTACTGCGCGTGGGTGAGGCCCAGTGGTGCCACTGCGCGGTCGACCGCGACCCGCCACTTCGTCGAAAGCCGCCACACCAGATAGCCGGGCGACGCCTGCTCGGAACCCTTGCTCATGGAAAATAGAGTACATAGCTACTATGTACATGGCTACTATTTTCTCCCCCGCACGGGGGTGGCCCGGGGCGACTCACTGACGGAGCGGCCCCGCCGGGTCTAGTTTGGGCGGCATGAGCAATCTTGATCGGGAGGCCGCGCCCTCGGTGTGCGGCGGCCGTGGCTTCGTCGTGGCGGAGCCCGTACGGGAACTCCTCAGCCCGCGCCGGGTCAAGCTCGGCGAGTCCTCCGAGGTGCGCAGGCTGCTGCCGAACCTCGGCCGCCGCATGGTGGGCGCCTGGTGCTTCGTCGATCACTACGGCCCCGACGACATCGCCGACGAGCCCGGTATGCAGGTGCCCCCGCACCCGCACATGGGCCTGCAGACGGTGAGCTGGCTGCACGACGGTGAGGTGCTGCACCGCGACTCCACCGGCAGCCTCCAGCTGATCCGCCCGCGTGAACTGGGCCTGATGACCTCGGGCCGGGCGATCAGCCACTCCGAGGAGAGCCCCCGCTCCCACGCCCGCTTCCTGCACGGCGCGCAACTCTGGGTCGCCCTCCCGGACGGCCACCGCCACACCGAGCCCCGCTTCGAGCACCACGCCGACCTGCCCACCGTCACGGCCCCCGGCCTGACCGCCACCGTCGTCCTCGGCGGCCTCGACGGCGCGACCTCCCCCGGGACGACGTACACGCCCCTGGTCGGCGCCGACCTCGCCCTCGCCCGCGGCGCCGACGTACGCCTGCCGCTGGAGCCGGACTTCGAGTACGCGGTGCTCGCCATGTCCGGGGAGGTCCATGTCGACGGCGTCCCCGTGCTGCCCGGCTCGATGCTCTACCTCGGCTGCGGCCGCACCGAACTCCCGCTGCGCGCCGAGTCGGAGGCGGGCCTGATGCTCCTGGGCGGCGAGCCCTTCGAGGAGGAGCTGATCATGTTCTGGAACTGGATCGGCCGCTCCCAGGAGGAGATCGTCCAGGCCCGCCGGGACTGGACGGAGGGCACCCGCTTCGGCGAGGTGAAGGGGTACGACGGCGCTCCGCTGCCCGCCCCCGAACTCCCGGCGCTGCCGCTCAAACCGCGCGGCCGGGTGCGCTAGGACGCCTGCCACGACCCCGCTGAGCAGGGGCGGGAACCCGTTGCGGGTACGGTTCGGGGTGTTGTACGGGCGGCCCGGCCGCCTTCGCGCGGAAGGACCCGACCCTGAACACCCCGCTCGCGGAGACCCTGTCCGTGGTCCTGCTCGTCCTCGTGCTGGCCTGCGCGGTCGTCCGCCCCTTCGGATGGCCGGAGGCGGTGGTGGCGGTCCCGGCCGCCGCCCTCCTCGTCGCCACCGGCGCGCTCCCCCTCGGTGACGCCCTCGACGAGGTCGAACGGCTCGGACCGGTGGTCGGCTTCCTGGCCGCGGTCCTGGTCCTGGCCCAGCTCTGCGACGACGAAGGGCTGTTCCGCGCCTGCGGCGCGTGGATGGCCCGTACGGCGGCGGGCCGGCCGCGGCGGCTGCTGGCCCAGGTGTTCCTGGCCGCGTCGGGCATCACGGCCGTGCTCAGCCTGGACGCCACGGTGGTGCTGCTCACCCCGGTCGTCTTCGTCACCGCGGCCCGGCTCGGCGCCCGCCCCAAACCGCACGTCTACGCCTGCACCCATCTGTCGAACACGGCCTCCCTGCTGCTGCCGGTCTCCAACCTGACCAACCTGCTGGCCTTCAGCGCCAGCGGCCTGAGCTTCACCCGCTTCGCCGCGCTGATGGCGCTGCCGTGGGCGGCCGCGATCGCCGTCGAGTACCTGGTGTTCCGCCGCTTCTTCGCCGCGGACCTGGACGCCGGGGCCGAGGCACCCGCCGAGGCCGAGCCGCCGCGGCTGCCGAAGTTCGCCCTGGTCACCGTGGCCTGCACGCTGGCCGGGTTCGTGCTGACCTCGGCCGTCGGCGTCGACCCCGCCTGGGCGGCCCTGGCGGGCGCGCTGACCCTCGCCGTCCGGGCCCTGTTCCGGCGGCGCACCACACCGAGGGCCCTGCTCGGCGCCGCCTCGGTGCCCTTCCTCGCCTTCGTCCTCGCCCTCGGCATCGTGGTCCGGGCGGTCGTGGACAACGGGCTCGACGAGGCCCTCGGGCACCTCGTCCCCGAGGGCACGGGCCTGCCGGAACTGCTCGCGCTCGCCGGTCTCGCCGCCGTCCTCGCCAACGTGATCAACAACCTGCCCGCGGTGCTGGTGCTGCTCCCGCTGGCCGCGCCCTCCGGTCCCGGGGCCGTCCTCGCCGTCCTGCTCGGGGTGAACATCGGCCCGAACCTCACCTACGCGGGCTCGCTGGCCACCCTGCTGTGGCGGCGGATCGTCCACGCCCACGACGGGGAGGTCGAGTTGAAGGAGTTCACCCGGCTCGGCGTGTACACGGTTCCGGCGAGCCTGGCCGCCGCGGTGCTGGCACTGTGGGTGTCACTGGAGCTGATCGGAGGAGGCTGACGCCCATGGCCGTCGTCGTCTGGACCGTCGAGGGCACCTGGCCCGCCTGCGTGGACGCCGCCCGCGCCCACGCCCCGGCCGAGGCCGGCATCGTCCTGCTGCACATCACCCCGGCCGACGTCCCGGGCGCCGCGCACGGCGCCTTCGCGGGACTGCTGGGCCGCGGCCACCCCGAGCGCGACCCGGGCACCCGGGTGGAGCACCTCGCCGAGGACTCGGCCCGCCGGCTGCTCCTGGCCGCCGCCGAGCGCCTCGGGCGGCCCGCCACCCGGGTGGCCCGCACCGGGCGCGCCGAGCAGGAGGTCGTACGGGCGGCGGACGGCGCCGACCTGCTGATCCTGGCCCGCGACGGCGACCGCACCCACCTCGGCCCGCACAGCCTCGGCCCGGCCGGCCGCTACGTCGTCGACCACGCCCCGTGTCCCGTGCTGCTGGTCTGGCCCGAGTCGCCGCGTACGCGCGGAGACATGCCGCACATCACCGCGTAAGGCGCGGCCTGTGGGTACAAGGGTTCGAGTGGCTGCGGCTGTCACAGTGGCGGCGCCGGTCGTTGCCGTTTGACAATGATGACCATGAGGCAACAGAGTTACATGCTGCACGAGCAGGGGGAAGGACAGGACATGCACAGCTGGACGCGGAGCGCCGCGCGTGTCCGCGCGCGTGCCGGTCTGCGGTGCCGCACCGCGGGCGCCGCCCCGGTGCCGCGTACCGTCCCCGACCCGCGAGGGGCCGGTCAGGCGCTGCGGCTGCCCGGGTCCGCCTCGTCGTCGTGTATCTGCGTGGCGGCGGTGGCGCAGAACGCCTCCAGCCCCTCCAGCAGCGCGATCCGCTTCGCGGCCGGCATCTGCGCCAGCACCTTGTGCAGCTCCCGCTCCCTGCGGGCGCGCAGGTCGGCCAGGAAGCCCCGGCCCGGTCCGCTGAGGTGCAGCCGCACCTCGCGCCGGTCCTCCGCGCTCACCACCCGCTCCACGAACCCGGCGGCCACCAGCCGGTCGCAGAGTCGGCTCGTCGACGGCGGCGTGGACGCCAGCGACTCGGCGAGGGTCCGCAGGTTGATGCCGTCGTGGTGCTCCAGGATGTGCAGCACCCGCAGCTGGGACGCGGAGGTGGGTGCCGTCGAGGCGCGTCCCCACACGACCTCCAGCAGCTCGACGGCCGTGGTGGTCACACGCGCGACCTCATCGGGCGCGGGGCGGCGGAAGACAGTCACGATCACACTCTCGCAGGCACTGGGGTGCCTGTCAGCGTACTAGCAGCGGCGCTCCCGGCGGCCGGTCCCAGGGCGGCGCGCCCGTCCCTTCTGGGAAACCCGGCCCGGTGTGAGCGAGATCCGCGTGTGTCCGGTGAAAGGTTGGTGTACTTCTCGTCATGAACAGATTCGCGGCCGCCGAACGTGCTCTGCGAACGGCGGTTCCCGACGAACTGCTCGACGCCCTGCGCGTGGTACTGGTCGACCGGTACGACGCCGACGACGTCGAGCTGTTCATGGCCGACTACGGCCTCTCCGTGCTCCAGGCGGTGTCCCTGCCCCCGGACAGCGCGGAATCGATGTCGGTGCACAGCAGTGCCGCCGGCCGCGCCTTCGGCTCCCAGCAGCCGTACCGCGAGGAGACCAGGGACGGGCGGGCGCGGCTGCACCTGCCGGTCAGCGTGCGCGGCGACCGGCTCGGCGTGCTGTCGGTGACCCTGCCCGGCACGGACGCGGCCCGCGACGCGGAGAGCGAACTGGCCGAGGTCGCCGAGGTGCTGGGGCGCGAGGTGATGGTGGCCGACCGGGACACCGACCGCTACCTGCGGGCCCGGCGCCGGGACCGGCTCACCCTCGCCGCCGAGATGCAGTGGCAACTGCTGCCCGGCAGTTCCTGCTCCCGCCCCGAGTACGAACTCGGCGCCCAACTGGAGCCCGCGTACGCCATCTTCGGCGACAACTACGACTGGTCGGCCACCGCCGACCATCTGACGCTGTACGTCACCAACGGCATGGGCGAGGGCATCGAGGCGTCCCTGCTGACCAGCCTGGCCATCAACGCCCTGCGCAACGCCCGGCGGGCCGGCATCGGCATCGCCGACCAGGCGGCCCTGGCCGACCAGGCCGTCTACGCCCACTACCGGGGCCGCTGCTACCTCTCCGTGCTCATGTTCGACTTCGACCTGGCCACCGGCCGGGCGCGCGTGGTGGACGCCGGCTCGCCCCGGCTGCTGCGGCTGCGCGACGGCGTCGTGGAGGCCGTCGACTTCGAGGCGCAGCTGCCGCTCGGCATGTTCGAGGAGACCGACTACGTGGCGCAGGAGTTCTCCGTCGAGCCCGGCGACCGGCTCGTCTTCGTCAGCGACGGGGTGCACGCCGTGGCCTCGCCCAAGGGCGAGGCGTACGGCGAGGGGGCCCTGGCCCGCGCCATGCAGTCCACCCGGCTGCTCCCCGCCGCCGAGGTGCCGCGTGCCGTGCTGCGGGAGCTGACCGGTCACCGCGGCGGCGCCGCACCGGACGACGACGCCCTGGTGGTCTGCCTGGACTGGCACGGCAGGCCCGGCGAGCCGGTCACAGGAACCGCCGGATCGGAGTGACCGCGGCCTCCTTGACGCGCTCCAGCGCCGAGCGCCGCCGCCAGCGGGCGGGATCGATGGCGACACTGCGCCGCAGGTCGGCGTCGTAGTCGCGGTCCAGCTCCGCGGTGAACCGCTCGTCCAGGACCGCGAGCATGACCTCCTCGTCGTGGTCCATGGACCGGCGGTTGAAGTTCGTCGACCCGACCAGCGCGGCCACCGAGTCCACGGTGATGACCTTGGCGTGCATCATCGTCGGCTGGAAGTGGTGGATGCGCACCCCCGCCTCCAGCAGCCGCCCGTAGTACTGCCGGCCGGCGAGCTGACAGGCCCGCTGGTCGGTGTACGGGCCCGGCAGCAGGATCTCCACCCGCACCCCGCGGGCGGCGGTCGCGCAGAGCAGGTCGGCGAAGTAGGCGTCGGGGGCGAAGTAGGCGGTGGCCAGCCGGAAGCGCTCCTCGGCGGAGGTCAGCATCACCCGGATCAGGGTCTGCATGTCCTGCCAGCCGAAGCTCGCCGAGCCGCGCACCACCTGCACCACCGAGTCGCCGGCCGGCTCGTGGCCCGTGAACCGGTCCCGCTCGTCGAAGAGTTCGTCGTGGCACTCGGCCCAGTTCTGCGCGAACGCGGCGGCGACCCCGTCCACCGCCGGGCCGCGCAGCCGGACATGGGTGTCGCGCCACTCGTCGGGCCCGCGGGCGTCGCCCTGCCACTCCTCGGCGATGCCGACCCCGCCGGTGAACGCGGTGTCCTCGTCGACGACGAGCGCCTTGCGGTGGCAACGGTGGTTCTGCTTGAACGGTGACACCCGGACCGGCTTGCGGAACCAGGCCACCTGCACGCCCGCCGCCTCCATCAGGTCCAGCAGTTCCTGCTCGATCTCCTTGGCGCCGAACCCGTCGAGCAGCAGCCGCACCCGCACACCGTCCCGGGCGCGGTCGGCGAGCGCGGCGGCGAAGTCGTGGGCGATCCGGCCCCGCCAGTACACGAACGTCATCATGTCGATCGTGTACCGGGCCGACCGTACGGCCTCCAGCATCGCGGGGAAGATCTCGTCGCCGTTGCGCAGCGGCACCAGCTCGTTGCCCTCGGTGGCCGCTATGCCTATCAGTCGCTCCAGGCGGCGGCGCAGGCGCTGCTTGCGGGCTGCGGGGCCGTCCGCCGAGGTTTCGTCCGGGGCCGCCGGCCCGCTGTCGGTGATCATGTGGTACCCCCCTGGGCGTGTCGGGCGGGCCGGCGCCTGCTCCGGCCCGCATCTGTCCGGGTGTCCGGATGCCCCGCCTACGCGGTCCCACGCGTCGGCCTCGGCACGGCCTCGGCACGGCCTCGAACGGTTGACCGGGGCTGAAGCGGCGTCGGGCGGGTAGACGCGGTACTCGACGGCACCAAGGAAAGGGGCGAACCATGCCAGTTGATCCCGAATCCGCCGAACCCGCCACCGCGGACCAGATCGCCGAGTCCATGATCGAGCTGTGGCGGCAGGCGCACGAGGACGTCGCGCCCACCATCTCCGACGAGCAGATGCGCGGCCTGCTGGTGCTGGAGACGGAACGGGGCGACCCCGCCCGCGTCGCCGACGGCCTCGGCGTCGACCGGGACGCCGCGGACCGGCTCTGCGACCGCCTGGAGCGCCGTACGCTCGTGCGCCGCGGACCGTCCGGGGAGTTCTGCCTCACCGGCGCCGGCAAGTGCGTGCTCGAAGCGACCCGCCAGCGCCGCCGGCAGCTCCTGGAGCAGACCCTCGTGACGGCCGCGCCCCCGGACCGCCCGGTGCTGCGCGACGCGATCGACCAACTCTACGGAGTGGTCCACCCCTTGGTCCGGGTACCGCGCAGCCGCTCGCCCCGCTGACCGCGTCCCGGCACCCGAATCCCCGGACCGCCAGGGACATTCACCCGTCCCGGCCCGCCATCAGATCTTGACCGGCCGGTGACGACAGCGCGGCGCGCGGCCAGTAGTCTTCGTTCGTTGCCTTACGGCAATGACGAGCCATCGACCGGCTCGGCCGAGGCGATCGAGGGTGAAGCGGAAGCGAATGATCCCAACACAGCATGGGGTTGTCGGCGTACGGGTCGCTCAGGACGTCGCCGGCGTGGACGGCACCGCCTGGGACTGGCAGGAACCCTCCGTCCTGCTGATCGAGGACGACGAGGCGGACGCCCTCCTGGTGGAGGAGCTGGTCGCCGACTGTTCCCCGGGAATGCGGCTGACCTGGGTGCGTTCGCTCGCCGAGGCCCGCGAGGCCCTGACCACGGCGTCCCCGGACTGCGTCCTGCTCGACCTGCACCTGCCCGACTCCAAGGGCCTCGAGGGCGTCGCCACGGTACGGCAGTACGCCGATGTCGCCGTGGTGGTGCTGACCGGGCTGGCCGAGGAGAGCACCGGGCTCGCCGCGGTCGCCGCGGGGGCCCAGGACTACCTGGTCAAGGGGCGCGTCGAGGCGGAGCTGTTCGGCCGCGCGATCCGCTACGCCATCCAGCGCAAGCTCGCCGAGCAGGCCGCCGCGGCCCTCCAGGCGGGCCAGCTGAGGGCGGAGGAGAACCGGCGGCTCGAACGCGGCCTGCTGCCCACCCCCCTGCTGCGGGACGCGGCCGGCCCGGAGGTGGTCGCGCGCTACCTCCCCGGCCGCGAACAGGCCCTGCTCGGCGGGGACTTCTACGACGTCGTGCAGACCCCCGACGGCAGCGTCCACGTCCTCATCGGGGACGTCTCGGGCCACGGCCCCGACGAGGCGGCGCTGGGCGTGGGCTTGCGCATAGCCTGGCGGACCCTGGTCTTCAGCGGCGTCACAGGCGCCCGCCAACTGCGCACCCTGGAGGAGATCCTGCTCGCCGAGCGCACCGGGGAGCAGATCTTCGCCACCCTCACCAGCGTCGAGGTGCCGCCCGACGGCCGCTCGACGCGGGTGATGCGGGCGGGCCACCCCGGCCTGCTGCTGCGCAGCGGCGACCGCGTCGAGTGGGTCGAGGTCGACGGCGGACCCGCCCTGGGGGTGCTGCCCGGCGGTGTGGCACGCTGGCCGGTGGCGGAGCTGGCCCTGCCGGACGACGACGCCGGCCTGGTGCTCTTCACCGACGGCCTCTTCGAGGGCCGTATCGGGCCGGGGCGCGAGCGCCTCGGCGAGGAGGGCCTGCTGGAGCTGGCCCGCTCGCTGGCGACCCTGCCCGCGGAGGCGTTCGTGGACGGGCTGATCGGCCGCGCCGAGGAACTGGCCGAGGCCTACGGCGGCCTCGCCGACGACGTCGCCGTGCTGCATCTGCGCCGGACCACCCGAGGGAAGCAGGAAGACCGAACGTGACCACGCCTCCCCCCGCGGAGCCCTTCGCCCCGGAGGACCCCAGCCGTCGCAGCCGTATCACCGTGCAGGGCTGGTTCCACGTCGCCCTGGCCGTGATGATCGCGCTGGTCGTGACCGGCTCGGTGGTCGGCTCCGAACTGCTGGCCAGGACCGCCCGGGTCTCCGACCGGCTCATAGAGGAGATCCAGCCCGCCCGCTCCGAGGCGCTGCAGATGCAGAACGCCCTGCTCGACCAGGAGACCGGCGCCCGCGGCTACGTCCTCGCCGCCGACCGGCAGTTCCTCACCCCCTACACCGACGGCCAGCGCGCCGAGCACGACGCGGCGGACCGGCTGCGGAAGCTGATCGGCGACCGGACGACCCTGCGCGCCGACCTCGACCGCATCGAGAGCGCGGCGGAGGACTGGCGCCGCACCTACGCCGACCCGCTCATCGCCGGCGTCACCCCCGGAGACCCCCGCCCCACCGACGCCGTCGCCACGGCGAGCGGGAAGGCCGCCTTCGACGACATCCGCAGGCTGTTCACCGAACAGAACCGACACCTCAAGGAGGCCAGGAACGACAGCCGCAGCGAGCTGTCGCAGGTGCGCACCGTCCGCAACTGGGTGCTGAGCGGTCTGGTCGCCGCCTTCCTGCTCACCGGCGTGGCGCTGGCGGTGCTGGTGCACGTCCTGGTCGCCCGGCCCCTGGGACGGCTGCGGACCGCGTCCCGCCGCGTCGCCCGCGGCGACTTCACACACCGCATCCCCGCCGGGGGACCCGCCGACATCCGGGCCATGGCCACCGACGTCGAGGCCATGCGCCGGCGCCTGGTGACCGAACTCGACGCCTCCCGCGTCCAGCAGGAGCACCTGGCCCGGCAGGCCGACGACCTCGACGCCCAGGCGGTGGAACTGCGCCGGTCCAACGCCGAACTCGAACAGTTCGCCTACGTCGCCTCGCACGACCTCCAGGAGCCGCTCCGCAAGGTTGCCTCCTTCTGCCAGCTGCTCGAGAAACGCTACGGCGACCAGCTGGACGAACGGGGCATCCAGTACATCGCCTTCGCCGTCGACGGCGCCAAGCGCATGCAGGTCCTCATCAACGACCTGCTCACCTTCTCCCGCGTCGGCCGGGTCAACGACGCCAGCCTGTCCGTGGCGCTGGACCAGAGCCTGGACAAGGCCCTGGCCAACCTTCGCGCCGCCGTCGAGGAGTCCGGAGCGGTAGTCGAACGCTCCGGCCCCCTGCCCGAGGTCTGCGGCGACCCGACCCTGTTCGTCATGCTCTGGCAGAACCTGGTCGGTAACGCCGTGAAGTTCCGCCACGCCGACCGCCCGGTCCGGGTCTCCATCACCTGCGAGCCCGATCCCGAGGCCGAGGAGGGCAGCCCGGCCTGGCGGCTGAGCGTGACCGACAACGGCATAGGCATCGCCGAGGAGTTCGCCGAGAAGGTGTTCGTCATCTTCCAGCGGCTGCACGGCCGGGACACCTACTCGGGGACGGGCATCGGGCTGGCGCTCTGCAAGAAGATCGTGGAGTTCCACGGCGGACGCATCTGGATCGACACCGCCCACACCGACGGCACCCGTTTCCTGTTCACCCTGCCCGCGGCCCCGGCCGCCGCCTCCGACGGCACCGCCGCCGCGGACGCCGGCGAGACCGGCCGTACCGTCCCGGAAGGACAACCCGTATGACCGCGCCCGCCGCACAGCCCATCGAGGTCCTGCTCGTCGAGGACGACCCGGGCGACGAACTGATGACCCGCGAGGCATTCGAGGACAACAAGATCGGCAACACCCTGCACGTCGTCCGCGACGGCGAGGAGGCCCTCGACTTCCTCTACCGGCGCGGCGAGTACGGGCAGGCGCCGACCCCGGATCTGATCCTGCTCGACCTCAACCTGCCCAAGTACGACGGCCGTCAGGTCCTCGAACGCATCAAGTCCGACCCGGAACTCGCCCACATCCCCGTGGTGGTCCTCACCACGTCGGCGGCCGAGGAGGACATCCTGCGCAGCTACAAGCTGCACGCCAACGCCTATGTCACCAAGCCCGTCGACCTCGACCAGTTCATCGCCGCGGTGCGCCAGATCGACGAGTTCTTCGTGACCGTCGTACGACTGCCCGGCCGGGACCAGACCCGCCGGTGAGCGGGCCCGGTGCCGACCGGGCAGGGGAGACCTACGGTGGCGCGTGCCGTCACTCGGTGGTGAGCAGCCCCGAGCGCAGACGGGCCAGTATGCGGGTGATGAGACGCGAGATGTGCATCTGCGAGACCCCCAGCTCCTCGCCGATCTGCGCCTGAGTCCGCTCCTCCACGAACCGCAGGTGCAGGATCAGCCGGTCCCGCTCGTCCAGTTCGGCGACGAGGGGAGCGAGCGCGTGGATGTTCTCCACGAGTTCGAGGGCGGTGTCCTCCTCGCCGATGAACTCCGACAGCGCCGCCTCGCCCTCGTCGGCGTCACCGGTGATCGCGGCGTCCAGCGAGGCCGAGTTGTACCCGTTGGCCGCGATCTGCGCCTCGACGACCTCCTCCTCCGAGAGGTTCATCAGGGCGGCCAGCTCCGACACCTTCGGCGAACGGCCCAGCCGGCTGCGCAGCTCCTCGCTGGCCCGCGCCAGTTCGGTGCGCGCCTCCTGGAGCCGGCGCGGCACATGGACGGACCAGGAGGTGTCGCGGAAGAAGCGTTTGATCTCACCGACGATGTACGGCACCGCGAAACTGGTGAACTGCACGTCACGGGAGATCTCGAACCGGTCGATCGCCTTGATCAGGCCGATCGTGCCGACCTGGACGATGTCCTCCATGTCCTGCCCGCCGCTGCGGAACCGGCGGGCGGCGAAGCGCACCAGCGAGATGTTCATCTCGATCAGCGTGTTGCGCGCGTACTGGTACTCCGGAGTGCCCTCCTCCAGCACGGCGAGCCGGTCGAAGAAGGTCTTCGTCAGTGCGCGTGCGTCCTGGGGCGCGATCTTCTGAGGGTCTGCCAGGTGAGGCAGCTCCGTACCGGACTCAGTCGCCGTACCGACGAGTGCCGTCGTCATCCCAGGTCCTCCCAGCGGTCGGGGCCCACTCCCGTGAGGGGCCGACAAGAGCGCGGCTACCCGGTCGCGAACACAACATGCCTGCGTTCTCGGAGAGATCTCAGAACTTTTTCTCCAAGTCCCCCACACGCTCCGACGGGTTCGGAAAGGGTGCGGGCCGCCGGGTGTGTGGACCCGGTGAGTCCGGGCAGACGACGGCCGTGCGGGCAGCGCCCGCAGCCCTCGCAAGAGGGCCGTCCCCGTGACCGGTCGGCGGGCCACGGTGCGGCGGGCCGCCGTCGGAGCGCTCCGGCGGCGGCGCCCCCCCCGCACGGTCCGTCAAGGGCCCAGCGCGTCCTGCACCGTTGAGGAGCAGGGGATGACCTCGTCCACACCCACCAGCCGCAGGGTCCGCAGCACCGACGGTACGGGCGCGGCGATCCGCAGCCAGCCGCCGGCCTCCGAGGCGTCGCGGTGGGCCGCGATCAGTATGTTGAGCCCGCTGGAGTCCATGAAGGTGACCCGGCTCAGGTCCGCGACGATGCGCGGCCGGCCGGCCGCGCAGGCCTCCTTGGCGGCCGATCGCAGCTGAGGGCTGGTGTCGTGGTCGACCTCGCCGGTCAGGGTGAGCACCTGGACGCCCTCCATGACGGTGGTCGTGACCGTGAGGCCGTGCCACGGTGTCTGCTCGGCTCGTTGGGCATCCATCATTCGTCCTCCGACCACGTCTGTGATACTGGCACTTGCCCCAGGCCGTGTCCGACCCGGCCCGCGCCCGGGACGCATGCCCCGCAAGTGTCGTGAGCATGCGCTCCGGCCAGGGGTTTCCCGGTGCGGGGGAGCCGGGCGTTGTTTGCGGTCACGCGGGTACGAGCGTCGTACGAACGGGGTAGCGGAGGCGGCGGTTATGGGAACAGTGCCGGTGGACCAGGACGGCACGGCGCCGGAGGTCATGCAGACCGCCGTCGCGCTGGACGGGGACGGCAGTTGCATCGCGCAGGCCCGCCATCTGGCCGCCGCCTTCCTCACCAGGGCACGCAGCGCGCTGGGGCTGCCGGTCTCGCAGCGGAGCGTCGAACTCACCCAGCTGGTGGTCAGCGAACTGGTCACCAACGCCCGCAAGTACGCGCCCGGACCCATCGCGATGGACCTGCGGATCGTCGGCGACCTGGTCGAGGTCGTGGTGTGGGACTCCGAACCGATGCTGCCGCTCGCCCGCGGCGCGGACCCCGGCCGGGTGGGCCGGCACGGCCTGGAGATCGTGATGGCCGTCGCCGACGGATTCGAGGTGAGCCGGGAACCGGTGGGCAAGCGGGTCACCGCCCGGGTCGCCCTCACGGACGCCACGGATGCCACGGACGGCGCGCGGTCCGGCTGATCCCGGAGGCCGGGGCCGTCGGCGGTTACGGTCGGGGCCATGGACGGTGATCTTCGAGGCTGGCGGCCCTGTCTGCTCGCCGGGGCCGTGTTCGCGGTCTGCATGGCGGGCACCACGCTCCCGACCCCGCTCTACGGCCTGTACCAGGAGAAGTTCGGCTTCGACGAACTCACCGTCACGGTCGTCTACTCCGTCTACGCCTTCGGGGTCATCGGCGTGCTCCTCCTCGCGGGCGACGCCTCGGACGCCGTGGGCCGGCGCCCGGTCCTGTGGTGGGGGCTTGCCTGCGCGGCCGCGAGCGCGGTCTGCTTCCTGTGCGCCACCGCGCTGGGCTGGCTCTACGCCGGGCGGCTGCTGTCCGGCCTGTCCGCCGGCCTGTTCACCGGCGCCGCCTCCGCGTACGTCATCGAACTGGCGCCGCGCGGCTCCCCACGGGCGACGTTCGTGGCGACCGCCGCGAACATGGGCGGCCTCGGGTGCGGCCCGCTGCTCGCCGGGGTGCTCGCGCAGTACGCCGACCGGCCGCTCCACCTGCCGTTCGTCGTCCATCTCGGCATGGTCGCGGTCTCGGCGGCGGTGCTGACGCTGCTGCCGGAGACGGTGCGCGACCGCAAGCCCCTGAGCACGGTACGGCCGCAACGCCCCGGGCTGCCGCCCCGGGTGCGGGCCGTGTTCGGGCCGGCGGCCGCGGCGTCCTTCGTGGGCTTCGCCCTGTTCGGGGTCTTCACCTCGGTCAGCCCCTCCTTCCTCGCCCACTCCCTCGGCGTGCGCGACCACGCGGTCAGCGGACTCGTCGTCGCACTCGCCTTCTTCTCCTCCACGGCCGGGCAGCTCGCCGTCGGCCGGGTCGGCGTCGCCCGGTCGCTGCCGCTCGGCTGCGCCTTGCTCCTCGCGGGCCTGGCACTCCTCGCGGGCGCCCTGCACTGGGACCTGTTGGCGCTGGTGGTGCTGAGCGCGGTCGTCGGCGGTACCGGGCAGGGCCTGTCGTTCCGCGGCGCGCTGTCCGCGGTGGCGCGGGTGTCCGAGGCGGACCGGCGGGCCGCGGTGATCTCGGCACTGTTCGTCGTCGCCTACACGGGCATCTCGGTGCCGGTGATCGGCGTGGGGCTGCTGGTGGAGCCGATCGGACTGGAGGGCGCGGGGCTGGTGTTCATCGCCTGCATGGCCCTGCTGGTGTCGGCGGCGGGCGTCTATCTGCTGCGCAGACCGGTACCGGAGGCGGAACCGGCCGACAGGACCTAGGGTCCTTCTGATGGATCTCCGTGGCAGAAGGAGCGGCGTTCGGTGCGTGCGCTCGGCGTGCGGCGTGGAGGGACATGTGGCGGAGCCACCTGTCCCTCC
>NZ_JBEPBM010000041.1:0-54380 GCF_040299205.1 Streptomyces sp. NPDC000983 | reverse complement strand
CGCCCGAATAGCTCCGCTATTAGGGCGCTCCGGCGCCTTGCGATCGCACGCACCAGACGCCGCGGGGCCCGCCCTTCGGGCGGACGACGGGACTTCCGAAACACGCCCTAGTGGTTCCGGCGCGTCCGCGTCAAGGCTGTGGGCTGACCTCGCCAAAAGATGGCCAAGTCCGCGGCGGGAGCGGGATCATGAGCCATGCGCTCGGACGACTGGTACGTCACCGAAGACCTCGACCGCTTCCTCGCCCACGCGGGCGGCTTCCTGCGGTCGCGCCCCGATCTGCACACCGTGGCCCTGACGGTGACGGAGTCCCTGCGCGTGCGCGGGCTGCGCGCCTACGGCAGTGACGAGCCGCCCGTGTTCGGGGTGATGGAACGCGACGGCGAGGTCCGCGGAGCCTACTTCCGCACCCCGCCCTACCGGCTCAACGTCACCCCGCTCACCGCCGACGAGACCGACGCCCTCGCCGCCCACCTGGTCGCCACCGGCCACCCGGTCCCCGGCATCATCGGCACCCGCGAGACCACCACCGGCTTCGTCCGCTCCTGGCAGCGCCACACCGGCGCCGCGGCCGCCCTGCGCCAGCGCCAGCGGCTGCACCGGCTCGGCATGCTGATGATGCCGCAGCCGGTACCCCCGGGCCGGGCCAGAGTGGCCGACGAGAAGGACCGCGAGCTGCTGATCCGCTGGTACACGGAGTTCACCGAGAGCGTCGGCGACCACCCCGCCGGCGAGGTGGAGGTCTGGGCCGACCACCGCGTCTCCTACGGCGGCATCAGCTTCTGGGAGGACCCCGACGGCACCCCGGTCTCCATGTGCGGGGTCACCCCCACGGTCGCCGGACAGGTCCGTATCGCCCCCGTCTACACCCCGCCCCACCTGCGCGGACGCGGATACGCCGGGGCGGTCACGGTGGAGGTCAGCCGGGCCGCGGTGCGCGCCGGCGCCGAGGAGGTCCTGCTCTTCACCGACCTCGCCAACGACACCAGCAACGGCCTCTACCAGCGGCTGGGGTACCGGGCGGTGGCCGACTTCGAGGTGTACGACTTCGCGTCCGGCGCGAAGTAGTTCGACAGGCCCTAGGGCCACAGCAGTTCGCGGGTCCAGTTGTCCTCGGTGCGGCGGTAGGTCAGGCGTACGTGGCGGCGCCGCTCCTCGCCCTGGAAGAACTCCACCTCCTGCGGGCGCAGGCGGTACAGGGTCCAGGTCGCGACCGGGGCGTCCGGGTTCTCCCGGGCGCGGGCCCAGGACTCCTCGGAGGCCCGCGCCAACTCCGCGAGGGAGGAGAGGACTTCGCTCTGCCGGCCGGTGAGGGCCGCCGCCAGCGCGCCCGTCGAGCGGGCGTGCAGGTCCGCCTGGCTCTGGGCCGAGGGCGCCGCGGTCACCGTCCCCCGCACCCGCACCTGCCGCCCCAGCACCGGCCAGTAGAAGCCCAGCGCCGCGTACGGGCGGGCCGCGAGCTGCCGGCCCTTGCGGCTGCCGGAGTGCGTGGCGAAGGCCCAGCCCGCCGCGTCGGCCCCGTGCAGCATCACCGTCCGTACGTCCGGCCTGCCCTCCTCGTCCGCCGTCGCCAGCGACATGGTGTGCGGCTCCGCCTGGCCGGCCGCCACCGCCTCCGCGAACCAGTCCGCGAACAGCGGCAGCGGCTCGGGCGGCGCCGACTCCGGGTCGAAGGGCGCCAGTGCGGTCACCTCCGGGTCCCACACCCGCAGCGACCTCAGCAGCTCATGAAGATCGGTTCCCATGCACCGATTGTCGGCCCGAACCCGGGTTCGTGGAGCCCCGGGCACCACGAACCCGCGTGCCCGGGCTTCCGCACCCGCCCCGCCTACCGCCCCAGCACCACCGTCCCCGACGAGCAGAACCAGCCGCCCGTCCCGGACGCCACCGCCAGCCGCGGCAGGTCGCCGTCGGTGCGCCGCACCTGCCGTGCCCCGCCCTCCCCGCGCAGCTGCCGTACCGCCTCCACCAGCAGGAACAGCCCGCGCATGCCCGGATGCTGGGCCGACAGACCGCCGCCGTCGGTGTTCACCGGCAGCTCCCGGGACTGCACGAACGCCCCGCCCTCGCCCTTCTTGCAGAAGCCGAGGTCCTCCAGCGTCACCAGCGTCATGTAAGTGAAGGCGTCGTAGACCTGGGCGACGTCGATCTCGGCCGGCCGCACCCCCGCCCGCCGGAACGCCAGCGGGCCGCTGACGGCGGCCGGGGTCACCGTGAAGTCCTCCCACTCGGACATCGTGGAGTGGGAGACGCACTCGCCGGTCCCCAGCACCCACACCGGCGCCCGGCGGCAGTCCCGTACGTACTCCTCGGCCGCCAGTAGCACCGCCGCCCCGCCGTCGGAGCGGACGCAGCAGTGCAGCTTGGTGAAGGGGTCCGCGATCAGCGGCCCGGACAGGACGTCGTCGACCGTGATCGGGTCCCGGAACATCGCCTCCGGATTCAGTGCCGCGTTCTGCCGCGCCTGCACCGCCACCTCGGCCAGCTGCTCGATCGTCGTGCCGTACTCGATCATGTGCCGGCGGGCGGCCATCGCGTACTTGGCGACGAGGGTGTGCCCGTAGGGCGCCTCGAACTGGAGCGGGCCGCGCGCCCCGAAGGAGAGGTTCCCGGTCCTGCGGCCCGCCCTGATGTCGGCGCGGGCCGTGGAGCCGTAGACCAGCAGGACCGCCTCGGCGTGCCCGGCGGCTATCGCGTCCGCCGCGTGCGCGGCCATCACCTCCCAGGTCGCGCCGCCCACCGAGGTGGAGTCGACCCAGGTCGGGCGCAGGCCCAGGTACTCGGCGACCTCGACCGGCGCGAGCACCCCGGTGCCGGCCGAGGCGAAGCCGTCGACCAGCGAGCGGTCGAGCCCGGCGTCGGCGAGCGCCCGGCGGGCCGCCTGGGCGTGCAGCGAGTGGGGCGTCGCGTCGTCCACGCGGCCGCAGTCGGCGAGGGCGACCCCGACCACGGCGACTTTCCGGTTTCCGGCGGTCATGACTGGCCTCTCCCTCTGTGCATCTCGACCCGGCCCTCCTAATATGACGGACCGTCAGATCTGGTGGGAAGGGGCAGCGATGGACGCCGGTTTCACCCCCGAACAGGACAGGATCCGCCGCGCTCTGCGCGAACTGCTGGACAGGCGGTGCGGATCGCGGGAGCTGCGCGCCGCCGTCGACAGCCCCGAAGGACACGACCCGGCGCTGTGGGCCGCCCTCGCCGGCCGGCTCGGCCTGCCCGGCCTCGCCCTGCCCGAGGCGTACGGCGGCGTCGGCTGCTCGGCGACCGAACTCGCCCTGGCGGCGGAGGAGACCGGGCGGGCCCTGGCGCCCTCGCCGCTGCTGGCCACCGCCGTCCTCGCCGCCCCGCTGGTCCTGGCCCTCGGCACCGGGGCCCAGCGCGCCGCCCTGCTGCCCCGGATCGCCGACGGCTCGCTCACCGCCGCCCTCGCCGCCCCGCCCGCCTGTCTCGCCCTGACCGGCGCCAACGACGGCGACTGGGCCGGCGGCGGACGCTCGGGCGGGGTCCAGGCCCGGCGCACCGCGGACGGCTGGCGGCTGTACGGGGAGGTCGAGCACGTCCTCGACGGGCACAGCGCCCGAATCCTCCTCGTCGCCGCCCACACCGGCGGCTTCACCCGCTCCCGCACCGACCTGTTCCTGGTCCCCGGGGACGCCGCCGGGCTCGTCCGGGTGCGGCGCACCGCCCTGGACGCCACCCGGCCGCTGGCCGCGGTGCAGTTCCGCGAGACCGGCGCGGAGCTGCTGGGGGAGGAGGGGGCCGACGTGCCCGGGGCGCTCGCCGGGGTCGGGGACACCGCCGCCGCCGTCCTGGCCTGCGAGGCCGTCGGCGCCGCGGGGCGGGCGCTGGAGCTGACCGTCACCCATGTGCGGGCGCGGGAGCAGTTCGGGCGGCCCATCGGCTCCTTCCAGGCGGTCAAGCACCGGCTGGCCGACGTGTACGTCCAGGTGCGGGCGGCGAGGTCCGCCGCCCACTACGCCGCCTGGGCGACCGCCCACGCCGAACGCGTCGGCGGGCTCGCCCTCGCCGAGGCGCTGACCGCGCTGCGCGCCGCCGCCGGGGAGGCGATCCAGCTGCACGGGGGCATCGGCTTCACCTGGGAGCACGACGCGCACCTGTACTTCAAGCGGGCCGCGGGCGACGAGCTGCTGTTCGGGCCGGCGCACCGGCTGCGGGCCCGCGCGGCCGACACCGCGCGGCTCTTCGAGGCGCCGGAGGTGACGGTGTGATCGGGGTACGGGCGGTGCAGCGGCTGTCGTCGACGCGCGGCTTCGCCAGGGTCGCCCCGCATGTGATCCCGGCGCTCGACCGGGCCGTGCACCGGCTCACCCGCGGCCGGGTGCTGCTCAGCGCACAGCTGCTGCCAGGGGTGGTCCTGACCTCCACCGGCGCCCGCAGCGGACTGCCGCGCCGCACCCCGCTGGCCTGTATGCCGGAGCCGGAGCGGGGGAGCTGGATCCTCATCGGCTCCAACTTCGGCCGGCCCGGCCATCCCGCCTGGACGGCCAACCTGCTGGCCCGTCCGGACGCCGAGATCAACTGGAAGGGCGCCGACATCGCCGTGACCGCCCGGCTGCTGGCGGGCGAGGAGCGGGATGCGGCCTGGCGGGCGGCCCTCGCCTTCTGGCCGCCGTACGCGACCTATCAGGCACGGGTGGAGCGGGAGATACGGCTGTTCAGGATCGAGCCCCGCGAGCCGTAGGGCGCGTCGTGTGCCAGGGGCCGGGTCGGCGGCCGGTTCCGCCACTGGGGGAGGATCTGCCCCATGGACGACGTGGACCGGAAGATTCTCGCCGAGCTCCAGCGGGACGGCCGACTGACCGTCACCGAGCTGGCCGCGAGGGTGCGGCTGAGCGTCTCGCCGTGCCACCGGCGGCTCAGGGAGCTGGAGCGGTCCGGGGCGATCAGCGGCTACCGGGCCGTGGTGGAGCCGGCCGCCGTCGGACTGGCCTTCGAGGCGCTGGTCTTCGTCTCCATGCGGCAGGAGGACCGCGACACCGTCGCCGGGTTCGAGCGGGCCGTCGGCGAGATCGAGCAGGTCCGGGACGCCCAGCGGCTGTTCGGGGAACCGGACTACCTGCTGCGGGTGGCCACCGCCGACCTCGCCGCCTTCCGGCGGCTCTACGACGAGCGCCTCGCCACCCTGCCGGGTGTGCAGCGGCTGACCTCGACGCTGGTGATGAAGCACGTCGTACGGGACCGTCCGCTGCCCGCGTAGCGCGGCAGGCGGCCGCCCACCGGGTGGACGGCCGCCTGCCAGACAGGACTTGGGCCCGGGAAGTGGAGGGGTGCTACTTCGCGGGCTTCTTGCCCGTCACACCCAGATGCACCAACAGCGCCAGATTCGGCTTGAGTTCGGCCTGCTTGACGCCCCAGGACTGGAAGCCCTTCTGGTGCGAGGCCACCGCCGCGAGCATCGCGACGATCGAACCCGCGATCGCGGCCGGGTTGACGTCCTTGTCGACCTTGCCCTTGGCCTGCAACTCCGCGACCGCGTCCGCGAGGGAGTTGTTCACCGAGTTCAGGATCTTCATCCGCAGCTTGTAGAAACGCTTGTCGCCCTCGGCCGCGCCGAGGTCGACCACTCGCAGGATCGCGTCGTTCTTCCGCCAGAACTCCAGGAATCCGTCCACGAGTTCCTGCGCGGTCTGCCAGCCCGACTTGCCGACCCAGGACCGCCCCTGGAGCAGCTCGGTCAACCCGGCGCCCTCGGCGGCCATTTGGTCGGCGATCTCCAGAACGGCGCCTTCGACGTCCGGGAAGTACTGGTAGAAGGTGGCGGGCGAAGTGCCCGCCTTCCGGGCGACATCGATGACTTTGACGTCCCGGTAGGGGGAGGAGCTGAGCATCTCGCTGAGGCAGTCGAGCAGCTTCTGCCGGGTCGCCTGCCCACGCCGGCCGGCCACGCGGCCGTCGACGGTACGCACTTGTCCTGTCATGCCGTCAGCTTACCGAGGGGTGATGGGAGCGCGATTCGGCCGACTGCAAATGGGGTGCACGGGCGCCGGGAGCCTGGTGTGCCTGGTCTGCGGCGTGCTCAAGCGCCCGTTACTTTGACGACATGGCCGAAAACAGGGCATCCCGGTATGTGGAGGGCGTCCCGTGCTGGGTGGACGCCCAGCTCCCCGACGTCGAGGCGGGCAAACGGTTCTACTCGGACCTCTTCGGGTGGGACTTCCCGGAGGGTGAGGAGCCGTACGCGCTGCTGGAGGGGGAGCGGGTCGCCGCGCTGGTACCCAAGACGGACGGGCGGATGCCGACCGTCTGGACCGTGTACTTCGCCACCCCGGACGCGACCGCGCTCGCCCGGCGGATCCGGGACGAGGGCGGGCAGATCGTCACCGCGCCGGTGCCCGTGGGGGAGGAGGGGACGACCGCTCTGGTGACCGACGCCGAGGGCGCCGTCTTCGGCCTGTGGCAGGCGGGTGCCCACACCGGCTTCGGCCGCCGCCACGAGGAGGGCGCCTTCGTCTGGGCCGAGCTGTACGCCCGGGACACCGAGGCCGCCAACGCCTTCTACGGCGGGCTCTTCCACGACGCCCTGTTCGGCCCCGACGCCGAGCCCGACTTCGGCCGCGCCCCCGTCTCCGACGTGTTCTTCGCCGAGATGCCCCCGCACTTCCTCGTCCACTTCCGGGTGGCCGACTGCGCGGCCGCCGTCGCCACCGTGCTGCGCCTGGGCGGACGGGTGCAGGCTCCACCCTTCGAGACGTCGTACGGCACGGTGGCCGTCGTGACCGACAATCAAGGTGCCTCGTTCGCGGTGCTGGAACGCTCCGACTGAGGTTTTCTGTCAGCATTCGCAGGGAGACACCCCGATTTGCCGCCGGGTTCGCAACCACGCCCGGGGACAGGAAGAATCGGGGTGCGTGCCGCCATGGCGGTGCGGTGGTGAGACGCTGCACGGGGTCGCGTACATACGTGGGTGACGCGGCCCGTACGGGGAGGTGGCAGGCAAGTGGTGGATCAGCTGACGCAGCACGATCCGCGGCGGATCGGGCCGTTCGAGGTGCTGGGACGGCTGGGGGCCGGCGGCATGGGGCTGGTCTATCTGGCGCGCTCGGCGTCGGGCCGGCGCGTGGCGATCAAGACGGTCCGTACGGAGCTCGCCGAGGACCAGCTCTTCCGCGTCCGCTTCACGCGCGAGGTGGAGGCGGCCCGCGCCGTCTCCGGCTTCTACACGGCGGCCGTCGTGGACGCCGACCCGCGCGCCGCAGTGCCGTGGCTGGCCACCGCGTACGTCCCCGCGCCCTCCCTCGAGGAGATAGTGAACGAGTGCGGGCCCCTTCCGGCCCAGGCGGTGCGCTGGCTGGCGGCGGGTGTCGCGGAGGCGCTCCAGTCCATCCACGGCGCCGGTCTCGTCCACCGCGACCTCAAGCCCTCCAACGTCCTGGTGGTCGAGGACGGCCCCCGGGTGATCGACTTCGGTATCGCCTCCGGCGTGTCGAACACCCGTTTGACGATGACGAACGTCGCGGTCGGCACCCCCGCCTACATGTCACCCGAGCAGGCCAAGGACTCCCGCAGCGTCACCGGCGCCAGCGACGTCTTCTCGCTCGGCTCGATGCTGGTCTTCGCGGCGACCGGTCACCCGCCCTTCCACGGTGCCAACCCGGTCGAGACGGTCTTCATGCTGCTCAGGGAGGGCCCGGACCTCGAAGGGCTCCCCGACGAGCTGCGCCCGCTGATCGAGTCCTGTATGCAGATGGAGGCCACCGGCCGGCCCAACCCCGCCGACCTCCAGGCCCAGCTCGCCCCCCACCTCTTCGGCTCCGGCTCCGACGACAGCGGTACGGCGTCGGCGTGGCTGCCCGAGCGGGCGGTCGGCCTGATCGAGGGCCGCCGCAACGGCCGCCCCCCGGCCAAGCCCGCACCCCACTCCGGGGGCCGCAGCGGCGGCCGGATGATGCCGCCGCCGCCCGCCCACGACCCCGTCGTCCCGGCCCCCGTGCCGGTCGGCGCCCCCGACACCGGCCCGGTGCGGCTGGCCGGCGCCCAGGTGCCCATCGGCCCCGGCCCGCGCGTCGCCGACGCCCGCGCCGCCGCCGTGAAGGCGCCGCCGCCGGAGGCGGGCCTGGTCGCCTCCTGGACCAAGCCCCGGCCCGGCGTCAACGGCGCCGACCCGGTCGTGGGCCCCGCCGCGCCGCCCGTTCCGGCCGCGCCCCCGGAGGCGGCGGGCGGCTGGCGGCCCTGGCGCTTCCGGATGTCGAACGACGTGTGGGGCACGCCCTCGGTCGCCGGCGACCTGGTCTACGTCACCTCCTTCGAGGTGCACGCGCTGGACGTCGGCACCGGCCGGCGCCGCTTCAAGACGCGTGACGTCGCCTGGTCGATGGCGGTCGCGGACGGCCGTATCCACGCCTCCGACGGGCCCACGCTCTTCGCCCTGGACTGCCGTGAGGGCGCCGACCTGTGGCGGCTGCCGACGGACGCCTGGGTGTACTCGCTCAAGGCCGAGCGCGGCACGGTCGTCACCGGCACCCGTGGCGGCGGGGTCCAGGCGTGGGAGGCGTCCACCGGCCGGCGGCTGTGGGAGCTGAGCGGCGCCCAGACCGACTTCGAGTCCCCCGAGGCGGGCCCCGCCCTGCACGAGGGCACGGTCTACGTCTGGCAGGACGCCCGGCTGCGCGCGCTGGACGCCCGTACGGGTGAGGAGCGCTGGTCGTACCCGATCGGTGACGCGGCCTCCTGCGGCGGGGTCCCGGTGCGGATCTCGACCGCGCCCGACGGCTTCGTCTACGTCTCGGCCGGCACCCGGGTCCTGGCGCTGGACGTCGCCTCCGGCCAGGTCCGCTGGCACTTCGAGGCCCCGGCGGCCTTCCTCTCGCCGCCCGCCTTCGTGCCGGGCCCGGCCGTGACCGGCGGCGGGGTGTACCTCGCCGACTACCTCGGCACGGTGTACGCGCTGGACGCCACCGACGGCCGCGACCGCTGGCGGATCGCCACCGAGTCCCGGTCCTCCACCGAGCCGGTGCTGGTGGCCGCGGGGCATGTGCACGTCGGCAGCGGCAAGGGCCTGTACACGCTGGACGCGGTCACCGGGACGCCGAAGTGGCGCTTCCAGGCGGGCGGGGACATCGTGGGGGCGCCCGCGGTCGCCGAGGGCCGGATCCACTTCGGCTCCACGGACCACCTGCTGTACACGCTGAAGGCCGACGACGGGCGGCTGCGCTGGAAGCTGGCCACCGGCGGCGAGATCACCGGCTCCCCGGTCGTCCGGGACGGCGTGGTGTACGCGTGCAGCAAGGACCGATGCGTCTACGCCCTCGACGCCGAGAAGGGCACGGGCACCGCGCGCACGGCCTGACGGGGCAGGGGGACGGCCGTCGCGTACCGGTCGCACGGAAGGGGTCCGGGCGGCGGCCGTCGCTGCCGGGAGCGGCCCTGACGCCGCTCCCACCCAGACGCTACGCCGGGGACGCTCCGGTCGCCATGCGGTGACATGGCCGTGACAGGTGATCGCTAGGGTCGCTGTCATGGATCTTCGGGGGCGCAGAATCAGGTTCACAGCGGTGACGGCCATGGTGGTGCTGGCCCTGACGGGCTTCTCGTCGGGGCGCGGCCACGGCGGCGGCGGTGGTGACGGAGGCGGGGGCGGCGGTTGCAGCAGCTCCAGCCAGAACCACGACAGCTCGTCGTCGACGTCGGGAGGCTCGGGCGGCCACGACGATGACGACTACGACTCCGACTACGACGCCGACACCGGCTCCTCGTCCGGGTCCGGCAGCGCGGAGGTGCTGCAGGACGGCACGGTCGAGCTGATCAGCTGCGCGACCGCACAGAACCCGTACGCGACGCTGGAGGTCACCAACCCCAACACCTACGGCTCGTACTTCACGGTGACGGTCGACTTCCTGGACGCCTCCGCCAACCTGGTGGAGCAGCGGACCGCGGACGAGTTCGTCGCCGCCGGCGAGACGGCGACGGTCCAGGTGGACCTCTCCAACGGCGGCGTCGCGGCCAAGGTCGCCGAGTGCGAGGCCGAGCCGTACGCGACGACGGAGTGACACGGACGACGTGAGCCCGGTGCCGGGGTGGGACCGGCACCGGTGGTCATCTGACCCGGTGGGTGCCCGCCCGCCGGGTCCTGAACAGTTCCGTCTGTTCGGCGGGGGGCAGGTTGCCCAGGGCGATCAGGTGGGGGGCCTGGGCGAAGGAGCGGGCGAGGGCGTCCTCGCGGGCTGTCCACAGGGCCCGGACGGTGCCCTGGACGGCGGCCGGGGGAGAGTCGGCCAGTACGCCCGCGCAGTGCAGCGCCGCTGCCAGGTCGGCGCCGGGCTCGGTGACCTCGGAGACCAGGCCCACCTCGTGGGCCCGGCGGGCGGAGATCCGTTCGGCGGTGCCCATCAGCATCATCCGCGCGGCCTCGCCGGCCGGCATGCGCCGCGCCATGAGCATCGACTCGTAGGCGCTGACCATGCCGTACGTGGTGTGCGGGTCGAAGAACTCCGCGGTCGGGTCGGCGATCAGGAAGTCGCACTCCCCGAGCAGGTAGAAGGCCCCGCCGCAGGCCATGCCGCGCACCGCGGCGATCACAGGCTTCCACAGGTCGTTGGACTTCGGCCCGATCCCGAGCAGCGGATCGTCCTGCATGTACGGCGAGCCGGGCTGCGGCACGACCGCGTCCCGGTCGATGCCCGTGCAGAACGCCCGCTCCCCGGCGCCGGTGAGCACCAGCGCCCGCACCGAGTCGTCGAACCGGAACGCCCGCCAGGCGTCGGCGAGTTCGGCGGCCGTGGCGAGGTCGATCGCGTTCAGCCGCTCGGGCCGGTTCAGGGTCACCACGGCGACGCCGGTGTCCTTGTCGGCGGTGATGTCCACGCTCATGGCCGCTCCGGGGTCCAGCGGACCAGCCCGCCCTCGAACACGGCCCGGACCCGGGCGCCGATGCGGATCCGGTCCGGGTCGAAGGAGCCGAGCGGGGCGCCGGGGGCGGCGACGAGGTTGCCCACGAGGCGGATCCGCGGGGCGTCGGCCAGCTCCACCAGCACCACGTCGTACGGCGCCAGCGCCGCGTAGTCGGGGAGCAGCGGCGGGTGCGGGACGACCCAGGACCAGATCCGGCCCTGTCCCGACAGTGGCCGCCAGTCCACGGCGAACGACTGGCAGTGCGGGCAGCAGGGGCGGGGCGGGAAGCGGGGTTCACCGCAGTCGCCGCAGGACTGGACGCGGAGTTCGCCGCGTTCGGCGTAGTGCCAGAACGGGGCGCCGTCGGCGTCGGTGACGGGGGCGAGCATCCTGGTCGTCAACTCCTCAACAGCAGCGCGGAGGTGGGCACTCCCTCGCCGGCGGTGACGAGGCAGGTGGCGGCGCCGGGCACCTGGGCGGTACTGGTGCCGCGGAGCTGTTTCACGCCTTCGTTGATCAGGTTGAAGCCGTGCACATAGGCCTCGGAGAGTCCGCCGCCCCCGGTGTTCAGGGGCAGCCGGCCGCCGATCTCCAGGGCGCCGCCCTCGGTGAACGCCCCGCCCTCGCCGCGCCCGCAGAAGCCGTAGCCCTCCAGCGAGAGCGGGACGAGCGCGGTGAAGGCGTCGTAGATCTGGGCGACGTCGATGTCCTCGGGGGTGAGGTCGGCGTTCTTCCACAGGTGGCGGGCGGCGGTCCAGGCGGGGCCGGTGAGCGGGTCGTCGTTCCAGTAGTTGACCATCCCGTGGTGCTGGGCGGGCAGGCCCTGGGCGGCGGAGTGCACGTAGACGGGCCGCCGGGCGCAGTCGCGGGCGCGTTCCGCGGTGGTCACCACGCAGGCCAGGGCGCCGTCCGTCTCCAGGCAGTTGTCGTACAGGCACAGGGGCTCGCTGATCCAGCGGGAGGTCATGTACATCTCGCGGGTGAGCGGGCGGTCGTACATGATCGCCGCGGGGTTCTGGTTGGCCCGGTTGCGGCAGGCCAGGGCGACGTTGAACAGGTGGTCGCGGGTGGTGCCGTACTCGTGCATGTGGCGGCGGGCGAGCATGGCGATCTCGTCGACCGGGCGCAGCAGGCCGTAGGGGCGGGTCCACTGGGCCGGGGTGGGCAGTTGTACGGCCGTGTTGGTCCAGGGGCGGGACCCCGAGCCGCGTTTGCGGGAGCGCCAGGCGACGCCGACGGTGGCCTGTCCGGCGGCTATCGCGGCGGCGAGATGGGCGACCGTGGCGCACGAACCGCCGCCGCCGTAGCCGACCTTGCTGAAGAAGGTGAGGTCGCCGAGGCCGACGGCCTTGGCCAGCTCCACCTCGTCGGTCTCCTCCATGGTGTACGAGGCGAGGGCGTCGACCTCGCCGGGGGCGATGCCGGCGTCGGCGAGCGCGGCGAGGACGGCCCGGCAGGCCAAGGTGCGTTCGTCCTCGGGCAGTTGCCTGGCGAAGGAGGTCTGTCCGATGCCGACGATCGCGGTCGCGTCCTTGAGCCCAGCCATGGTGTGGCCCCTCCCCGTCTGCTGACAGTGCGTCAGGTTACAGCTAATCTGACGGACAGTCAGCTACTGGTCTGGGGGCTGTTGTGCGCGGTGACACCGAATGGGGAAGCGTCCCGGGACTCGTCCGGTACGCCTGCGAGCGGTACGCGGACGCCGAGGCGGTCGTGGAGGGCCGTACGCGGATCACCTACGCCGAACTCGGCGCCCGGGTGGAACGGTCGACGGCGGCCTGCATGGCGGACGGGGTCCGGCCGGGGGACCGGGTGGCGATCTGGGCGCCGAACACCCTGGACTGGATCGTGGCGGCGCTCGGCGCGGTGTCGGCGGGCGCGGTGCTGGTGCCGCTGAACACCCGGTTCAAGGGCGCGGAGGCCGCGGACGTGCTGCGCCGCAGCGGGGCGCGCACGCTGTTCGTCACCGGGACCTTCCTCGGCACCTCCTACGTCGCCTCGCTGCGGCGGGCGATGGCCGCGGGCGGCGGGCTGGACGCCCTGCGGGTGGTGGTGCTGGCGGACGACGCCCCGGCCGACTTCTCGACCTGGAAGGACTTCCTGGCCGCCGGGGAGGGGGTGGGGGCGGAACGGGTGCGTCGGCGCTGGGAGTCGGTCGAGGGGCACCGGCCGTCGGACCTCGTGTACACCTCCGGCACGACCGGCCGGCCGAAGGGCGCGGTCATCACCCACGCCCAGACCCTGCGCGCCTACGAGGTGTGGAGCGACCTGGCGGGCCTGCGCCCCGGGGACCGCTACCTGATCGTGAACCCCTTCTTCCACACCTTCGGCTACAAGGCCGGGATCATCGCCTGTCTGACGCGCGGGGCCACGATGATCCCGCAGCCGGTGTTCAACGTGGACACGGTGCTGGCGAACCTGGCCGCCGAGCGGGTGTCGGTGCTGCCCGGCCCGCCGACGCTGCTCCAGTCCCTGCTGGACCACCCCGCGCGGGGCGCCTACGACCTCTCGGCGCTGCGCCTGGTGGTCACCGGTGCGGCGGTGGTGCCGCTGCGGCTGGTGGAGCGGCTGCGCGAGGAACTGCGCGTCGCCACCGTCCTGACCGCCTACGGCCTGTCCGAGGCGAGCGGCATCGTCACCATGTGCCGCCGCGGGGACGACCCGGCGGTCATCGCCTCCACCTCGGGCCGCGCGATACCGGGCACCGAGGTGCGGGTGGAATCCGCCGCCCCCGGCGAACCCGGCGAGGTCCTGGTGCGCGGCTTCAACGTCATGTCCGGCTACTGGCGCGACCCGGTGGCCACGGCCGGGACGCTCACCCCGGACGGCTGGCTGCGCACGGGCGACGTGGGGGTCCTGGACGCGGACGGCAACCTGCGGGTGACGGACCGGATCAAGGACATGTACATCGTCGGCGGCTTCAACGCCTATCCGGCGGAGATCGAGCAACTCCTCGGCCTGCACCCGGACGTGGCCGACGTGGCGGTGGTCGGGGTGCCGGACGCGCGGCTCGGCGAGGTGGGCCGGGCGTACGTGGTCCGGCGCCCGGGCGCTCCGCTGACGGGGGACGACCTGATGGCGTGGGCGCGCCGGGAGATGGCCAACTACAAGGTGCCCAGGTCGGTGGAGTTCGTGACCGAGCTGCCGAGGAACGCGAGCGGCAAGGTGGTCAAGGGGGAGCTGGGAGGGACGCCGGTGACCGGCTGATCCGGCGCCCCTCCGTCGCCCGTGCACCCAGGGCCCGCCGCGGTCCTAACCGAAGGCGCGGACGGCCTGGTAGTACGTCCAGGCCGTGCTGTCGCACGCCGTCTTCGTGGCGCCGCCGTAGCCGTTGCAGACCCGCTTGAGGTCCTCGTAGAAGGCGCTGTCGAGGCGGGACTTGTTGGCGCTGAAGGTGCCGGCCGCCTTGTAGTTGCGGTAGCCGAAGTCGTGGCGGGCGCAGGAGACGTTGAAGGGGAAGCCGAAGGGGTTGTCGGGCGAGGAGGAGCAGTAGTCGGTGGACCAGTCGAAGCCGTACGCGGACCAGGCGCCCTGGTTGGCGCGGGCGGCCGCCCAGGCGCTGTAGCTGGACGCGCTGGTCTGCGTCCAACTCGACAGGACCTGCGGTTTGTCGGCGGGAGCGGCACTGGAGGCCGACGCGGTGGCGACGACGGTGACCAGGGCCACGGTTGAGGTTGCAAGTGCGGTGCCGAGTCTGCGGTGCATCCCACACCTCCATGAGGCTGCCGGCCCGCTGGTCGGGCGACAGGTTCATGTCAGAGGATGGGGAGGGTTGGCCGGTTCTGACAGTGGCCGCACACAAAGCCACTGTGAAACCTGGGATTTGACGGGTAATCGCGAGGTTGACGATGACTCCCACGGCCGAATCCCGCCCCCGGACACACCTCGGCCGCGGCGGCTCCCCCTCCGCGCCGCCGCGGCCGATCCCCGTGCGGGACAGGTGTGTGGGCCCGTCAGGCCGGGTTGTCGGTGGCGTGGACGTTGTCCGTGGTCGCCTCGACGGTGTCCTTGTCGGCGTCGTCGCCCAGCTTCAGCGGGTCGGCCTTCAGCTTCAGCGGCTCGCTGGTCGCGTGCACGTTCTTGGTGGTGATGGGCTCGCTGGTGGCGTGCACGTTCTCGGTGCCGGCCTCGGTCGGCTCGCCCGTCGCGTGGACGTTCTCGGTGCTCGTCTCGTCGCTCATGTCGCTGGCTCCCCTGAAGGAAAAGAACTCGTGGTTCGGAAAGGACGCGGGATCCGCCCGGCAAACTCCCCCGTGGACTGCTGGGCGGATCCCGCGGGGCCGGTTCACCCTATGGGCCCGGCCACCTGCCGTTCCGTCTGCCCCCCGACGCGACGGCCCGGCACAGCTGAGACTGCCCGGTGGCGATAAACGAACGATGAACGCCCGGACCGGAGCGCGTCCCGCCGGGGGTGTCGGACCGCCGCAGCCGGGGTCGGCGAACCCCGGACCTCAGACCCCAGGCGCCCCGGACCGCCGAGGTCGACCCGGGCCCCCGGCCCCACCGCCTCAGACCGCCGAGGTCGACCCGGGCCCCCGGCCCCACCGCCTCAGACCGTCGCCGTCGGGGTCAGCAGACCCCGGATCCCGTCCGCCTCCGCGGCGCCCAGCGTCTCGAAGATGTCGAGCGCCTCGCGCCAGCACACCTGGGCCCGGTCGAGCTGGCCGATGCCGTCCAGGGCGTGGCCGAGGACCGTCAGGACGTTCCCGCGCCGCCACTCCCCGCCGATCCCGCGCAGTTCCGTCAGCGCCAGCTCCGCCTTGGCCGCCGCCTGCGCCGGGCGCCGGGCGGCCAGGTCGACCTCGGCGAGCCGGAACAGGGTCATGCCCTCCCACAGCCGCTGTCGGCTGTCCCGGAAGACCTGGAGCGCCTGGTGGAGGCAGTCGGCCGCCTCGTTCAGCCGCCCGCTCTCGGTCAGGGCGAGCGCCAGCGCGTACCGCCCGTTGGCGCCCTTCAGCGCGTGGCCCATGTCGTCGTACATGGCCGTGCCCTGCCGGGCCAGCGCCTCCGCGCTGGAGGTGCGGGAGGTCGCCAGGTGGATGCGCGAGAGGTTGCACAGCGCGCTCGCCTCCCCCGGACGGTCCCCGAGCGCACGGAAGTTCTCGATGGCGCGGGTGAAGTGGGCCTCGCCCTCGTCGTGCCGGTTCTGGTAGAGCGCGACGACACCGCTGATGTTGGACGCCCAGCAGCCGGTGAGCGGGTCGTCCGCGGACAGGGCCAGCTCCAGCGCGTGCTGCGCCTCCTGGAGCGCGATGTCGAACCTGCTGCCGGAGATGTGGTGGACGAAGGCCAGCGCAGTCAGCGCCCGCCCCTCCGCGCGCCGGTCGCCCGCCGCCCGCGCGGCGTCCCGCAGCAGCACCGCCACCGCCTCGTACTCCTTGGAGTTGGCCCCCGACTCGGCCAGGTCGACCGCCGCCCACAGCACGTCCGCCGCGCGGCGCAGCGCCCCCGTCCCCGCGGCCTGCCGGACGCAGGCCAGCAGCGCGACCGCCTCGGAGTACAGCCAGTCCTGCGCCGCCCGCCGGCTCTCGAAGGTCAGCCCCGGGTGGCGGCTGTCCTCCAGGTGGTCGACGAGCCGGTCGCCGGGCCGCTCGATCAGATAGACCCCCGAGACCGTGGACAGGTAGAAGTCCAGCAGCCGCGACAGCGCCGCGTCCGGCTCGGTGGGCGGATGCTCGTCGCGCTCCGCGCACGCACGCGCGTAGAGCCGGACCAGATCGTGGAACCGGTAGCGTCCCGGCGCCGCCGACTCCAGCAGGGAGGTGTCCACCAGGGACTCCAGCAGGTCCTCCGTCGTCTCGGCCGGAAGATCCAGCACCGCCGCCGCGGCGGCCAGCGAGATGTCCGGGCCGTTCGCCAGCCCCAGCAGCCGGAACGCCCGTGCCTGCGCCGGTTCCAGCTGGCCGTAGCCGAGTTCGAAGGTGGCCTTGACGGCCAGGTCGCCCGCCTGGAGCTCGTCCAGGCGCCGGCGCTCGTCGGCGAGCTTCGCCGCCAGCACCGACACCGTCCAGGTGCGGCGGGCCGCCAGCCGGGACGCCGCGATCCTGATCGCCAGCGGCAGGAATCCGCACGCCGCCACCACGTCCAGCGCCGCGTCCCGCTCCGCGGCCACCCGCTCCGAGCCCACGATCCGGGTGAACAGGGCCAGCGC
Source organism: Streptomyces sp. NPDC000983 (assembly GCF_040299205.1). NCBI lineage: Bacteria > Bacillati > Actinomycetota > Actinomycetes > Kitasatosporales > Streptomycetaceae > Streptomyces > Streptomyces sp. NPDC000983. The sequence goes on along the minus strand of NZ_JBEPBM010000041.1, from coordinate 37,384 downwards.
CTCGTCCGGCGACATCACGTCCAGGTCCACCAGGTGGGCCCCGGCCAGGTCCAGCATCCGCACCCGGGACGTGACCAGCGCCGCGCAGCCGGAGGTGCCGGGCAGCAGCGGCCGCACCTGGGCGGCGTCCCGGGCGTTGTCGAGCAGCACCAGGACCCGTCGGCCGTCCAGCACCGAGCGGTACAGCGCCGCCCTCTCCTGGAGGGAGGCGGGGATCGCCGACTCCGGCGTGCCGAGGGCCCGCAGGAAGGAGCCGAGGACCGTCTCCGGGTCCGCCGCCAGGGCGCCGGCGCCCTGGAGGTCCACGTAGAGCTGGCCGTCGGGGAAGGCGGGCCGGGCCTGGTGGGCCACGTGCACCGCGAGCGTGGTCTTGCCGACGCCGCCGATGCCGGCCAGCGCCGACACCGCCATGACCCCGCCGTCCGCCGACGCCAGCACCTCGCTCAGCTCCGACACGAAGGCCGTACGGCCGGTGAAGTCCGGCACGGTGGCGGGCAGTTGGGCGGGGCGCACGGGCACGGCCGCCGGCTCGGCGAGCGGCGCGGAGGGCTCGGCGAGCCCGGGGTCGGCGCGGAGGATGCGCTGCTGGAGTTCGCGCAGGCCCGGCCGGGGGTCCACGCCGAGTTCGTCGGCGAGCAGGCGGCGGGTGTCGGCGTAGACCGCGAGGGCCTCCGCCTGCCGGCCGCTGCGGTACAGGGCGAGCATCAGCAGTTCGCGCAGCCGCTCGCGCAGCGGGTGCGCGGCGGTGAGCGCGGTCAGCTCCGAGACGGCCTCCGCGTGGCAGCCCTGCTCCAGGTCCATGTCGAGCCGGGACTCCAGGAGTTGGAGCCGCCACTCCTCCAGGCGGACCCGCTGCGCCTCGGCGTACGGGCCGGGGACGCCCGCGAGGGGTTCGCCGTCCCACAGCCCGAGGGCCCGGTTCAGGACCTCCCGGGCGTGGCACAGGTCCCCGGTGCCGCGCGCCTTCTCCGCCTCGGTCGCCAGCTCCTGGGCCTTCGACAGGTCCAGGGCGCCGTCGTGCAGCCCGCGCACCGCGTACCCGCCGGACTCGCTCACCAGGACCCCGGGGTCCAGGATCTTGCGCAGCCGCGAGGCGTACGTGCGGACCGCCGCCAGCGCCTGGGAGGGCGGTTCCTCGCCCCACAGGGCGTCGATCAGCTCGGCCGCGGTCGCCGTGCGCCCCTCCCGCAGCAACAGGGCCGCGAGCAGCGCGCGTTGCTGCGGGGAGCCGGTGTTGAGCAGCTCCTCCGCACGCCAGGCGCGCACCGGTCCGAGCACGCCGAAGCGCAGCGCCCCCGGCTCCTGCGAGCCGCCACGCCGCTGCTCCGGCACCCGCGGTCCACCGTCCATCGCCGTCCCCCTGCAGAACGTCATGACAACCAGGCCAGTTTGCCTTGTTCCTGGCGGATGCGTCAGCCGTGCGAGACGGCGCTCACAGCCGGACGTGCGGTACACCACAAGGCCCTCACAAGCTCCGCGCACGGTTCCGCCCCGAACCCACTAGCTGACGGACCGTCAGATCGGCGCTACGGTGAGGCCCATGGAGACCAAACCGACCTTTCCCCTGATCATCTCCGTCGACGACCACACGGTGGAGCCCCCGCAGGTGTGGCAGGACCGGCTCCCGAAGAAGTACCTCGACACCGGTCCGAGGATCGTCCGCGCCCCGCTGAAGGAGATGACCTTCCTCGGCGGCCGCTTCAAGCCGGTGATGGGCACACCGGGCACCACCGACGGCCCCGTCGGCGACTGGTGGGTCTACGAGGACCTCCACCGCCCCCTCACCCGCCTCGACACCGCCGTCGGCTACGACAGGGACGAGATCAAACTGGAGGTCATCACCTACGAGCAGATGCGCGCCGGCTCCTACGACGTCCCCGCACGCCTCGCCGACATGGACGTCAACCACGTCCAGTCCGCGCTCTGCTTCCCGACCTTCCCGCGCTTCTGCGGCCAGACCTTCACCGAGGCGGGCGACCGCGAACTCGGGCTGCTCTGCATCCGCGCCTACAACGACTGGATGGTGGAGGAGTGGTGCGGCCCCGATGCGCGCGGGCGGCTCATACCCCTCACCCTCGTCCCCCTCTGGGACGCCGGGCTCGCCGCGGCCGAGGTGCGCCGCAACGCCGCCCGCGGGGTCCGCGCCGTCGCCTTCTCCGAGATACCCCCGCACCTCGGGCTGCCCTCCGTGCACACCGACGACTGGGACCCCTTCCTCGCCGCCTGCGACGAGACCGGCACGGTCGTCGCCATGCACATCGGCTCCAGCAGCCGGATGCCCTCCACCTCCGCCGACGCCCCGCCCGCCGTCGGCTCCACGATCACCTTCGCCAACTGCTGCTTCTCGATGGTCGACTGGCTGATGAGCGGCAAGTTCGAACGCTTCCCCAACCTGCGCGTCATGTACGCCGAGGGCCAGATCGGCTGGATCCCCTACATCCTGGAGCGCGCGGACGTGGTGTGGGAGGAGAACCGCGGCTGGGGCGGGGTCGCCGACAAGGTGCACCGGCCGCCGTCGGAACTCTTCGCCGAGCACGTATACGGCTGCTTCTTCGACGACGCCTTCGGACTGCGCAACCTGGACGCCATCGGCGTCGGCAACGTCCTCTACGAGACCGACTACCCGCACTCCGACTCCACCTGGCCGAAATCCCGCGAGGTCGGCGAGACCCAGATGGGGCACCTGGCCCCGGACGTCGTCGAGCGGATCGTGCGCCGCAACGCCATCGAGCTGCTCGGCCTCACCGACGACGGGCTGTGGCCCGGCCCCGGGGCCTGAGAGGAGGCCGGGCGTGTTCTACGGAATCCAGCTCCCCGTCCAGTCCCAGAGCACCCTGTACGCCGAGCCCTGGGAGGCGGCGGCCGGCCCCGGGGACCTGGTGGCGGTGGCCCGCGCGGCCGAGGCCGCGGGCTTCGACTACATCGCCTCCTGCGACCACGTCGCCGTGCCGCGCAGGCTGGCACCGGCGATGAGCACGGTCTGGTACGACCCCGTCGCCACCCTCGCCCACCTCGCCGCGGTCACCGAGCGGGTCCGGCTGCTCAGCCATGTCGCCGTGGTCGGCCTCAGACACCCGCTGGTCACCGCCAAGCAGTACGCGACCCTCGACCGCCTCAGCGGCGGCCGGCTCCTGCTCGGGGTCGGCGCCGGACACGTGGAGGAGGAGTTCACGGCGCTCGGCGTGGACTTCCGGCAGCGGGGCGCCGTGCTCGACGAGACCATCGACGCCCTGCGCGCCGCCCTCGGCCCCGAGGAGTACCCCGAACACCACGGCAAGCTCTACGACTTCGAAGGGCTCGGCCAGCTCCCCAGGCCCGCGCAGGAGCACGTCCCGCTCTGGGTCGGCGGGTCCTCGCCCGCCGCCGTGCGCCGGGCCGCCCTCAAGGGCGAGGGCTGGCTGCCGCAGGGCGATCCGCGCGAGGCGCTCCCCGCGCAGCTCGACCGCATCCGGCGCTTGCGCGAACAGGCGGGCCTGGACGGCCCCTTCACCGTCGGCGCGATCGCCGAGCCCCTCTACGTCGGCAGCCCCGGCTGGCACGTCGGGCGCCGCACGCTCACCGGCGAACCGGAGCGGCTCGCCGAGTCGCTGCGGGCCTACCGGGCGATGGGCGTGGACCAGGTCCAGGTGCGGTTCCGCAGTCGCTCCCGCAACGAACTCGTCGACCAGATAGCCGCGTTCGGGGCCGGTGTGGGCCCCCATCTGTGAGCAGAGGAGTCACCCCATGGGCAAACTGGACGGACGGGTCGTCGTCGTCACCGGCGCGGCACGCGGGCAGGGCGAGCAGGAGGCGCGGCTCTTCCGGGAGGAGGGGGCCGAGGTCGTGGTCGCCGACGTCCTCGACGAACCGGGCAAGGCCCTCGCGGAGGAGATCGGGGCGCTGTACGTCCGGCTCGACGTGGGCGAGGAGGAGGACTGGCGGTCGGCCGTCGCCACCGTGAAACGGACCCACGGACGGATCGACGGACTCGTCAACAACGCCGGGATCCTGACCTTCAACTCCCTGGTGGACACCCCGCTGGACGAGTTCATGCGGGTCGTACGGGTCAACCAGGTCGGCTGCTTCCTCGGGATCAGGACGGTCGCGCCCGAGATGGAGGACGGCGGCACGATCGTCAACACCGCCTCCTACACCGGGCTGACCGGGATGGCGGCGGTCGGGACCTACGCCGCGACCAAGCACGCGATCGTCGGGCTCACCCGGGTCGCCGCGCTGGAGCTGGCCGCGCGGGGCATCCGCGTCAACGCGATGTGCCCCGGCGCCATCGACACCGCCATGTCCAACCCGGCCCTGCTGGACCCGGAGGCGGACACCGAGGGGACCGCGCGGGCGCTGGACGGGCTCTACCGCAAGCTCGTGCCGCTCGGACGGATCGGCAGGCCCGAGGAGGTCGCCCGGCTCGCCCTCTTCCTGACCTCGCCGGACTCCTCCTACATCACCGGACAGCCCTTCGTGATCGACGGCGGCTGGCTGGCCGGCGTAGCGGTTATCTGACTGTCCGTCAGCTATTGACGCCTCATGCGGACGGTGCCACAGTCAGCGATCTGACGACCCATCAGATACATCGGACCGGGGACGGTGAACAGCCGTGGAATTCGGGCTCTTCGTACAGGGATACGTCGGCAAGCGCGCCGAGACCGATCCGCTCGCCGAGCACAAGGCGCTGATGGAGGAGACCGAGTACGTCATCCAGGCCGACCGGTCGGGCTTCAAGTACGCCTGGGCCTCCGAGCACCACTTCCTGGACGAGTACTCGCATCTGTCCGCCAACGACGTCTTCCTCGGCTACCTGGCCCACGCCACCGAGCGGATCCACCTGGGATCGGGCATCTTCAACCCGCTCGCCCAGGTCAACCACCCCGTCAAGGTCGCCGAGAAGGTCGCCATGCTCGACCACCTCTCCGGCAACCGCTTCGAGTTCGGCAGCGGCCGGGGCGCCGGCTCGCACGAGATCCTCGGCTTCCTGCCGGGCATCACCGACATGAACCACACCAAGGAGATCTGGGAGGAGACGATCGCCGAGTTCCCCCGGATGTGGCTCCAGGACGAGTACGCCGGCTTCCAGGGCAAGCACTGGTCGCTGCCGCCGCGCAAGATCCTGCCCAAGCCGTACGGGAAGTCCCACCCCGCGATGTGGTACGCCGCCGGCTCGCCGCCCTCGTACTCCATGGCCGCCCGCAAGGGGCTCGGGGTGCTGGGCTTCAGCGTGCAGAAGGTCTCCGACATGGAGTGGGTGCTGGAGCAGTACAAGACGGCGATCGTGGACGCCGAGCCGATCGGGGACTTCGTCAACGACAACGTGATGGTGACGACCACCGCGATCTGCGCGCCCACGCACGAGGAGGCGGTGCGGATCGCCGCGAGCGGCGGGCTGCACTACCTGCCCTCGCTGGTCTTCCGGTACCACGACACGTTCCCCCGGCCCGAGGGCTTTCCGGTGTGGCCGGAGACGCTGCCCGAGTACACCGAGGAGTTCGTCGAGGTCCTCATCGAGGAGGAACTGCTCATCTGCGGCGACCCGGACGAGGTCCTGCGGCAGTGCAAGCGGTGGGAGCAGGCGGGGGCGGACCAGTTGAGCTTCGGGCTGCCGGTGGGGGTGCCGAAGGAGGAGACGTTGCAGACGATCCGGCTCATCGGGGAGCACGTGATTCCGAAGATCGACACGGATCCTGTGCATCGGACCACGCGGTTCCGGAGGGGTGTCTGATCTTGGTCGGCGGGTGCGGGATCGCTGTGGCTGGTCGCGCCCACGCGGCGGAGCCGCAGATCGGCACAGCCCCGCGCCCCTGGGTAGGTCGTCGTGCCGTATGCCAGGAGGTGAAGGTCCGTGCTCGATCACGTCATCAAGGGTGCGTCTGTCGTTGATGGGACCGGTGCTCCCGCCCATGTCGCCGACGTCGGGATTCGTGAGGGGCGGGTGGCCGTCATCGCGCCCGAAGTCACCGAAGAATCCCGGTCCGTCGAGGACGGTTCCGGGCTCGTGCTCGCTCCCGGGTTCGTCGATCCGCATACGCACTACGACGCCCAGCTGTTCTGGGACCCGTACGCCACGCCCTCGCTCAACCACGGTGTCACCACCGTCGCCGGCGGGAACTGCGGGTTCACCCTCGCCCCGCTGAAGCCCGAGGACGCCGACTACACGCGGCGCATGATGTCCAAGGTCGAGGGCATGTCGCTGGTCGCGCTGGAGGAGGGCGCGCCCTGGAGCTGGCGGGGCTTCGGGGAGTACCTGGACGCCCTGGAGGGGCGGATCGCCGTCAACGCCGGGTTCATGGTGGGGCACTGCGCCCTGCGCCGGTACGTGATGGGGGAGGACGCGGTCGGCGGGCAGCCGAGCGGGGAACAGCTCGACGCCATGGTCGGGCTGCTGCACGAGGCCATGGCGGCCGGTGCCTGGGGCCTGTCCACCACCCAGTCCTCCACGCACTCCGACGGCGACGGCCGCCCGGTGGCCTCCCGGCACGCCGGCCCGGCCGAACTGCTCGCGCTGTCCCGGGCCGTCGGCGAACACGAGGGCACCCAGATCGAGGCGATCGTCGCCGGCTGCCTGGACCAGTTCAGCGACGCCGAGATCGAACTCTTCGCCGAGATGAGCGCCGCCGCCGGACGCCCCCTGAACTGGAACGTCCTCACCATCGACGCCGCCGTGCCCGAACGCGTGCCCCGGCAGCTGCTCGCGAGCGAGCGGGCCCGCAAGGCCGGCGGGCGGGTCGTCGCGCTCACCATGCCGATCCTGACCCCGATGAACATGTCCCTGGGCACGTTCTGCGCGCTGAACCTGATACCCGGCTGGGGGCCGGTGCTCGGGCTGCCCGTGCCGGAACGGATCGCCCGGCTGCGGGACCCCGCCGTCCGGACCGAACTGCTGGAGCGCGCCGCGTCCAAGGAGGCCGGCGTCTTCCGGCGGCTCGCCGACTTCGGCCGGTACGTCATCGGCGACACCTACAGCGAGGCCAACCGAGGGCTCACCGGACGCGTCGTGCGGGACATCGCCGCCGAGCGCGGCCAGGACCCCTTCGCCTGCCTGGTCGACATCTGCGCGGCCGACGAACTGCGCACCGTGCTGTGGCCGATGCCCCCGGACAACGACCCGGCGTCCTGGGAACTGCGGGCCCGGACCTGGCAGCACGAGGACGTCCTCCTCGGCGGCTCGGACGCCGGGGCGCACCTGGACCGGATGTGCGGGGCGCCGTACACCACCCGGTTCCTCGGGGACTGCCTGCGCGGGCGGAGACTCGTCGGCCTGGAGGAGGCGGTGCGGATGCTGACCGACGCTCCCGCCCGGCTGTTCGGGCTCCGGGAGCGGGGACAGGTGCGGGAGGGGTTCCATGCCGACCTGGTGCTCTTCGACCCGGAGCGGATCGACGCCGCCCCGGCCACCCTGGTGCACGACCTGCCGGGCGACAGCCCGCGGCTGGACTCCAAGGCCCTCGGCGTGCGCGCCGTGTGGGTCAACGGAGTCGAGGCGATCCGCGACGACCGGGTGACCGGCGCCGTTCCCGGCCGGGTACTGCGGTCCGGGCGCGACACCCGCACGGTGAGCACCCGGTGAGCCAGGCCCTGTTCATCGCCGGCCGGTGGACCGAGCCGGAGGGCGGTTCCTACGACGTCGTCGACCCGGCGACCGAGGGCACCGTGGGCGCGGCGCCCGAAGCCTCCCCGGACCAGGCGCGGGCCGCCTGCGCCGCGGCCCGCGAGGCACTCGGGCCCTGGTCGCGCACGGCACCCGAGGAGCGGGCCGCGATCCTGGCCCGCACCGCCGACCTCGTCCGCGAACGGCTCGTGCCCTACGCCGACCTGGCCCGGGCCGAGACCGGCGCCACCACCGGCACCGCGCGCGCCATGCAGGTCGGCGTGGCCGCCGCCCGCTTCCGGCGCTACGCCCGCGTGGAGAGCGCCGAGTGGGCGCTGCCGCCGCAGATCAACGAGGCCGGGCCGATGGGCCGGGCCGGGGTCATGGGCGCGCTCGCGGTGCGGCAGCCCGTCGGGGTCGTCGCCTGCGTCTCCTCCTACAACAACCCCTGGGCCAACGCGGCCGGGAAGATCGCGCCCGCGCTGGCGATGGGCAACACCGTGGTGGTCAAGCCCGCCCCGCAGGACCCGCTCTCCGTGTACCGGATGGCCGAGGCGCTGGAGGAGGCCGGGGTGCCGCCGGGGGTGGTCAACGTGGTCTCCGGGTCCTCGGCCGAGGTGGGGGAGGCCGTGGTCGGCTCGGCGGACGTCGACATGGTCAGCTTCACCGGCTCCACGGCGGTCGGACGGCGGATCGCCGAGGTGTGCGGGCGCGACATGAAACGGCAGCTGATGGAGCTCGGCGGGAAGGGCGCGGCGCTCGTCCTCGACGACGCCGACATCGGCTCCGCGGTGGCCGGGATCGGCACCACGTTCTCCTTCTACAGCGGCCAGATCTGCACCGCCCCGACCCGAGTACTGGCACAGCGCGCGGTCTACGGCCGGGTCGTCGAGCAACTCGCCTCCTACGCCCGCCGGTTGAAGGTGGGCGACCCGACGGAACCGGACACGGTGGTCGGGCCGGTGATCTCGGCGGCACACCGGGAACGGGTGGAGGCGTACGTCGAACTGGGCCGCAAGGAGGGCGCGGTGGTCGTGACCGGCGGCGAACGCCCGCCGCTGGAGCGGGGGTTCTACGTCGCGCCCACGCTGCTCGCCGACTGCACCAACGAGATGACGGTCGCCCGGGAGGAGATCTTCGGCCCCGTCGTCACCGTGATCCCCTTCGACGACGAGGAGGAGGGCATCGCCCTCGCCAACGACTCCGACTACGGGCTGATCGACTACGTCTGGTCGGCGGACGTGGCCCGCGCCTTCCGCGTCGCCCGGCGCCTGCGGGCGGGCGGCGTCGGCGTCAACACGGTCGGCCGGAACATGGAGGCGCCCTTCGGCGGGTTCAAGCGCAGCGGCGTCGGCCGGGACGTCGGTTCCTACGCCCTGCACGCCTACAGTGAGGTCCAGTCGATCGTCTGGCCGGGGTGAGCACGCTGTTCCCTACAGGTCGAACACGGCACGGAGGCCGATCTCCACGGCCTCCATGAGCCGCTCCTCCACGGGGCCGAGATCCCGGGTGAAGCGTGCCTCGGACAGGGTGCGGAACTCGCCGAGCACGATCGTGCCGACCGACGGCGCGTCGACCGGGATGTCGACGAGCGTGGCCTCGCGTACGTACTGCGGATAGACCAGTACGCACGTCGCGTACTTGTTCTGCGCGTTCAACGCGTCGGAGGAGATCACCAGGACGTGCACGGGAGTCCCGGCGAACGTCACCTCGTAGACATGGCCGCGCTTCACCGCCCCGCCACCCGGCCCCAGCGCGCCAGGGTCTCGTCCTCGCTCTCGTCGGAATCGCCGACCGCGGTGCGGATCCCCGCCTCGGAGCGCAGACGCGCGGACTGTTCGAGTTCCTCGGCGAGCATCTGGCGGCGCAGTATCCGGGCCGTGTACGCGGACGCGTTGCCCTTGGATCTCACGAATTCGGCCACGTCGTCGGGCAGGCTCATCGTCATGTTCACCGTCATACTGCCATCATACTGAGGGTGTGAATCAGCCGTGACGTTTCTGTTCACTCAGGCTTCCGTCTGTCGTCACCGGGGCGCCACCGCTCCTCTGGGAGTGTGGTCGCCTTGACGGTGCCATGACCGAGGGGTGGATGGCCGTGCGCGTGGTGACCTGGAACCTGTGGTGGCGTTTCGGGCCCTGGCGGGAGCGGCAGAAGGCCGTCCTGTCCGTGCTGCGGGACCTGCGGCCCGACCTGGTGGGGCTCCAGGAGGTGTGGTCGGCCGACGGGGAGAACCTCGCCGAGTGGCTCGCCGGCGAACTGGGCCTGCACTGGACCTGGGCGCCCTCCCCGGCGCCGGAACGGTGGCGGCGGCGGATCGGGGACCCGTCCGCGGACATCGGCAACGCGGTCCTGAGCCGCTGGCCGGTACGGGAGCGGGCCGTGCTGCGGCTGCCCGTGCCCGCCGAACTCGACGACGGGCGGCTCGCCCTGTACGCCCGGACGGGACCGGTGTCCTTCCTCACCGCGCACCTGACCTCGGCGCCCCACGCCACGGCCGTACGGGCCCGACAGGCGTCCGCGTTGGCCGAGTTCGCCCGCCGCGACGGCCCCGTGATCGTCACCGGCGACTTCAACGCCGAACCCGGCTCACCCGAACTGCGCCCCCTCGCCGACGGCTTCCGCGACGCCTGGGCCGAGTCGGGCACCACCGCGGACGCGGCGACCTGGGACTGGCACCCCGAACTCCCCTACCGGCAAAAGGCGTTGCCGGAGCCGGTACGGATCGACCACATCCGGCTCGCCGGCCCGGTGACCGCACGCGCGGCGCACCGGGCCGGCGACCGCCCGGTGGACGGCACCTGGCCCTCCGACCACGCGGCCGTCGTCGCCGACGTGGACTGCTAGGGCCCGTCGTCGGCCGGGAAGCCCACCCCACAATCCCGACCAGTCGGTATCGACTTCTCGCACCGCTCCCGGTACAGATGGGGGATGCGCCTCTCCGTCACGATCTTCCTCACCGACGAGACGATCACCCCGGTCCGGCTCGCCCGCGAGCTGGAACAGCGCGGGTTCGCCGGGCTGTACCTGCCCGAGCACACCCACATCCCCGTCGAGCGCACCACCCCCTACCCGGCCGGCGGCGACCTGCCGCCCGAGTACGGCCGCACCCTCGACCCCTTCGTCGCCCTCGGGCAGGCCGCCGCCGTGACCGAACGGCTGGGCCTGGGCACCGGCATCACGCTGGTCGCCCAGCACGACCCGGTCGCCCTGGCCAAGCAGATCGCCACCCTCGACCACCTCTCCGACGGCCGGTTCACCCTCGGCCTCGGCTTCGGCTGGAACGTGGAGGAGGCCGACGACCACGGTGTCGCCTGGCGCACCCGGCGCGAACTCGTCCGCGACCGGATGGCGTTGATGCGCGCCCTGTGGTCGGAGGAACCGACCGCGTACCAGGGCGAGTTCGGGAGCGTCCGGGCGTCGTACGCCCACCCCAAGCCGGCCCAGAAGCCGCGCGGACCGGTCAGCGGCCCGCGCACCCTGATCGGAGGGGCCGCGGGCCCCAAGCTGTTCTCCCACGTCTGCGACTACGCCGACGGCTGGATGCCCATCGGCGGCCGAGGCCTGACCGAAACCCTCCCAGCGCTCCGCACCACCTGGACCGAAGCGGGCCGCGACCCCGCAGCCCTCCAGGTCGTCCCGTACGCCGTCTACCCGACCCCCGGGAAACTGGCGCACTACGCAGACCTGGGAATCAACGAGGTCGTCGCCCAACTACCCCCAGCAGGCGAAACAGAGGTACTACGAGCCCTGGACGCATACGCCGAGTACCTCTGAACGAGCTGCGGCTGCTGGACGCATTCACCGAGCGCCTATGAACAAGGGCGGACCAAACCCCCTAGGGGCGCGGGACCGTATCGAACATGCGGCTCCGCCGCGTGGGCGCGACCAGCCACAACGCACCCGCACCCGAAACCCACCCCCCGGGCGCGGGCCTGTGTCGATATGCGGCTCCGCCGCGTGGGCGCGAAAACCCACACCGCACCCGCACCCGGCAACGCACCCCCACCCCCGACCCCCTCCGCCCCCAAATCCCCCGAACGTATGCTCAAGGAATGACGATTTCCGCGACCTCTGGAACCGGCCCCACCGAGAACTCCATGCGTCGCGCCCTCAAACGAGCCCGCGACGGAGTCGCCCTCGACACCGCCGAGGCCGCCGTGCTGCTCCAGGCCCGCGGCGAGGCCCTCACCGACCTCGCCGCGTCCGCCGCCCGGGTCCGGGACGCCGGTCTCGCCCAGGCCGGCCGCCCCGGCGTCATCACCTACTCCAAGAGCGTCTTCGTCCCGCTCACCCGGCTCTGCCGGGACAAGTGCCACTACTGCACCTTCGTCACCGTCCCCGGCAAGCTCCGCCGCGCCGGACACGGGATGTTCATGTCCCCCGACGAGGTCCTCGACATCGCCCGCAAGGGCGCCGCCCTGGGCTGCAAGGAAGCCCTCATCACCCTCGGCGACAAGCCCGAGGACCGCTGGCCGGAGGCCCGCGAGTGGCTGGACGCGCACGGCTACGACGACACCATCGCCTACGTCCGCGCCATCTCGATCCGGATCCTGGAGGAGACGGGCCTGCTGCCCCACCTCAACCCCGGCGTCATGACCTGGACCGACTTCCAGCGGCTCAAGCCCGTCGCGCCCTCCATGGGCATGATGCTGGAGACCACGGCCACCCGGCTCTGGTCCGAGCCCGGCGGCCCCCACCACGGCTCCCCGGACAAGGAACCGGCCGTGCGCCTGCGCGTGCTGGAGGACGCGGGCCGCTCCTCCGTGCCCTTCACCTCCGGCATCCTGATCGGCATCGGCGAGACCTACGAGGAGCGTGCCGAGTCCCTCTTCGCGCTGCGCAAGATCTCCCGCGCCTACCACGGCATACAGGAACTGATCATCCAGAACTTCCGCGCCAAGCCGGACACGGCGATGCGCGGCATGCCCGACGCCGAACTGGACGAACTGGTCGCCACGGTGGCCGTCGCCCGGCACCTGATGGGCCCGGCGGCCTGCCTCCAGGCCCCGCCGAACCTCGTGGACTCCGAGTACGAGCGGCTCATCGGCGCCGGCATCGACGACTGGGGCGGGGTGTCCCCGCTGACCATCGACCACGTCAACCCCGAACGCCCCTGGCCGCAGATCGAGGAACTCGCCGAGCGCTCCCGGGCGGCCGGCTTCGAACTGCGCGAACGCCTCTGCGTCTACCCGGAGTTCGTCCGCCGCGGTGAGCCCTGGCTGGACCCCCGGCTGCGTCCGCACGTCGCGGCGCTGGCCGACCCGCACACCGGGCTCGCCCTCCCGGACGCGGTCGTCGAGGGGCACCCCTGGCAGGAGCCGGAGGAGGCGTTCGAGGCGTCGGGCCGCACCGACCTGCACACCGCGATCGACACCGAGGGCCGCACCGCCGACCGCCGCGACGACTTCGACGAGGTGTACGGCGACTGGGGCGCCCTCCGCGAGGCGGCCGCCCCCGGCATGGTGCCCGAGCGCATCGACACCGACGTCCGCCAGGCCCTCGCGACCGCCGCCGACGACCCGACGAAGCTCACCGACGACGAGGCGCTGGCCCTGCTGCACGCCGACGGTCCCGCGCTGGACGCGCTGACCCGGATCGCCGACGACGTCCGCCGGGCCGCCGTGGGCGACGACGTGACGTACATCGTCACCAGGAACATCAACTTCACCAACGTCTGCTACACGGGCTGCCGGTTCTGCGCGTTCGCGCAGCGCCGCACCGACGCGGACGCGTACACGCTCTCGCTGGAGCAGGTCGCCGACCGGGCCCAGCAGGCGTGGGACGTCGGCGCGGTCGAGGTCTGCATGCAGGGCGGCATCCACCCCGACCTGCCGGGGACGGCGTACTTCGACATCGCGCGGGCGGTGAAGGCCCGGGTGCCCGGCATGCACGTGCACGCCTTCTCCCCGATGGAGGTCGTCAACGGCGCGACCCGCACCGGCCTGTCCGTCCGGGAGTGGCTGACGGCGGCGAAGGAGGCGGGCCTGGACTCGATCCCCGGCACCGCCGCGGAGATCCTCGACGACGAGGTCCGCTGGGTCCTGACCAAGGGCAAGCTGCCCACCGCCACCTGGATCGAGGTGATCACGACCGCCCACGAGCTGGGCATCCGCTCCTCCTCGACGATGATGTACGGCCATGTCGACCAGCCGCGCCACTGGCTCGGCCACTTCCGCACGCTGGCCGGCATCCAGCGGCGCACCGGCGGCTTCACCGAGTTCGTGACCCTGCCCTTCATCCACACCAACGCGCCCGTGTACCTGGCCGGCATCGCCCGCCCGGGCCCGACCGTCCGGGACAACCGGGCGGTGACGGCGATGGCCCGGCTGCTGCTGCACCCGTGGATCCCCAACATCCAGACCAGCTGGGTCAAGCTCGGCGCCGAGGGCGCGGCCGAGATGCTGCGCTCGGGCGCCAACGACCTGGGCGGCACGCTGATGGAGGAGACGATCTCCCGGATGGCGGGCTCCTCCTACGGCTCCTACAAGTCGGTGCGGGACCTCGTCGCGGTCGCCGAGGCGGCCGGCCGCCCGGCCCGGCCCCGGACCACCCTCTACGGAGAGGTCCCCGAGGAGCGGCGGAGCGCGGCGGCGGCGTCGGACGGGCACCTGCCCGAGCTGCTGCCGGTGCTGGACTGAGAGCGGGACGCCCAGGAGCTGGCAGTACGATGATCCGACCCTGTCGGTGAGCTGAGGAGAACCTTGCCGTGCCTGCCCGAATACCGTCCTGGGCCTGGGTGACCGGTCTGACCGCGGGGGCTCTCGTCGCGGTCGTCGTCCTGGCCGTCCAGGCCGACCGGGGCACGCGGCCCACCGCCGTGACCGAGCGGCCGAGCGCCACCGCCCCGGCCACCGCCACGCCGGCGCCCACCGAGTCGGCCGCCCGTCCGGCCAAGGTCCCCGACGGCTCCGGCTCCGGCCGCCGGATCGTGTACTCGCTCGACGAGCGGCGGGTGTGGCTGGTCGACGCCAGTGACTCCGCCCGCCGTACGTTCGTGGTGTGGCCGGGCACCGTCGACCCCGACCCGGGCCGCTACACCGTCGGCACCCGCACGGAGGCGACCACCGGCTCGGACGGCGTGGAGATCGAGCACGTCGTGTACTTCGCGGCGAAGTCCGGCGTGAACATCGCCTTCTCCAACGCCGTGGACGGCTCCTCGCCGCCGCCCCCCGCCGAGGACGCCACCACGGGCGGGGTCCGGATGCGGGCGGGCGACGGCTCGGCCCTGTGGAAGTTCGGGACGGCGGGCACGCCTGTGACGGTCGTGAAGTAGACGACCGGCCCGGTCAGGCGTCCCGGGTGCCCGGAAGGTGGTTGACCAGCAGCACCAGGCCGCTGAAGAGGAAGACCCGGGTGGCGGCGTCCAGCCCGTTCCAGTCCCCGGACTGCCACATGGCGAACCACTCGCCGCCGATCGCGATGAACCCGGCGCCGAACAGCAGCATCACCATGAGCAGTCCGTAGGTGGACCAGCGCCGGGCGCCGCGGTCGCCCTCGCGGGCCCACAGCCAGGTGCCGTAGACCAGGACGAGCGCGGCGACGGTCTCCCAGACGATGATCGCGACGTACGCCGCGTCCTGAAGTCCCTTGCTGGTGACGGCTCTCCACATCAGGTCGTCGTCCTTGAACGTGGTGTCCATCGCCAGGACGTGCCGTACGAACTGCTGGTTCGTACCGAAGTCGGTGATGTTCCCGAAGGCGACGAGCGCCATGTAGAGGGCGACGCTCGCGGTGAGCAGGGTCGCGGTGAGGCGGAGTGCGCCGGGTGGGGGTGTCGAGGCCATGACGGCCATCTTCCCCGGGCCGGGGCCGTGTGATCCAGATCGATTGAGCCAGAATGGAGCGCGGACCGGCCGGACTGGAGGGACGCACGCATGACGCAGGCGGAACCGTCGTTGCAGGAGCTGATCCAGCGGCGCGCACGGACGGCGTTCGTGGGCCGGGAGAGCGAACGCGCCCTGTTCGTGGGGAACTTCGACATCCCGGCGACCGACCCGCGGCACCGCTTCCGCTTCCACGTGCACGGCGGCGCCGGGGTCGGCAAGACCTTCCTGCTCCGCGAGCTGGGCCAACTGGCGCGTGAGCGCGGCGCTTTGACCGCCCGGGTCGACGAGAACGCGGCGAGCGTGCCCGAGGCGCTGGAGGCGATGTGCCGTCAGTTCCGCGATCAGGGGCGGCGGTTGAAGGAACTGGAGCGACGGCTGGCGCTGTACCGGGAGCGGCGTCACGAGGCGGAGGCCGCCGCGCTCGCCCTCCTCGCCGCCGAGGAGGAGGCGCCGTCGGAGGGCGGCCGGGCGGCGGTGGAACTCGGCCTGGGCCTGCTGGACGCGGCCGTGCCGGGCGCCTCCCTCGTCACCCGCGCGGTACCCGTGGACCGGCTCGCGCGCAACGCGGACCGGCTGCGCGCCGGACTCGGCGCCCGCTTCCGCTCCCCCGAGGACGTCGACCTGGTGCTCGCCCCGGAGCGCGCCCTCACCCCCGTCCTCCTCGACGAACTGCGCGCCGCCGCCTCCGCGTTCGACTGGATCGTCCTCTTCCTCGACACCTACGAACGCACCGGCCCCTTCCTCGACCCCTGGCTCCACTCCGTCCTCACCCGCCCCGAGGAGTACGGCGACCTGCCCTCGGCCGTCGTCGTGGTCACCGCCGGACAGCACCCCCTGGACAGCGCCCGCTGGAGCGGCCTGGAACCGGCGACCGTGCTGCCCCTGGAACCGTTCACCGACGCCGAGGCCCGCGGCCTGCTCGCCGCGCGCGGCGTCGTCGCCGAACCGGTGGTCGAGGAGGTCCTCCGGCTCACCGGCGGACTCCCGGTCCTGGTCTCCACGCTGGCCGAGGCCCGACCGGCCGGCCTGGACGAGATCGGCGACCCCAGTGCGAGCGCCGTCGAACGGTTCCTGCGCTGGGAGCCCGACCGGCGCCGCCGCCGGGTCGCCCTGGCCTGCGCCCTGCCCCGCCGGCTCGACGCGGACGTCCTGCGCGCCCTCGTCGAGTGCGACGAGGACGAGGCCGACGAACTGTACGACTGGCTGCGCTCCCTGCCCTTCGTCACCGAGCACGACGGACGCCTCCGCTACCACGACGTCGTCCGCGCGCCGATGCTGCGTCGCGAACGCCGGCGCTCCCCGCGCGGCTGGGCCCGGCGCCAGCACGCGCTCGCCGAGGCGTTCGGGGCGTGGCGCGCCGAGACCGAGGCGGGCCGGACCCCGGACGAGCTGTGGGCGGACGAGGAGTGGCGGGAGCTGCGCCTCGCGGAGTCCTACCACCGGCTGTGCGGGCGGCAGGCACCGGCGGAGGTGCTGCGGGACTTCGCCGCCGCCTGCGACGCCGGGGACGCCACGGCGGCCCGGTGGGCGGGGGCACTGGCGGACGCCGGCGCGGACGCGGAGGCGGGGGAGGCCGCCCGCTGGGGCGCAGAGCTGGGCGGGGCGCTGGCCGAGGGCGGTACGGCGGCGGCGCTGGGCCGGCTGCTGCGCGGCGCCCGCCTGGACGCCGGCGCCGAGGCTCGCGCCCGTACCGTACGCGGCGGCGCGCTGCGGGACTCGGGTGCGCACCGGGAGGCCCTCGCCGAGTTCGGCCGGGCCGTCGCCCTCGACCCCGGCGACCCCCGCGCCCACCGGGGCCGGGCCCGTACCCACGCCGAACTCGGCGACTACGAGGCCGCCGTGGCCGACCTCGACCGGGCGCTCGCCCTGACCCCGGACGACGCCCGCTGGAGCGCGGTGCGCGGCGAGTACCACCGCATCCTCGGCCACCACGACGAAGCCGTACGGGACCTCGGCCACGCCATCGGCCTGGACCCCGCGCTCGACTTCGCCTGGGCCTCCCGGGGCGCCACCCGGCTGCGCGCCGGCGACCCCGAGGCGGCGCTGGCCGACCTCGACCGGGCACTGGAACTGAACCCCGACTACACCTGGGCGCTCGCTCGCCGGGCCCGGGTGTGGCGGGCGCTGGGCGAGAGCGAACGGCAACTCGCCGACCTGGACCGGGCGCTCACCGTGGACCCCGACTGGGCCTGGGGGCTCTGCGAGCGCGGGGACGCCCTGCGCGCCGCCGGCCGCGGCCCCGAGTCCCTGGCGGACCTCGACCGGGCGCTGGCCCTGGACCCGGAGTACTCCTCGGCACGGGCCAGCCGCGGCGCCACCCTCGCCCAACTGGGCCGCCACGAGGAGGCGCTGGCCGACCTGGACCGCGTACTGGCGGCCCGCCCGGACTACACCTGGGCCCGCGCACAGCGAGCCCTGGTCCACCGAGCCCTGGGCTCATCCACCCGGGTCGCAGCGGACGAAGCGGGAACAGCAGCCCCCCACCACCCACCCCGGTAACCGTCCCGCCCGGCCCTCCGCCCCGCCCCCGGAACGAACCCCCCGATCGATGAGCGATACCGATCAATTCATGACCACTGCCGCACCCCACGCATACGTCACCTGACCCCGAACCGACCTTTCCCGTTCGATTACAGTGCTGAGCTCTACGCACGGACGGAGCCCCGGGGAGGTCTGGATGGGTGCGACAGCCGGTGCCGTCTGGGGCCGCTCCGAACAGCAGGACTTCCGCGGCAGGGTGCGCGGCACCATGCTCGGCGTGGCCGTCGGCGACGCGCTCGGCGCGCCCGTGAACGCCCTGAGCCTCGCGGAGATCAGGGCCGCCCACGGCGCCGAGGGACTGACCGACCTGGGCGTCGCCTACGGGCGCCGCGGCGCGGTCACCCACCTCACCCAGCTCAGCCTCTTCTCCGTCGACGGGCTCATCCGGGCGCAGGTCCGGCGGGACACCGGGGCCTGGCACCCGCCGACCGACCTGCACCGGGCGTACCTGCGCTGGGCGGCCACCCAGCGCGACTGGGGCCCGGACGAGCGGCGCAAGGACGCCGGCTGGCTGGCCCGGGAGGAGTGGCTCTACGCCCGGCGCGACCCCGCGCGGTCGCTGCTGCTCGGACTCGGCGACGAGACCATGGGCACGCCGGAGGCGCCGAAGAACCCGGGCGAGGCCGGACCGGAGGCGGCGGCCCGCTCGGCGCCGTTCGGGCTGCTGGTCGGCTGGGAGCCGCAACTGGTGGCGCAGCTGGCCGTCGAGTGCGCGGCCCAGACGCACGGCCACCCGGTCGCCTCCCTCACGGCGGGCGCGTACGCGGTGATCGTGCACGGGCTGGCCTGCGGCGAGAGCCTCGACGGCGCGGTGCAGCGGTCGCTGGCGCTGCTGGCGGCCCGCCCCGGACACCAGCCCGTCTCGGACGCGCTCCAGCACGCGCTCGGCGCGGTCCGGCAGGGCATGCCCACACCGGACCGGGTGGCGGAGCTGGCGGGCCCCGGGACCGCGGAGCGCCTGCTGGCGGTGGCCGTGTACTGCGCCCTGGTGGGCGAGGACGTCCGGCACGGCCTGTGTCTGGCGGTCAACCACGACGGCCCCTCCGGTGCGGCGGGCGCCCTCACCGGCGGGCTGCTCGGCGCCCTGCACGGCGAGACGGCCCTCCCGCCGGCCTGGCTGGCCGAACTGGAGGGCCGCCCCACGGTCCTGGAACTCGCCGACGACTTCGCCATGGAGATGACCCAGGGCCCGGCCCTGCACGGACCCGCGGGCTCCTCCCCGGGCTGGCTGGCCCGGTACCCGAGGGCCTGACCGGCTTTACCCCCGGTCGACGTCTGCTGCAAGATGACCTGATCACGCATGTGTCCCATCGGGGGAGAGAACCAGGTGTCCGAGCAAGACCAGCCGCAGCAAGGCCAGCAGCCGCCCCAGCCGGGATACGGCTACCCGGGCGCCCCTCCGGCCGGCGGCCCCCAGCAGCAGGGCCAGCAGCCGGGATACGGCTACCCCGGCGGCCCGCAGCAGGGCCAGCAGCCCCCCGGCGGCTACCAGCAGCCGGGCTACGGATACCAGGGGTACCCGCCCCCCGGCGGCTACCCCGGCGCCGTCCCCCCCGGCAGCTACCCCGGCGCCGTCCCGCCCGGCAGCTTCACCGGCGACCCCTACGCCCCCTACGGCTACGACCCCCTCGGCCGCCCCTACTCCGACAAGTCCAAGATCGTCGCCGGTGTGCTCCAGTTCGTGCTCGGCACCCTCGGCGTCGGACGCTTCTACATAGGCCACGTAGGCATGGGCCTCGGCCAGTTGTTCACCTGCGGCGGCCTCGGCATCTGGGCGCTGATCGACGGCATCATCCTGCTCACCAGCAACGAGACCACCGACTCCAACGGCCGAGTGCTGCGTGGCGGCTGACGCGACGAAGGCCGCACCCCTCGCCGTCCTCGCGGCGGGGGCGGCCGGTGCCGCGTACCTCTACACCACCGACCCGCACGAACCCGGACACCTGCTGCCGCAGTGCCCGTTCCGCTGGGCGACGGGCCTGCTCTGCCCCGCCTGCGGGGGGACCCGCATGGTGTACGACCTGATGCACGGTCACTTCGCGCAGGCGTGGCTGGACAACCGACTCCTGCTGCTCACCGCCCCGTTCGCCCTCGCGCTGCTGGCCCGCTGGACCTGGGAGGGCCTGCGCGGCCGCCGCTGGGGACCCCGCTTCGGCCGGCGTACGCAGTACGCGATCCTCGCCACCGCCGTCGTGTGGACCGTGGCCCGCAATCTCGTCGCGCCCTGACCCGGGCTTCTGATCACGGAACCGGAACGATCTTTTCGCAGGTATCCCGCCGGGCCTCGTGATCTCTTTATGCTCACCCCTCACAGGGGGAACAGCCGCGTGCCGCGTCAAGCGTGCCGAGGCATCGACGCATGACGTACGTACCTCCTGCCCATGTGGACATTCCGTTCCGAAGTCTCACGCAAAAGCATCAGGAGCAGTACTCATGACCGTCCCCACTCCCCAGGCCCCTTACGGCGTCGACCCGCTCGGCCGCCCCTACTCCGACAAGTCCAAGGTCGTGGCGGGGCTTCTCCAGATCTTCCTCGGCACCCTCGGCATAGGACGTTTCTACGTCGGTTCCGTCGGCGTGGGCGTGGCCCAGCTCCTCACCTGCGGCGGCCTCGGCATCTGGGCGCTGATCGACGGCATCATCTTCCTCACCAGCAACGACCGCACCGACAAGCAGGGCCGCGTGCTGCGCGGCTGACCCGGACGGCCACGGCGATGGCCCCGCGACCCCGTGAAGCCGGGGAAGCGGGGCCATCGCCGTACGCGGACAGCCCGTTGCCTCAGTCCTTGACCCGCGTCACCACCACGTCCTCCGTCCCGTCCGCCGGCCGCGGCACCGGCACCGCGGCGGCCGCGCCGTCGTCGTCGGAGTTGATCCGGTCGATGATCGCCAGCCGCTCCGGGGTGTCCTCCGGCTTCAGGAAGCCGATCAGGATGTAGAGGACCAGCGACACGGCCAGCGGCACCGACACCTGGTACTGCAGCGGCACCCCGGCGTCGACGTTCCAGTGGATCGGGTAGTTCACCAGCCAGAAGGCCAGCAGACCCATCGACCAGCTGGTGAGCGCCGCGGTCGGACCGGAGCGGCGGAAGGGCCGCAGCAGGCCCAGCATCATCGGGATCGCCATCGGGCCCATCAGACCGGCCACCCACTTGATCACCACGGTGATGATGTCTCCGAAGGTCGGCGAGTTGACCTGGGTCGCCGCCGCCATCGACAGGCCGAGGAAGACCACCGTGGCGACCCGCGCCACCCGCAGCCCCTGCCCCTCGCTCCAGGCCCGTGCCCGGCGCCAGATCACCGGGGCGCAGTCCCGGGTGAAGACGGCCGCGATGGCGTTGGCGTCGGAGGAGCACATCGCCATGGTGTGGGAGAAGAAGCCGACGATGACCAGGCCCAGCAGACCGTGCGGCAGCAGCTGTTCCGTCATCAGGCCGTAGGAGTCCGAGCCGTCCGGCTTCTGCGACTCGACCAGCAGCGGCGACATCCACATCGGGAAGAACAGCACCAGCGGCCAGATCAGCCACAGCGCCGCCGACAGCCGCGCCGACCGCTCCGCCTCCTTGGCGTTCGGGGTCGCCATGTAGCGCTGCGCCTGGTTGAGCATGCCGCCGTTGTACTCGAACAGCTTGATGAACAGGAACGCCAGCAGGAAGACCGTGCCGTACGGCCCCACCAGCGGTTCGCCGTGCCCCTGGAGCTCCGGCTCGTCCCAGGCGCCGAAGAACCCGATGCCCTTGTCGTCCAGTTCCACGACCACGGCGACGAACATCGCGACACCGGCGAGCAGTTGGATCACGAACTGGCCCAGCTCGGTGAGCGCGTCCGCCCACAGTCCGCCGATCGTGCAGTAGACGGCCGTGATGGAACCGGTGATCAGGATGCCCTGGTTCAGGGAGATCCCGGTGAACACCGACAGCAGCGTGGCGATCGCCGCCCACTTCGCGCCCACGTCCACGATCTTCAGCAGCATCCCGGACCAGGCCAGCGCCTGCTGCGTCTTCAGGTCGTACCGGTTCTTCAGGTACTCCAGCGGCGAGGCGACGTGCAGCCGGGAGCGCAGCCGGTTGATCCGCGGGGCGAACAGCTTCGACCCGATGGCGATGCCCAGGGCGATCGGGAACGACCAGGTGACGAACGAGGTCACGCCGTAGGTGTAGGCGATGCCCGCGTAGCCCGTGAACATCACCGCGCTGTAGCCGGACATGTGGTGCGAGATGCCGGAGAGCCACCAGGGCATCTTCCCGCCGGCGGTGAAGAAGTCGCTCACGTTGTCGACGCGTTTGTGCGACCAGATGCCGATCGCCACCATCACGCCGAAATAGCCGATGAGCACGGCCCAGTCGAGACCGTTCATGTGCGCCCTCCCAGGGTTCAGCCCGGCGCTCATCGTGGGCGCTGCCTCGTGGACACGACAAGCTGGCGTAAGGTCAAAGGGAGGTAAAAGTATTCGCGATGATGGTTCTGGTTTATGTATGTGAACTCATCGCATCAGCTCCCCCGCGTTGACCAGCAACGACTGTCCGGTGATCGATTTCGAGCGGTCCGACACCAGGAACGCGGCCGCGTCGGCCACATCCGCGTCCGTGGCCAGCTCCGGCAGCGCCATCCGGTCCGAGAGCCGCTTGCGGACCACCGCCGGGTCGACCCCCTCCGACTCCGCGGTGAACCGCACGTACGCCTGCACCGGCGGCCCCCACATCCACCCCGGCAGCACGGTGTTGACCCGGATCCGGTGCGGCCCGAGCTCCCGCGCCAGCGAGTACATGGCGCTGGTCAGCGCCCCCTTGGAGGCGGCGTACGCGGCCTGCCGCACCTGCGAGGGCGCCGCCACCGCCGACTGCGTGCCGATGAACACCACCGAGCCGCCCCGCTCCCTCAGCGCCGGCAGACAGGCCCGGGTCATCCGCAGCGACCCCAGCAGGTTGACGTCGAGCACCGACTGCCAGGTGGCGAAGTCCGCGTCCGCCAGCCCCCCGAAGTGGCTGTCCAGCGCGGCCACGTGCACCACCGCGTCGATCCGCCCGAACCGCTCCACCGCCAGCCCCGCCAACTCCTCGCACCGCCCCTCGTCGGTGATGTCCGTCGTCCGGTACGCGGTGTGCGCCCCGTCCGGGTCGATCGCCCGCGCGCTCCTGGCCAGCGCGGCCCCGGTCCGTGCCCCGAGCACCGCGTTCCCCCCGTCCCGCACCACCGCAGCCGCCACCTGGTGCCCCAGCCCCGGCCCGACCCCCGACACGACCACGGTCCTGCCCGCCAACGGTGACATCCCGACCCCTCCCGACCCTGGCGCTGAATCTGACGGTCCGTCAGAGTATGGGCGACCGCAGGAAAGGGGAACCGCATGAGCGACGACACCCGCAGCGAGGTCTACGCCGAGCTGGCCTCCGTCGGCCCGTACGGAGTCCACCCGGGCCACGCCCTGATCACCATGGTCGAACCCCACCCGGGCCATGAGTACGCCTACAACCGCTGGTACGAGGACGACCACTACTACGCCGGGGCCATGGCCATGCCGTGGATGTACGCCGGCCGCCGCTGGGTCGCCACCCGCGAGCTCCAGCTGCTGCGCCGGCCCGAGGACTCCGCCGTCGCCCGGCCCGTCACCGCCGGCTGCTACCTCTCCACCTACTGGATCACCGCCGGCCGCTACGACGACCACATGAGGTGGACCGTCGCGATCAACAAGCGTCTCAACCGCGACGCCCGCGTCCACCGCGAGCGCACCCACGTCTTCACCGCGTTCCAGGACCACGAGACGACCGTCTACCGGGACGGGGCGGCGGGCCCCCGCGACCTCCACGCACTGGACCACCCCTACCGGGGCCTGGTGCTGGAGGTGATCGACGCGGAGTCGGCCGGGCAGCGCGCCGAACTGCTGGAGTGGCTGCGCACGCGGCACCTGCCCAAGCGCCTCGCGGGCTCCCCGGCCGCCATGGTGACCGTCTTCCGGCCCACCCCTCTGCCCGGCGACCGGATGACCTACGTCAAGCAGGTCGAGGGCGTCGACACCCGGCTGACCCTGCTGTGGTTCCTGGAGGAGGAGCCGGGGGAGTGCTGGGACCCGCACTTCACGGACCTCGGCCCCGAGAGCACCGAGGGCCTCGGCCGCGTCGAACTGCTCGCCCCCTTCATCCCCACGGTCCCCGGCACCGACCGGTACGTGGACCGGCTGCGCTGACCCGGCCGGCCCAGGGAGGCGGGTCAGACGGGGGAGGAGCTACTTCAGCTCGTCCGGGCAGGGCGTGCCGCGCGGCACGTCGTAGGGCGCCGCCAGCCGGTACGTCCCCGCCTCGGGGGCCACCAGCATCGTCCACCGGTCCCCGAGCGCGTCCTCCTCGGTCTCCATCAGGCAGCCGTTGACGTTGTCGTACGTCCTCGGTTCCCCGTCGGACCGGTCCTTGGACGCCTCGGTCTCCTCCGGCGGGTCGAGCTTCCTGCCCTCGGCGTCGACGATGCTCAGCCACGGCGAGTACGGGATACGGATCAGCACCCGCCCCGGCTCGCTCACCCGCATCGTCCACTCGCCCTGCTCGGCCCGCTCCACCACCGTGTTCGGCTCGGCCAGCGGCGTCGGGTCGATCACCTCGAACAGCTGCCAGTTGGCGTCGCCCCACACCTGCTTCAGATACGGCATCCCGCGCTGCACCAGCTCCCGCTCGCGCTCGCCGCCCCCGTCCGGCTCGTCCTGGGGCACCACCACGTAGTGCACGGCCCAGCGCCTGAGCCACTCCAGATAGTTCGCCGAGTTCAGGGTGTCGTCGTAGAAGAGCGGGTTGCGCTCCATGTCCGCCTGCCGGTTCCAGCCGCGGGCCAGGTTCACGTACGGCGCCAGCGCGGACGCCTCACGGTGCGAGCGGGCCGGTACGACCTCCACCCGGCCCTTCTCGGCGCCGACCTCCTGGAGCTCGTTGACCAGCGGCGCCAGCTCACGGGCCCAGGAGGCGGCCGGGGTGGTGTGCACGATGTCGACCACCGACTTCACCCCGATCCACACCGTGAACCCGACCACGGCCAGCACCGTCGCGTACCACTTGCGCGAGCGCGGCACCGTGAACGGCAGCGCCGCCACCAGCGCCACCCCCGCGAACAGCATCGACAGCCGGGTGATGTTGGAGCCGATCTGCGAACTGATCAGCCACACCAGCAGCACCGACAGCGCGTACACCGCCGAGGTCAGCCGGACCGTCGTCCACTCCTTGGGGACGAGGACGGCGACCAGGACCGCGGAGAGGAACGGCAGCAGCGCCGAGGCGACCGTCATCGGCTGCGTGCCGGAGAAGGGGAACAGCCACGCCGACACGCCGACCACCGCGGCCGGCGCGAGCCCCAGCGCCCAGGCGCCCGGGCGCCGCTTCTGCAGGAACATCGCCACCGCGACCAGACCCACGAACAGTCCGGCGACCGGCGAGGCCATCGTCGCGAGCGTGGCCAGCGGCGCGGCGCACAGCGCCTTCGCCCACCGCTTGTAGCGCCAGCGGTACGGCCAGCAGAACACGACCGCCACCGTGCCGAGCGCGAACATCATGCCGAGCCCGAAGGTGACCCGCCCCGAGGCCGCGTTGCACAGCAGCGCGAACACCCCGGCCAGCGAGGCCCACAGCGGATTGCGGACGGCCCGCCCGCGCAGCAGCACCAGGGTGAGCAGCCCGGCGGAGACGGTCCCGGCGATCATCATCGTGGTCCGCACACCGAGCACCGACATCAGATACGGCGAGACCACGCTGTACGACACCGGGTGCATCCCGCCGTACCAGGCCAGGTTGTACGCCGAGTCGGGGTGCCGGCCGACGAACTCGGCCCAGGCGTCCTGCGCCGCGAGGTCGCCGCCGCTGTTGGCGAAGGTGAAGAACCAGACGATGTGCAGGACCCCGGCCAGCGCCGTGACGGACAGCACCGGGTGGCGCAGCAGCCGCTCACGCACGGTGAGCAGCAGGGCCTTCGCCCCGGTGGGCGGGTCCTCGTCGGGGGAGCCGGAGGGCTCCTCGTAACGCGGCGCGGGCACGCGTATTCGCGGGCCGTTCCCCGGTTCCGGATCGGCGTCGTCGGCGCGTGTGGGCTCCGCAGCGGCCACTGTTGAGGCTCTCCCGTGGTGTCCGGTCTTCTGTTCCGGCCGCGCGCTGTTTCCCGCGTGTTGTCGGCCGTGTCCCTGAGGTTTTCCTGGCCGTGCCTTGTGAGCGGCGGCCGACCCGGTTCGTGACGCTAGCACGCAGCCCGCCGCGCGGCTCCCGGGGTGGGGCGGCCGACGGCGGGCTGCGAGGAGGTGCCGCTCAGGTGATGCGGGTCAGCTTCGCGGTGAACCCGGGCTCGACGAGATCGCTCTGCAGGGCCACCGGCACCTTGACGGCACCCGCGGTACCGCCGTCGCCGACGGTGAGCGTGCCGACCTTGGTGCCGGCCTTCGCCTCGTGCGGCACGGCGTCCGCGGTGAAGTCCAGCTCCACCTTCAGACCCGCCCAGCCGGCCGCCTTGACGTCCTCGGTCGCCACGACCGCGGTACGGCCGCCGAGACCGTCGTCGACGTATCCGACGACGTCGCCCTTCTTCAGCAGCGTCGCCGACTCCAGCGCGCCCTGCGCGGCCCGGATCAGCTGGTCGCCGGAGTTCAGCGCGGCGGCCAGGATGCCGCTGCCCGAGTCCGGCTGGCGCACCACGGCCCCGACGATGGTCCGCATCTCCCCGTCGACCTCCTTCTTCGCGGCGAACACCAGGTTGCCGAGGGCGGAGGTGGTGGTGCCGGTCTTGATGCCGACCACGTTGTTGCTGCCGACGAGCTGGTTCCAGTTGCCGTGGTTCTGGCCCTTGTAGTCGTCGTACGACATCATCGCGGCGACCTCGCGGAAGACCGGCTGCTCCATCGCGGCCTTGGCCAGCTTCACCTGGTCCACGGCCGTGGAGACCGTCGTGTCGTTCAGCCCCGAGGGGTCCGTGTACGTCGTGTCGCTCATGCCGAGGTCCTCGGCGGCGGCGTTCATCTTCGCCACGAACGCCTTCTCCGAGCCGGCGTCCCAGCGGGCGAGCAGCCGGGCGACGTTGTTCGCGGACGCGATCAGGATGCTCTCCAGCGCCTCCCGCTCGGTGATGGCGTCACCTGCGGTGACGTCCACGGTCGACTCCTGACCGGCGTCGGACTGCTCCTCCGCGGTCTGGTCGATCTGGATCTTCGGACCCTCGGCGCCGCTCTTGAGCGGGTGGTCGCGCAGGATCACATAGGCGGTCATGACCTTGGCGACACTGGCGATCGGGACGGGCTTCTGCTCACCGGAGGAGCCGAACGAACCGATGCCCTGCACATCGAGCGCGGCCTGGCCGTCGGCGGGCCAGGGGATGTCCACCTTCGAGCCCTCGAAGGTGAACGACGACTTCGCGGTCAGCTCCAGGGTGGGCGTCGGCACCGGGCGCACGGCCTGCGCGATCGCGAAGACGATCACCAGCAGCAGCACCAGCGGCGTCCAGATCTTGACCCGCCTGACCAGAGTGCGGACCGGGGTCTCCGGCGGCGGCGGGGTGTTGGTCAGCTCCGCGAGCAGGTCCAGCGGCGGCTTGGGCGGCAGCGGCTGCTGGGTGGTGCGCTCGGGCCCGACCTGCGGGACGTGCGCGGTGACGTCGGGCTTGAGCGCGACGAAGCGGCTGGTGGCGCGGTCCACGGGGGGCGGGCCGGCGGGGGGCGGGGTCGCGGGGGCGGAGGGCTTGGGGGGCTTGGGCGCGGCCGGCTCGGCCGCGGTGGACTTGCCTGCGGCCGGCTCGTCGGCGGCGGGCCTGTCCGCGGTGCCCTTGCCCGGGCCGGGCTTGTCCGTGCCGGGCTCGGCCGTGCCGGTCCGGTCCGCGGACGGGCGGAGGCGGATGGCGGTGGTCGGCTGGTCCACGACCTTGGCGCGGGGGGCGGGGGCGGGCGCGTCGGTGTCACCGGTGTCGGTGACCTTGTCGGCGTCCGTGTCCGCGTCCGTGTCCGCGCCTGTGTCCGCGTCGGCGGTGGCCGGGGCTTTGGGGGCGTTCTCGTCCGGCTCGGTGTCCGAGGCGTCCGCGTCGGATTCCGGCTCGGCCTCAACCTCGGGCTCGGCCGCTGCGTCACTCCGGGTGTCGGTCTCGGTGTCGGTGTCGTCCTCCACCTCCCCGCCGGTGGACGCGCTGTCCTCCGGAGCCTCGTCGTCGGCGGGCGCGTCGTCGTCGGCGTCCGCCTCGGTCGCCCGCGCGCCGGGCTCGCTCGCCTCGGCGTCCTCGGAGCCCTCCAGGGCCTCCGGCTCCGCCTCGGCGTCCTTTGGACCGTCCGCGGGCCCGTCCGTGGCCTCAGAGCCGCTCTCAGGCCCGTCCGCGGCTTCAGGGGCCTCCCCGGCGGTCGGCGGCTCCTTCTCGTCGCCCGTCGCCACCCAGGCGGCCACAGCGGCCCGCAGACGGTCGTTCCCGGCCTTGGGTACGGCCGGCTCGCCGCCGGAATCCGGGTCGGCCTCGTCCTCGGCGCCCGCGTCGGTCTCGGAATCGGATGCGGGCTCGGAGCCGCTCACGGGCCCGGAGTCGCTCGCGGGGCCGCCCTCGGCCACAGGCTTCTTCGACTCCTCGGGCTCCTCGGACTCGTCCGACGCCCCCGACGGCTCCGGAACGGCCCTGGCGTCCGCCAGATCACGCGCCGACAGCACCCGGGTCGCCGTGTCCACGCCCCCGCGGGACGCGCCACCGCGGGACATGGCCAGACGGGGGTCGGAGGATTCGTTCCTGGCTTCCGGAACCGGACCCGCGCTCCCCGACGTCGTTTCTGCCGACGACTCGCGCTGCTTCGAACTGTCGGGGGACTCGCCCGCCACCGATGCCTCCTAAACCGTCTGATCCGTGATCCGTCTGAACCGCCGCCGCATCGGACACCGCTTCCCGGCACTGTCCGAACCATGTACCAGTGTCCTGTGTGCGGCCCCGGCTGATGCGGTAGACGAGAACGACATACCTACTGGTTCCACTACGAACAGGTCACGCACCCTCGACAGACCAATGTGAGAGGGGTCACCCTGTCTTTCATCCACGCGGGGAGGCATGGATGGGCAGGAGCCGCAGAACAATTCCGGAGGAGCTTCTGCTGCTGGCACTGGACCCGGCCACGGGTACCACTGCACAGCCGCAGTCGCTCGACCTCGGTCTGGCCGGAGCGCAGCTAGTGGAGCTGGCGCTGGCCGGACGGATAGCCCCAGACGGGGATCGTATCGCCGTGGTGGCACCACGGCCGACAGGAGATCCGACTTTGGACTGTGCGTTGGAGTTGCTGCGCAGGCGTGGCGCTCCCGTACGGGCGGTCCACTGGATCGGCGGGCCCCGGCTGGGGTTGCGTCAGACGTACCTCTCGCATCTGGAGCGGTGCGGCATGGTCGCCGCCGTTCCGGGACAGATGTGCGGGGTGCTGCCGACGACTCGCTACCAGGCGACGGACACCGACATCAGCCGGGAGATCAGGGCCCGGCTGGACTCCGCGATCCGCACCGGCGTACCGCCGGACCCGCGGACCGCGGCGCTCGCCGCACTGGCGCACGCGGTCGGTCTCGGCAAGCACCTGTACCCGGGCAACGAGGGTCGCTCCTCACGCTCCCGGTTGCGGGACCTGATCAGGCACGACCCCATGGGCGGCCTCGTCGCGCACGCGGTGATGGACGTCCAGAACGGTGTCGCGGCGCAGCCGCGACGCAGCCCCGCCCCGGCGGGCCGCCAGCCGGCCCCGGGTGGCAGGGCGGCACCGGAACCCGCTCGAGGCGTTCCGATGCAACCACGCCGAGGCTCGATGGCACGCGTCGTGGCTCACTGAGCCGCAGTTCCACGACGCGGCCGCGGCAAGGCAGCGCACCACCCCAAGGCCCGGTTCGGGAGCCGCTGGTCCGCGCGGGGTGGCGGGATCGTATGTGTCCGGACGACGACACGGTCCCGCCGCCCCGCGCGGCCGCATGTGCGGACCCCGTGAAGTTACGGCCCGAACTGGCGTGTATGCAGCGCATATCCACCGTTTCCCAGCGGTAGAAAGCACCTTGGTGGCAATCTGCTCAACAGCAGATACGCAAAGTCGCAAGCAGTACGCAGCCGGAGGTGCACGTCCCGTGGCGTCCAATGTCAATCCCACTGTCAGGCGACGCCGACTCGGCCAGGAGCTGCGCCGGCTCCGCGAGCTCAAGGGCATGACGGCCGAGGAGGTGGCGGAGCGGCTGCTGGTCTCCCAGTCGAAGATCAGCCGCCTGGAGAACGGCCGCCGCAGCATCAGCCAGCGCGACGTGCGCGACCTGTGCGGGGTCTACGAGGTCGAGGACGTCCGGATCGTCGACTCCCTGATGCAGATGGCCAAGGACTCCCGCCAGCAGGGCTGGTGGCACTCCTTCGGCGACATCCCGTACAGCGTCTACATCGGCCTGGAGACCGACGCGGCCAGCCTGCGGGTGTACGACCCCCAGGTGGTGCCCGGGCTGCTCCAGACCAAGAGCTACGCCGAGGCGCTGATCCAGGGCGCCCTGCCCGAGGTGGCGCCGGGCGACATCGACAAGCGCGTCCAGGTGCGCCTGCGCCGACAGGAACGTATCTCTGCCCCCGACAACCCGCTTCGGCTGTGGGCCGTGCTGGACGAGGCCGCGCTGCGCCGCGAGGTCGGCAGCCGGCACGTCATGATCGAGCAGCTGGAGCACCTCATCGAGATGTCCCGGCTGCCCCATGTCACCGTGCAGGTCATCCCGTTCACCATGGGAGCCCATCCCGGTGTCAGCGGCCAGTACGCGATCCTGGAGTTCCCCGACGCCGCCGACTCCAGCGTCGTCTACATCGAGGGCGTGACCAGCGACCTGTACCTGGAGAAGGCGCAGGACGTGCAGAAGTACAGCGTGATGTACGAGCACCTGCGGGCGCAGGCCCACAACGTCGACCAGAGCCGGGAGTTCATCGCGAACGCCGCCAAGGACTACGCACGCTGAGTGTGGCGCCGGAAGATACACCGTCGACCAGTCCCTGCGGAAGCCGCCAATGGAATATGCCACCCGGTCGGGTGAATAGTCGCTCCGGACACCGAAGTTGGCGAGTAGCGTCGATCACGCCACCGAGCAACAGCGTTGGCGCAAACGTGCCGTGCGAAGTTCAAGCCACCCGCGCGGCACGCGGACAGCAACTCAGCAACTGGTCACCGGAGCGAAAATGGCAATCAAGCAGGGTGTCACGGACACATGGGTCAAGTCCTCGTACTCGCAGGGCAATGGCGCATGCGTCGAGATCAAGTCCCCTGTCGTGTCGGCAATGGCCGTCCGGGACTCCAAGGTCCTCGACGGTCCCGTACTGGCGTTCCCCACCGACGCCTGGAACGCCTTCGTGTCCTCGGTCAAGGCGTGAGGGGGCAGCTTCCCTGAGCCACGGCCGAAGACGACCGACAACTACACAAGCAGCAAGCAAGAGCCCTCTCGACCAGCTCGCCGTCCTTGCCGAGGGGGCTCGGCTGTGCCCGGCGCCCCCGTGACGAGGCCGCCGGGCACGGTCGTTCACTCCACGGGCCGCACGGGGAAGGCGATGTCGCACACCGGGTCGTCGGCGCCCGCCGCGGCCCAGTCGGCGAAGTACACCTCACGGCACGGCCCGTCGAGGGCGAGACCCTCGCGCCGGACCCACTCCTCCACCGCCTCGAACGCGGCGAGGATCTGCGGGTACCTCACCTGGGCCTTGACGATCCGGGTGTACGCCAGCCGCCGGGCCGGCTCCACCCGTACGACCGTCTCCCAGCTCCGCCCGCGCCCGGCAGCCCAGGCCCGGGCCGCCGCCTCGTCCGCCACCGGCACACAGGACTCGGCGGGTCCGTCGCTCTCCGCCGACACCTCGGAGTGGTACACGACGAACGGCGGGGCCGTGACCCCGCCGCACTCCCCGGCGGCCGTCGTCAGACGCTCCAGCGACGCCCCGATCCACGCCGGCAGCTCGTCCGCCAGGGTGTGCCGCTTCTCGGCGATCACCACCCGCGCCGGTACGTCCACCGTCTCCACCGCGAACTTCTCGTACATCTCGGAGCTCCTCCCCGACAGTCGTCCACGGAGGTACTCGGCGAGCGTCCTCTGGGCCGCGATCCTGGCCTCCACGCCCGACCAGTACGCGTCGAGCCGCTCGGCCGCCGCGCTCCCGTCCGCCGCGTCGATCACCTCGGCGATCCGCGCGAGCGGCATGTCGAGCTGACGCAGCAGCGCCACGAGCCGGGCCCGCTCGGCCTGGCCGGAGCGGTAGTAGCGGTACCCGCTGACCTCGTCGACCAGTGCCGGGGCCAGCAGCCCCAGCCGGTCGTACAGCCGCAGCGCCTTGGTCGACAGCCGCGCCCGCGCGGCGAACGCCCCGATGGTGAGAAGTTCCTCGCCCGTGTCCACGCCGCCATCCTCCGTCGCCGGGCGCGGTCCGCCCGGTGACAGGAAGCTCGGGTCTGCCCCAGGGGGAAGGTCAAGCGGCGAGCTGACGCTCCAGCTCGGCGACGATCTCGGCCGCGTCCGGCTCGGTCTGCGGCGAGAACCGGGCGACGACCCGGCCGTCCCGGCCGATCAGGAACTTCTCGAAGTTCCAGCGGATGTCGCCGCTGTGCCCCTCGGCGTCGGCGAAGCCCACCAGACGCTCGTACAGCGGGTGCCGGCCCTCGCCGTTCACCTCGACCTTCTCGGTCATCGGGAAGGACACGCCGTACGTCGCCGAACAGAACTCGGCGATCTCCTCGGCGCTGCCCGGCTCCTGCCCGAGGAACTGGTTGCACGGCACCCCGAGCACGGTGAACCCACGCTCCGCGTACTTCGCGTGCAGCCGCTCAAGCCCCGAGTACTGAGGCGTGAGCCCACACCGGGAAGCCACATTCACCACGAGCACAACCTGCCCGCCGTACTGCCCGAGCTCCGCGGAACCCCCCTGAAGGGCCCCGATCTCGACCTCCAGAGGAACACCATTGCTGCTGTCTACAGTCATACGGCGATGCTAGCCCGCCCCCTGCTCCCACATAGCTGCGGGCGGCGGCCCTCTGCTTTCCACATACCTGCGGGCGGCGGCCCTCTGCTTCCACATAGCTGCGGGCGGCGGCCCTCTGCTTCCCACATAGCTGTGGGCAGCGGCCGCCTCTGCTTCCCACATAGCTGCGGGCAGTCGTGCCGCTGGGGCGGCACGGGTGGGCGCAGCGGCACCCCGCAAGCGCCGGGCTGCGCGACCCACCCCACCTCGCCCGGACCCCGGGCCACAGCCCGACCGACCCGCACCCGGACCCCGGGTGACCGCCCGCCCGACCGACCCGCACCCGAACCCCAGGTCACCGCCCGACCGACCCCGCCCCCGCCGCCTCCACCAACACATCCCCCGCAGCAGTCCGCACGTACAGAACCGCCCGCCCAGCCCGCCCCCGCTCCACCAGCCCCGCATCCAACAACACCCGAAGATGCCGCCCCACAGACCCCAACCCCTGCCCGGTAACAGCGACCAGCTGACTCGTACTCATGGGCGCCCCCAACAAAACCAACACCCCCGCCCGAGCACCCCCCACCAACGCCCCGAGCCCGGATGGCACCCCTCGCCCACCCAACCTCCCGGAGGACTCCGCGAGCACCCCGGTGCAGGGGTACACCACGGCGTACCGCTCCCGCTCCTCCCAGGACACCCACCCCGTCCTGGGCGTAACCGGTACGAACACCAACTCCGCCCCCGAGATCTCCCGCGGCGGATACTCCTGCCGGTTCACCTGGAACCGGCTCTCCCCGAGCCACCGGGTCCCCGGCCGCAAGGAGTCCAGCACAGCCGCCCACCCGCTCCGCGACACCTGCACGGTCCGGGCCACCACGTCCGCCTCCAGGATTCGCCGCCGCCGTTCCCAGTCCGGGCGCACGGTCTCCTCCCAGACGTACCGAAGCAGCCCGGCCGCCCGCCGGGGCAGATCGTCCCGGTCGAGCCCCGCCGGCAGCGGACCGCCGAGGGACATGGCGAGATGAGCGCGCGCGGCCTCGGGAGAGGCCGAGCCCACCCGGGCGACCCCGTCCTCGAAGCTCTCCCCGTCCAGCGGCGTGGGCGTGAGGAAGTCGGCGATCCACTCCGGCCCGAGTCCGGAGCGCACGATCAGCGCGGTCACGGGGTCGGCGGCCAGCAGGGCCCGGTACCCGGGCAGGTGCGCACGCAGCCAGTCCCGCTCCCCGGGATGGGCGCCCACCCCGGCGTGCAGCAGCTTCAGACTCGCGAAGGTCTCGGCGAACGGCGACAACACGAACCGACTGCGCGCGAGCGTGTCCGCGTCGACCTGCCACCACCCCAAAACCCCGCCCCACCTTTCGCGTCAGCGCGAAACATTAACCCCCCACCGAAACCCCACCCAAGACTCCGCCCATGCACGAAACCGAACCCGCCCCCGAACCCGTCACCACACCCGTCACCACATCCGCCACCACACCCGCAGAGAACGCCACCACCTACCGCTCCCTCCTCCGAACCCCCGAATTCACCCCCCTCCTCCTCTCCTCCGCGGCCCACACAGCCGCCCAGACCATGGGCGGCCTGGCCCTCGCCACCCTCGTCTACCGCGCCACCGAGTCCCCCTTGCTCTCCGCGGTGAGCATGTTCGGCCCGTCCCTCGCCCAGGTGCTCGGCGCCTCCCTCTTCCTCTCCGGCGCCGACCGCCTGCCCCCGAGGGCGGCCCTGACAGGCCTCTCACTGGCCTTCGCCGCGACCACGGCCCTGCTCGCCGCACCCGGCCTGCCGATCTGGTCGGTCTTCGCGGTGCTGCTCGCCCAGGGCCTGATCGCCTCGTTGGGCGGGGGAGTGCGCTGGGGCCTGCTCAACGAGATCCTCGCCAAGGACGGCTATCTGCGCGGGCGTTCGCTGTTCAACATGATGGGCGGGACCACCCAGATCGCCGGTTTCGCGATGGGCGGCGCCCTGGTCGCGACCCTGTCCCCGCGGATCTGCCTGGCCCTGTCGGCGCTGCTGTACGCGACCGCCGCGGCCGGCGTCCGCCTCGGCCTGACCGCCCGCGCCCCGCGCGCCGCGGGCCGACCCTCGGTCGCGGAGACCTGGCGGGCCAACGCCCTGCTGTGGTCCTCGCGGCCCCGCCGTACGGTCCTCCTCGCCCTGTGGGTCCCCAACGGCCTGGTGGTGGGCTGCGAGTCGCTCTTCGTCTCCTACGCCCCCGAGTCCGCGGGCACCCTGTTCGCCTGCGCGGCGCTGGGCATGCTGGCCGGGGACGTGACCGTGGGCCGCCTGCTCCCACCGGGCCCCCGCACCCGGCTGGGGGTGCCGCTGCTGGTGCTCCTGGCGACGCCGTACGCCTTCTTCGCGCTCGGCCCGTCCGTGCCGCTCGCCGGGGCCGCGGCGGCGCTGGCCTCCGTGGGGTTCGGGGCGAGCCTGGTGCAGCAGGAGCGGCTGATGGCCCTGACCCCGGACGAACTGAGCGGCCACGCACTGGGGTTGCACTCCGCCGGGATGCTGGCCTTTCAGGGCGTGGGCGCGGCGCTCGCGGGCTCGGTGGCCCAACTCACCACCCCCGCTCGGGCGATGACGGTCATGGCGGTGTCGTCCCTGGCTGTGACGGCGGTTCTCGCCCGAGGACTGCGCACCGCACCGGTACCCGTGGGAATCGAGCGACGCCCAGTGTCTTGACGTGTCCCTGGCGGGATGGGTTCATGGAGGGTGGCGCTGTGTGGGAGCGCTCCCATGCTCATCTCCCGAAGCTTTCCCGTGTCTCATTTCTCTGGAGTCGCAGTGAGAACACCCATGAGCTCGGTGCCGGCGAGGCTGCTGACCGCGCTGGCCACCCTATTGGGCCTGCTCGTCCTGGGCGCGACCCCCGTCCAGGCCGCCGAGGAACCCGCCGCCCAGGCGGCGGGCCTGCACATCAGCGACGGCCGTCTGCTGGAGGCGAACGGCAACGACTTCGTGATGCGCGGCGTCAACCACGCCCACACCTGGTACCCCGGCGAGACCCAGTCCCTGACCGACATCAAGGCCCTCGGCGCGAACAGCGTCCGGGTGGTCCTGTCCAACGGCCACCGCTGGACGAAGAACAGCGCCCAGGACGTGGCCGCCGTCATCACCTCGTGCAAGGCGAACCGCCTGATCTGCGTACTGGAGGTGCACGACACCACGGGCTACGGCGAGGAGGCCGCGGCCGCCACGCTCGACTCGGCGGCGGACTACTGGATCGGCCTGAAGGACGTCCTGGCCGGCCAGGAGGACTACGTCATCGTCAACATCGGCAACGAGCCCTGGGGCAACACCGATCCGGCGGGCTGGACCGCCCCGACGATCGCCGCGATCAAGAAGCTGCGGTCGGCCGGCCTGGAGCACACGATCATGGTGGACGCCCCGAACTGGGGCCAGGACTGGCAGGGCGTGATGCGCGCCAACGCCCAGTCGGTGTACGCGGCGGACACCACCGGCAACCTCATCTTCTCGATCCACATGTACAGCGTGTTCGACACCGCGGCGGAGATCACCGACTACCTCAACGCCTTCGTCGCGGCCCGACTGCCCATCCTCATCGGCGAGTTCGGCGGACCCGCGGACCAGTGGGGCGACCCGGACGAGGACACCATGATGGCCGCGGCACAGAACCTCGACCTCGGCTACCTCGCCTGGTCCTGGAGCGGCAACACGGACCCGATCCTGGACCTGTCGATCGGCTTCGACCCCAACCAGCTCAGCTCCTGGGGCCAGCGCATCTTCCACGGCGCCAACGGCATCGCCCAGACCTCGAAGGAGGCCACCGTCTTCGGCGGCGGCGGTTCCGACACGCAGGCCCCGACGGCCCCCGGCACCCCGACGGCCTCCGCGGTGACCTCGACCTCGGCCCAGCTGACCTGGCCCGCCGCCACCGACAACGTCGGCGTGACGGCGTACGAGGTGGTTCGGGTCAGCGGCTCCACGGAGACCACGCTCGCCGCCTCCACCACCACCTCGGCCGCCCTGACCTCCCTGACCCCGAACACGGCGTACACCCTCGCCGTCTACGCCAAGGACGCGGCGGGCAACCGCTCGCCCCGCTCCGCGACGGTGACGCTCACGACGTCCAACCCGCCCACCGGGACCTGCGCGGTCGCCTACCGGACCGTCAACGAGTGGCCGGGCGGCTTCCAGGCCGACGTGACCGTCCGCAACACGGGCACGGCCGCGGTCAACGGCTGGACGCTGGCCTTCTCCTTCACGGCCGGCCAGACGGTCACCAACATGTGGGGCGGGGTGCCGTCCCAGACGGGCGGCGCGGTGAAGGTCGCCCCGGCGTCGTACACGAGCACGATCCCGGCCGGCGGCTCGGTCACGATCGGCTTCACCGGCACGAAGGGCACGACCAACCCGTCCCCGACCGCCTTCACCCTCAACGGCAGCACCTGCACGACGTCCTGACACCGGCGGTACCCAGCCCCGTTCGGTCAGGACGACCAGCCGGGCACGCGCGTCCTCGGGATGCGGCCGGCGCTCGACGTACCCCTTGCGCACCAGCTCGTCGACG
>NZ_JBEPBM010000040.1:0-56089 GCF_040299205.1 Streptomyces sp. NPDC000983 | reverse complement strand
GCTGCCGCAGGACCGGCTATCTGCGTGAGACGACCGGTTGGTGCGGCCACTGTTCACGGCCCCGGCAACAGAAACAGCCTCCGAGGACCTGCCGCGAGTGTGGCCAGTTGCGGAGACATGCCGGACTGGGGCTGTGCTCGGCCTGCTGGCAAAAGCACCCTGGCCGTCCCTTCATCCGTGGGGAACACCTCCGCGACCGGCTCGCCGATCCCCCCTCCTGGCTGGGGGACTTCGTCGCTCATGTCGCCGCCCGGCACTGCACCGCCAGGGCCTGCGGCTTCGTCACCGACCTCGGCCGACTCCTGGAAGACGGGCACTCCACCTCACCCCAGGCCCTGCTGGAAAGATCCCGCAGGCCCGGACGGTCGATGGGCTCCTTCGCCCGCTGTCGGCGTACAAGTGAACGTGCGCCACCTCGTACGAATGAGAGTGCACCGTTCTTGATGCGTTGAAGGGCCGTGGCCGGGAGCCTGCTGTCGTCGGTTGGGGATCGGCGGAGGGCGGCTGGCAGTGGTGTTGGACCCGCATCGGTGGCTGGAGCTGAGGCGGTTTCGCGGTCTGTACGAGTCTGGTGCGATGAGCCTGCGGGAGATCGCGAGGGAGACCGGGCTGAACCGTCGCACGGTCGCCAAGTACCTGTCGGGTGAGGTTCCGGTTGCGCCGCCGAGGAGGGCCGCGAACGGTCAGCCGCGTCAGCGGGTGGTGGACGAGGTCGCGCCGCTGATCGATGCGATGCTGCGGGCTGAGATCCTGCTCAAGGGGGCGGTGATCCACGAGCGTCTGGTGGCGGAGTACGGATTCACCGGCAACTACCAACGCGTGAAGATGTACTTGCAGGAGGCCAGGCCGCGGATCGCGGAGGAGCTGGGCATCAGCCCGGGTGAGCTGGCCGGCCTGCACCGCCGGTTCGAGGTGGTGCCCGGCGCTCAGGCCCAGGTGGACTGGGGTGACGAGGGCAGGATCCTCGCGCATGTCGGGATCCCGAAGGTCTACTCGTTCCACATGACGCTGTCGTACTCGCGGGATCCGTTCTGCTGCTTCACCACCAGCCAGGACCTGGCCACCTTCTTCGACTGCCACCGTCAGGCGTTTGCCCACTTCGGCGGTGTCCCCATGTCGATCGTCTACGACCGGACCAAGACCGTGGTCCGTCGGCACGTCGCCCCTGGTGAGGCCGTTCCTCTGCATCCGGAAGCGGTCGCATTCGCCGGGCACTACGACTTCGACCCCGACGTCTTGGCGGCCTACCGGCCCACTGGGAAAGGCCGGGTCGAGCGCCAAGTCCTGATCGTCCGCGACCACGTCCTGGCCGGACGCGCCTTCTCCTCCATCGAGGAGATGAACGCCGCCTTCACCGCCTGGGTCCCGCTGCGGCGGGCCAAGATCCACGGCACCCACGGCGAAGTCATCGGCCTGCGGGCGGTCCGCGATCACATGGCCCTCCGCCCGCTGCTGGCCACTCCATACGTGGTCGCCCAGCGACACCTCCGCTACGTCGGCAAAGACTGCCTCGTCGCCTTCGAAGCGAACCTCTACTCGGTGCCGGCCCTACGGATCCGCCCGCGACAGCTGGTCGAGATCAGGGCCACAAAATCCCAGGTCGCCCTGCATGCCACCACACCTGACCGCCAGGGAGAGACCCTGCTGGCCACCCACTTGCGGGCAGTTGGCCGCGGGGCCCGGGTCGTGGACGAGCGGCACTGGGACGGTCTGCCCACCGGAGCCGGCCGCCGCGTCACAGCGGGCGGAGACCTGCCCGCACCCCGCCAGCAGGACAGCGGGTCAAAGACGGGATCGCTGCTGGCCTTGCTGAACCGGGCTGCGGCCACCCAGGTCGAGGTCGGCCGACGGCCGTTGTCGGTCTACGACGAACTGACCGGCACCCGCCCCTTCACCACCCATCGAACGCCGAAGGAACCGTCTTGAGCGAGCTGGTCTCCACCCGCATCCGCAACACGGCCGCCAAGCTGGGCCTGCCCCACCTGGCCGAGGCCCTGACCCAATACGCTCAGCGGGCCGACGAGGCCAAGATGGGCTACCTCGACTTCATCGACCTGGTCCTCTCCGAAGAACTCGCCGTCCGTGACGACCGCCGATTCCGCCAGGGCCTGCGGCTCTCTCGGCTGCCGCACCACAAAACGCTCGATGACTACGACTTCTCGTTCCAGCCCGAGCTCGACCCACGCAAGGTCAAAGACCTCGCCACCCTCTCCTTCGTCGAGGCCAAGGCCAACGCGGCCCTGCTCGGGCCACCGGGGGTGGGCAAGACACACATCGCCGTCGCTCTCGCCGTCGCGGCCTGCCGGGCCGGCTACTCGATCTACTTCACCAGCCTCGACGACATGGTCCGCAACCTCACCGCCGCCGAATCCTCCGGACGCCTGACCAGCAAACTCGGCAGCTACCTGCGGCCGGCCGTCCTTGTTCTGGACGAGGTCGGCTACCAGCCCCTCGCGCGAGCCGAGGCGAACCTCGTCTTCCAGGTCATCTCAAAGCGATACGAAAAGGGCTCGATCATCCTGACCTCGAACAAGACCTTCAGCGAATGGGGACAGGTGTTCGGCGACGAAGTCCTCGCCACCGCCATCCTCGACCGCCTCCTCCACCACTGTGGAGTCATCTCCATCAACGGCCCCAGCTACCGCCTCAAGAACCGACTCGCCGCCATCGAACGAGAACGAGACGACGCAGCCTGAGCGATCACCGCCAGGACGGACGCTCGCTCATCCTGACAAGCCACCCGGACCGGCGTCGGGACACGGCGATCTCTACCATCGCCGCATGACCGATGCATCAGCTCTGGCCCCGTTCCAACTGGACGAAGGCAGTGAATCCGACGGCTCGCACTGCCTCTATCTCTTTGACGGCGACATGGAGAAGGTCGCCGACGTTTTCGAGGAACAGAACGCGGAAAGCCACGGTCACGGCTGGGAAGGCCTTGCCGAGTCACTGGTCCGGTCCCGCATGCCCGAAAACGTCGACAAGCTCCACTTCGGATCAGAGGCTGGCACCTTCGTGGTCACAAGCACCGACCTCAAGGCCCTAACGGACCTGGCCATTCTCCTACACTCCGCCTTCCACAACCGCGAACGCCTCAGCGAGTACATCCTGACGGCCGACCCACGGTTCCTACCCCGATGAACCCGTGAGTGGGGCCAGGGCAAGCGGGAACCCTGGCCACAGCGTTAAAGCCACCCCATCGACTACCGAGTGGCGCACGTATATCTGTACTCGGCGGAGCACCCAGAGGAGTACGCCGACACCCGCGTACTCGAGGACTTCTTCACCCTCCACCACCTGGCCCTGCCCACCGACCATGCCGAACGGCTCGCCTCCGGCCGTCGACAACGACGCATCGAGGCCGTCCCCGAACCGCTGCGGCAAGCCGTCGCCGCCTTCAACACCTCCCGGATGCGGGCCCAGGACCGAGCCCGCCGAGCGGGCACCCGCCCTCGCAGCAATCACACCCTGGAGGCAGCCCTGGCCACCCTGCGTGACCTCGCACTCTTCCTGGTCGACGAGCGGGACAAGAACGCCTGGGCCCTCGTCGACGTGCACGACGTCGAAGCCTTCCTGTCCACCCTGCCCAAGGGACGCAAACGACGGCTGACCGTGCTGCGGCAGTTCTTCCGCTTCGCGCGGTCCCAGAAGTTGCTGCTGGTCGACCCCACCCGCGAGCTGGTCGCGAAAGAGACGAATGGCTTCCGCGGCCAGACCCTCGCCCTCGACCAGCAACGCGAGCTGTTCAGGCGGTGGACAAGCGACAAGCACGTGCATCCGCATGAAGCAGTGATGGGCATACTCGCTCTGCTGCATGGCGCCTCCAGCTCCGAGATGCGGATGCTGAAGACCGACGACATCGACCAGCAGGCCAACACTGTCCGGCTCGGGAAGCGGCCCCAGCCCGTCCCCCTGGACCCCGCTTCCTGGACAGTGCTGCAGCGGTGCCTGGCCCACCGCGAGGCATGGCGGACGGACAACCCGCACGTCATGGTCACCAAAGGAACCAAGGCCGGGCGAAGCCCGGCCTCCACTGCCTATCTTTCCCACGTTCTTGACGACTGCGGCTTCCCACCTCGCATGATCCGCAGCACCCGGCTTGTCGACCTGGTGAACACCATGGACCCCAAGCTCGTGGCCGCGGCCTTCGGCATGGACCCGCAAGCCACCCTGATCTATCTCGCCGACCACGTCGACCCCGGGCGCCTGCCCGATCACTGAGCGTCGGCCAGCGTCAGAGAATCCGCTGGTCAGCAGTCTCTCCATGCCCCAGACTCTGATGTGTGCGAGGGGCTCTCAGTGATCAGCGCAGGGAACCCGTGACTGGAGGAGGGAATGAGGATGGCCCACCTGCGTCTCGCCTGGGTCCTGTCCGGACGTGGTTGGGCCGATTGCATCGTCAGCGACCAACAGGCGGAAGCCGAAGCCACGGCCTCCTATATCACCGCTGCCCCCGAAGACCTCTTGACGGCAGTGACACGTCTGATCGTCGGCGAAACCGAGGCCCGAGCACAGTTCGAGGCCGAGCCCACCGCCTTCCGGTGGATCTTCTACCGTGACGGCACCGACGTGTGGATTCGCCTACTGGAGCTGGCCCACGGCAGTGACCACGACAACAAGGGGACCGAGATCTGGTCCACCCAGCAGGACATCGACGTCGTGGCCCGAGCAGTGATCCGATGCTTCGACGAGGTCGTGAGGGAGTACGGCGAGAGCGCATACCGCGGCAAGTGGGGTGAGCACTTCCCCCGCACCGAACTCGAAGCCCTCAGGACCGCGTGGCGCGAACATCGAGGCGACCGGGAAGCCTCCTCGACACCGTCGAACCCGTGAAGTTTCGGCAGCACCTGGCACGGGTTCGCCGGAACATGTGCGCTTTTCCGAACGACTCGTTGGAGGCGATGGCGACGCTGTTCTTCTCCTCGCGTTCGGTCAGGACCTGGAAGAGGAGTTCGGCGCCGTGGCGGTCGAGTTCCATGTAGCCGAGTTCGTCGATGCAGAGGAGATCGACGCGGCCGTAGCGGGCGATGGTCTTGTTCAGCTGCTTCTCGTCCGCGGCCTCGACCAGCTCGTTGACCAGCTTCGTCGCGAGCGTGTAGCGGACGCGGTAGCCCTTCATCGCAGCCTCGGTGCCCAGCGCGATGAGCATGTGGGACTTGCCGGTGCCGGAGTCGCCGATGAGACAGAGCGGCTGGCTCTTCTTGATCCATTCGCAGCTGGCGAGGGTGTGGATGGTGGCTGGGTCGATGTTGGGGTTGGCGTCGAAGTCGAAGGACCGCAGGGACTTCTCCCGCGGGAAGCCGGCTGCCTTGATCCGCCTTTCCGACCTGCGGCGGGCCCGGTCGTCGCACTCGGCCATCAGCAGTTCGGCGAGGAAGCCGCGGTAGGTCATCTGGTCCTTGATCGCCCGGTCGGCGATGTCGGAGAACTCGTTGCGGATCGACGGCAGCCGCAACAGGCGGCAGGCGGAGTCGATCGCGGCGTCGGCGGCCTGCTCGGTCAACCCTCGCTGGCGGGGCATGGTCACTGCGCTTCTCCCTCACGATGGCCGCTGCCGCTGGTGCGGCGGCGTCGGAGCAACTGGTCGTAGTGAGACACCGAGGGCAGCGGCCTGGTGTCCGGCGGAAGATGCGCGAGTCGCCACTCGTGCAGGGACGTCACCGTCGCCGGCGGCTGACCGAGGTTCCGGGCGTCCGGTGCGGGCTCGGTCTCGGCCTGAGCGGCCTTGCGGGCCTCCAGCGCGACCGCGTCCGCGGTCATGGCCCCGACTCGCAGAGCTGCGGCCAGGCCGGCGACGACATGTTCGTGCGGCATGTGGCGTCCGAGCAGCAGCACCTCGATGAGCGCGCGGGTGCCGTCCCGCTCGCCGTGGATCTTCATGGCCTGGGTCCACCAGGCGTCGTGGACCGGAGTGAACTTGCCCGCCGAACGGGCCTGTTCGAGAGCGGTCGAGCCGGGGAAAGCGCCGGGCTTGCGGACCAGGACCTCCAGGTAGTGGTCCAGGTCCAGGCGGACGGCGCCTTTGGCGATCAGCCGCTCGTGCCGGGCCACCTCCACGTTCTGGTCGTAAACCACCAGGTGAGAGGCGTGAAGGATGACCCGCACCCGTTTGCCGATCAGCCGGATGGGGACCGAGTAACGGTTCGTGCGGACCGGGATCTGGCCGTAGCGGTCGACCCGCGGGGTGAATAGACGCCCGGTCTCGAACGGTTCCTCGGGAAGCGGCATCAGCAGCGGTCGTTCGAGCGCGAAGTCCTCGGCGATGGTCCGGGACCTGGAGCCGATCCGGCGGGCGTCGTCCTGCCGGTCCCACTCCTCGACCATCTCGTTCAGCTCGGCGAGCGAGGAGACCTCGGGGACGGGGACGAAGTGGTTGCGGCGGAAGTAGCCGATCTGGCCCTCGACGCCGCCCTTCTCGTGGGCGCCCTCGATGCCTGGGCGGCAGTAGAAGCTCTCGATGCCGAAGTGCGATTTGAAGGCGATCCATCGGTCAGCTTCCACCCTCGCCCGGCTCAGCCCGAGCACGCGGGCGACGGCCGCCTTGAGGTTGTCGTAGCGGACCTTGCTTCGCGGGACCCCGCCCAGCGTCCGCAGCGCGTGGACGTGGCCTTCGAAGAATGCCTCCTGGCCGCAGGAGGCGAACACGCGGTGGACGGCCTTGCCGGAATACGACAGGCGGAAGGAGAACAGGTAGCAGGTCACCAGCTCGCCGGCGAGGCGGATCGTCACGTCGCCGAAGTCGACCTCCGCCTCGTGACCGGGCTGGTGAGTCTGCGGGACGAACGCCTCCAGCGGGGCCTTGCCCGACTCGACCAGGATCTCGGGCTTCCGGGCCGCGACGTAGTAGCGGCCCATCCCGTAGGAAACGTCGGCTCCGTGTTCCTCGACCAGCCGGTGGAAGATCCGGGTGACCGTGTGCCGCTGCTTGCGCGGCGCGTCCAGGTCCGCCCGCAGGATCTCGTCGATCACCGGCTTGTAGCGGTCCAGCCCGGTCGCCCGGGGCGGCAGCTTCTTGCGCGGCTCCGGCCAGGACGAGTCCAACGCCTTCCGAACCGTCCGCCACGTCACGCCGTGCTTGCGCTCAAGCTCCCGCATCGACATGCCGCCACGGTGGTCACGCCGGATTGCCGCGTACAGCTCGACCTTCGACATCCGCGGCATGACCAGCACCTTTCACCAGGAGCATGTCGATGCTGTCCTGGCAAGAACCCCGGTGCCTCCCAAACTCGTCGACATCACCCATCCGTGGAACAGGGCGCCTCCCAAACCCATCGACAAGCGACGTCGCTACTACTCGATAAAGCCAGCGCCGACCAGGGCGCGCACACCACGGTCGCCCTCCTCGACCCGCAGGCGTACGCCGACTTCTGCACCGGCACCGGCCTCGCCCCCGACAGCGC
This sequence comes from Streptomyces sp. NPDC000983, assembly GCF_040299205.1. NCBI lineage: Bacteria > Bacillati > Actinomycetota > Actinomycetes > Kitasatosporales > Streptomycetaceae > Streptomyces > Streptomyces sp. NPDC000983. The sequence goes on along the minus strand of NZ_JBEPBM010000040.1, from coordinate 48,689 downwards.
ATCCAGCCGTGCCCGCTTCACCGCCCACCTCGCCACCACCGGCCCCACCATCCCCTACACCGGCCAGCCCCTGGCCGACCTGATCCCCGCCCTCGTCGAGGAAGCCGTCCACCAGGCCACCCAGGAGTACGCCACCACGCTCCTGGACGGGCTCGGGGCCTGCCCCTTATGCGGCGAAGACCTCGGCCTGACGGCCTTCACCCAGGCGTCGGGCCTGCTCGCCCGCATCCTCGGCACCGCCCGGCCCGGCAAGCACCACCTCGTCTGCACCGTCTCGGCAGCGCCCGAAACCCTCGCCGCCGTCCTCCACGCGGACACAGACACCGACGGCACATGCCGGCTCGACGAGGCCGAGACCCTCGAACTCACCACCGTCCTCGCCGCCGGCCTGGCCACCCGCAGCCCCGGAGGACTGGTCCTACGATCCTCCGCCGCGAACACCCCCGACCAGATCTACGGATGGCGGCTGCGCCAGGGCGATGCCGAACCCCTCACCGCAGGCGAAGTCTTCGACGCCTACTGCACAGACAGCGAGACCGGAAACCCCATCCCCCCGGAACCCGACGTCGACTACAGCGCCCCGCCCGACCTCGGGCCGGACACCACACTGCTGGCCCACCGGCATTGAAAGTCCTCAACGACACCCACAGAACAGCAGGCCAAGGAACCTGACCGTGATCCTCCGGCTTGCCGAGGACAAAGTGGAGTACTTGCCGTCTGCGTACCGTCAGGACATGAGCGTCCGGCAGCCGCCGGGCGTCCAGCCGGCCTGGACGGCTCCTTGGTCTGGACGGCCACGTCGTCAGGGGGCCGCGGCCGGAGCAGGTCCAGGCAGCAGCGCAGCCGCGCACCGGACCCGGCCGGCGTCCCGTATCCAGTCCCCGCACCACCCCTCGTCAGCAAGCCTGCGGGGACGAAAGGTGTTCCCCACCCGCGGTGAAACTCACTGTCAGGCGGCAGTCCAGCGCTGCGGCGATCCGCTCCAGCAGGGCAAGGGTGGGAAGGTCTCTGCCCGACTCGATCCGGGAGATCGCCGCCTGCCCGGTCCCGGCCAGCTCGGCCAGCCGCGCCTGGGACATCCCACGCCGCCTGCGCCAGGACCGCACCAGCTCCGCGGTGTCACTCACAGTCCGCCGTCCGCTCCGTAGCGGGGCAGTCCGGCCGTATCGATCTTCCACCCGGCGACCGTGACGGTCTCCCCGAAGAGGTAATGCTGCCGGTTGTCGTAGGCCGGCTCGCCGCCGCGCCGGGTGGGTGCCCAGTAGTGGACGGCGCTGCCGTCGCGGGGGTCGACGATCAGGTAGTGCGGGACTCCCATAGCCGGGTAGTCGCGGAGCTTGCCCTCGTAGTCGTTGGCCGGATTGGACCGCGAGACGATCTCGATGACCAGGTGGGAGCGGCGCGGGTCGATGGCGTCGCTGTCGCGGGTGGCTTCCTCCTCGTCGATCACGACGAGGTCGGGCACGCGCAGGACGCCCAAACTGGCGTCCTCCATTTCGGTTCCCACCATCAGCACCAGGTCCGCTGCCAGCTGAGGCTCAAGCTGGGTACGCAGCCGGTGAGCGACCAGCTGATGCTGCTTCTTCGGGCCCATCATCATCAGCAGCTGGCCATGGCTGATCTCCGGCCAGGCAAGCGGCTCAGGCTTGTCGAAAGCCTCACGGAACTCCCGCAGATAGCGGTAGACGCTCTGCCCGGTCACACGCGCACCGTACATGACGAAATCATCATGACCCTGTGACGGCACACCCCCCACCAGCCCCCAGACACGCACTGCAAAGGCCACACAACGCCCAGGACGCGGGGAGCACAAGAACGGGTTCTTGAGACGGCCAAGAAGGCCTAACACAATGAGGTGGCTGACTACATGCAGGCGATGCAGTGGGTGAGGTCTTCGCTGAGGAAGACGATGAACCGCTGTTGTGACCCGATGACGTTAGCCAAGTAGATCCGCCCTGTCCCCTCGGCATGGAGGCTGTCGACGGCTTCGGCCAGTCCGGGCCACGGGGCGGCTCCATCGTCGAGCAAGTTTTCGTGCCGGGCGGACCAGATAGCCCAGAGCTGGCGTGCGGAGGCAGAGCTTCGGGAGATCGTGAAGTCTGCCCCTGCCTGGAGTTCGGCCAGCGCGGCACGTGCCGAGGGGCTGTGATGTCGATCGAGTGCGGCTTCCAGATCGTCGCGGTTCACGCGATCAGTCTGGCGGACGTGCCTCCCGGCAGCTGGTCAGGTAAGTGACAGTGCTTGGCGGTGGGTGATCAGGCAGCAGGCGGGGCCTCGTGGATGTCGGCGCGCCGTTCCCATCGAGTGCGCAGTCGTTTGAAGCCGTGGAGCCAGGCGAACGTACGCTCAACGCCTCATCGGTAGACACCCAGGCCGCTGGCGCGGGGTGTGCCACGTCGGGCAATGGCCGGGATGATCCGGCGGGCCCGGACCCGGTCGCGGTCGCGGTAGATGTCGTGGTCGTAGCCGCGGTCGGCGAAGAGCGACTGGGGTTTGCGGGTGGCCGGCCGGGCCTGCCCCGGACGGGCGGGATGGCGTCGAGGAGGGGCACGAGCTGGGTGACGTCGTTGCGGCCCACCGGGCTACCGGCAAGCCCACCACCCTGGTGGGAGCACAAGAGGAGCCCTCCAGCCGGCCCTGCCTCCCCCTACACCCCAGCGGCCGACGGCACCCCCCTCCCCGCCGGCCGGCACTCCCACTTCGCCCGCCCCCGCGCAGCCCACCGGTCCACCTGCCACTACCGCACCCCGCCCCAAAGGCCGCCACACTCCACACCCACCCACGCACGCCCTGCCCGAGCGAGCCCCACGCGCCGCACTCACCGCCCGCCAACTCAGCCCCAACAACGCCGAGTACACCCCGGCCAAGGTGTAGCACTGGCGTGTCGGCGCTGACTCCACGGCCTACATCGCCAAGCTGCTCACCACCCCGCACGCGCACGGGATGGGCCTCGGCCGCACCGCCGCCCTCTACATGGCCACGGGCACTCTGCCTGTATGCCGCTGCCCCGACATCCCGATGGACGCCGCGACCACCTCACTGACTCGCCGCCCTGGCTGGAGACCCGCCGCGGCGACGCCACCGGCCGGCGCAGCGAGGCACGGGCGCGTGGACGGCAGGCCAGAACGTCACCGGCGGCGAGCCCGACGTTTGGTGGCGGAGTGTGTCCGAGCAGGCGGAGCACTGTTGGTCAGTGGGTATGGAGGGTGGTGGTGCAGCGTTCGTGGATCCGGCCGGAGACGGCCGGTCCTGCCCATTTGCTGCCCTGGTCGATGGGGTGCGTCGGCTCGCTGGGCTTGAGGGGCTGGTCGCAGGCCAGGCACATGCGGATGCCGCTGAGCGTCTCGTAGTGGTCGCACAGCGCCAGGAGCAATCGGCCGAGTCTGCGCACGTGCGTGACGCTGTCGTAGGGCTCAAGTCCGCGGCGGGCAGCCAGCTTGCCGCGGGCCTCTCGGACACAAACGAGAGCAACGTAACGGGGCACATCGTCGGTGGGCAGCTGCGCGGCGGCCTGCTCGATCTTGGGGATGAGCAGCTGCATGTGGCCGACCAGCAGGCCGGTCAGCGCCTGCAGCGTGGTGAGGTCGAGGGGGGTCACATCCGGCGGAAGGACCTGAGCGACGGCCGCGCGCATCGTAGCGGTGTCCACCGGTAGGGCATCCGTCGCGTCGGGGTGGCGCGCGGGCGCTGTGGTCTGCGTTCTCTCGGCCATGTCGACTCCACCCGGTTGACCCGCGCGCCCGGGGCCGTTCGCGTGGTCGCCGGGGCTTGTTGTGCCTTTCGACGCTAGGGGTGAGCCGTGCCGCACAGCGAGTACTGTGCAGATCTTTGCAGGTATGGCGTTCAGCTTGAGAGTTGACGAGTTCGCACCCTTGACCCGTTCGCCGGTCTGGCCGACTGTGACGCAAAGAGCTGCACATCGAGCGCCGGAGGCGACCGTGGCACTACGGTTCATCGGGATCGACCCCGACACGAAGACGGCGGACTCCCCGACCGTGTGGGTGGACGAGGAGAAGGGGGAGCTCGTCCTCCAGGGCTGGAAGCCGAGCCCCGAACTCGCGGCGGAGGCCGCCGCGTTCGAGGTGCCGGGCCACGCGGTCGGCATCCCGGACGGCGAGGCCGTCGTCCGGGTGCCCGCCAGGATGGTGCACATGATCAGAAAGGCGTGCGATGCCGTCGAGCGTGCCGACGATCGCTGAACTGATGGCCCGGTGCACGCGCTCGGCGGTGCACCTTGAGATGCGGGACCACTACGCAGTCGCGGCCGAGGCCGACGACTTCAGGGTCTGGCTGGAGACCGGCCGACTCGACACCGATCCCGGCTCGCCGGACTGGGCACCATGGGTCGCTCTCGTCTCGCAGGCCGTCGCCCGTGGCGTCGCTGTGCGGCGGGCCCGCATCGTGTCCGAGCCCGTTTCCGACTACATCCGCTACGAGCACGCCTCCACGACCGTCAATCTCCAGGCGGGCGAGGACGTGCGGTGGCTGCCCCGCCGCGAGGCCTCTCACATCCCCCTGCCCGGCAACGACTTCTGGCTCTTCGACAGCCAGACGATCCGGTGGGGCTACTTCTCCGGCGACGGAGCCATGGCCGGCCACGAGATCTGCGACGAGCCGGCCGTTGCCAAGCTCTGCGCCGACGCGTTCGACGCCGTCTGGTCGCGCGCAATCCCACACCAGCACTACCGGTTCCACTGATCAGGAAGCACCCGCCACCCGCTCATGCCCCTCTCCCCCTCCTCCTCCGCCCAGGCCGCACGCGAAGCCGTCGCCCGCCGGCTGCGAGAACTGCGCAAGGAAGCCGGCCTGACGGTCGTGGCACTGGCGGCCGCGTGCGGCTGGCACTACTCCAAGACCTCCCGCATCGAGAACGCCCTCACCGGCCCCTCCGCGACCGACATCCGCCGCTGGTGCGCCGCCACCCACGCAAGCGACCAGGCGCACGACCTCGTCGTGCAGTCAGTCAACGCCGAGTCGATGTACCGGCAGTGGCGCGACCAGGTACGCGCCGGACTTCGACACCTCCAGGACAGCCGCGTCCAGGCCTTCCGGGAGACGGAGCGCCACCGCCTCTACTCCGCCGGCCTCGTACCCGGCCTGCTCCAGACCGCAGGCTACGCGCAGGCCGTGCTCTCCGTCGCCGCGAACATCCACGGCCTGCCCGCCGAGGAAAGCGCCGACGCCGCCCGCGCCAGGGTCGAACGCTCCCGCATCATCCACGAGCAGGGCCACCGCTTCGTCGTGGTCGTCGAAGAGCCCGTCCTCCACTGCCAGATCGCCGATCCGGAACCGATGGCCGCACAACTCGGCTACCTCCTCACCGCCGGCGCACTCCCGGCGGTATCCCTCGGCATCATCCCGATGACAGCCCGGCGAACCCACTGGCCCGAGGAGACCTTCCACATCCACGACGAGCGGCTCGTCTCCATCGAACTGGTATCCGCAGAGGTGAACGTGACCCAGCCCAGCGAGGTCGCCCAGTACCTCGACACATTCGAACGGCTGCGCAGCATGGCCGTGTACGGGGCGGACGCCCGCGCCCTCATCCTGCGCGCCATCAAAACACTGCACTGACACGCGGCAGACCCCCACACCCCCGTACGCCGACTGCCCGCCGAAGGCCGCCAAGCAGAGCAGCAGGCGGATCACTTGCCCGGCGGTCGCTGAAACCGACGTTCCAGGCGAGGGCCCCGCACCCGGTAGCCGATGGTGAACACATCGTCAGGCAGGTCTTCTTCGAACGCTGTGACCGGCACGCATCCTGGCCCTCAACCTGAAGCCCGGTCAGTGCCCCGAGCGCGGTGGGGGCCGTCAGTTCCAGTCGCCCACCAGCGTGAACGCAGCCCAATGGTGAGGGTGTTCGTAGGGGCGCAACGCATAGTCGACTGCGAGACCAGTGCGCTGGGCCCGTCGGCAGCGGGTCACCATGGCGCGAAGCTCCGCGTGCTCCTCGTCCCCCGGTGGGGACGTGTCGGCCAGCGCTGTGTAACTGGCTGCAGCTGCTGCGAAGTCCCGGGCGAGATACTGCAGGTCGGCGATGTCGCGGGCGATCGTCCGGGCGGAGGCCCTGGCGGGTGGCAGTCGTTGCAGTAGCTCTTCGCAGTGCGCCATCGCTTCGGCGACGGTCAGCGCCCGGACAGTCCGTTGGGCGTGCCGCAGTGTGGCAGCCTTGCCGTCGGGCAAGGCCCGGTAGAACGCCTGCATCAGGACGCTGGTGGAGATCTCGTCGGCGGACCATAGGCTGACCAGCACGGATGGCGCGCCAGCGTGGATCAGTGCGCGGGTGAGGCCCATGAGTTCGTCTCCGGTGAGTCGCGTGGATAGCGCGGTGTCGCATGCGCTGAGCGTCACGAGTTCGGTTTCCAGCCGCAGTTGGAACAGGTCTGCGGCTGTCAGCCGCCCCTCGTTGTCGCTCGTGGGTGCCAGCAGCACTCCCGATCGCATCGGCCGGGATGCATCGAACTCGCCGTGGCATGCAATGTGCCAGAGGTCCGTTGATGTTGTTGATGCTCGTGTCCGCAGGGCCTCTACCGTGGCTTCCTCGCCTACATGTACTTCGGCGTGCGGAGCGAAGAGGTCGGCGATCGCCTGCGCCTGCGCCCGAGCGTGCGCGATGGGCCGGTCGGCACGGGAGTCTGCCAGTACGACGGCGGTGTGCAGCTGTCCGGTCCCCTTGTTGCGGCAGTACCGAAGGACTGAGGCGCTGGGTGTGGCACAGACCGGGTTGCGTTCGATGAGCGGGCGAGCGTCGACCTCCAAAGCCTGGAGCGGGATCAGGTGCAGCGCATCGTGCGGCACCAACCACAGCAGCTCACCCTCGGCGCTTGCCGAGGCGAGGGGGGCCACGAGCTGCTGTAGAGGGGCCGCACTCGGTGAGCTGGGATCCGCCCGCCAGGCGTTGACGGCATCGCGGACGTCCTGGCGTGTCAGATCGATGGTGAAGATGTCCGGCTCGCGCCGATGCGCTCTGCTGACGAAGAGAAGAGCAGCCGCCGGGGTGAGGCACCACTGGGCGAGTACGACCCCCGGTTCGCTGTCCAGCAGCGACTGAATCTCCCGGTAGGGCAGCGGGATGCCCTGGCGCAACTGCGCGTACTCCACGCCGGCTGGTCCGGTGGCGGCGACGGCCTTCCAGGCGCGTTCCAGCGCGTCGTGTGCACGGCGGATCCGGTTGCCGGGGTCTACCCGCCCGGAGCGGGTTTCGAGCACGGCTTCCTGGTACTCGTCCTCGGCCTCCTGCTGGGTGGCGACCAAGTCCTCGAGCCCGGGTGGCGGCGCGACGGCGGCACTGCTGCCCAGAAGCTCCAAGAACACGCGTGAGCGGACACGCTCCGCTAGGTCGAACGCTTCGACAGCGGGGTGCAGCGGCCACGCCGCGTGCCCGTCACCACCTTCCAGGCGCTGTACCAGAAGCAGTATCGCGGCGTGGTAGGCGTCCTCACCGTCCAGGGCACCGACCCGGAGGCCGGGATCCAGTACCCGGCTGCGCATCTCCTCGAGAGCGTTGATAGCCGGGAGGAGTTCCGCATAGGCGGCTCCGGGGCTGTCGCTGAGCATCGCGAGCCGGAGGCGGGCTTGGTGCACCCAGGTGAGGCGGCCATCCCGCTCAGCCCGCCGCGCGGCCCGCTGAGCCATCCGCCGGGCCGCGGCCGGCCTGCCCCCGGCGAGGAGGTTGTCCGCGCAGAGCGTGAAGCGCATGGCGGGCACCGCGAACAGAGGGTGAACGTCTCGATAGGCGGCCGCGACGGCCTCGGCGCCCGCCGGGCCAGTTCCAGAGTGCTGCGCCTCGATCGCCCACTCCAGCAGCGTCTCCGACTGCTGGAACATCTCCTGCAGGACGGCGACCTCGTTGCCGGGGCGCATGCCGGGCAGGACCTCCCGGCAAAGCGCACGGCCGGCACCGGGCGCGTCACGCAGGGCCGTGGCAGCCTCTAGCGACTGTGCGGCCCGCTCCACGTCGCCTGCGCCGAGGAAGGCGCCTCCCTGGGCGATCAGCAGGTGACGGCGTACCAGAGGGTCGAGGTCGTCGCGCTCCAGCGGCTCCTGGAGTACGTCCAGAGCCTGCTGGTACTGCTCCAGCCGCCCGGTCAGCAGGAGAGCCGTCATGGCACAGGTACTGGCAGCCGAGTTCGGGGCACCGGCCTCCTGCTGCAGGGAGGCTGCCTGGTGCCAGGTGGCGACGGCCTTGTCCCGCTCGTTGAGGATGATCAGCAGGTTCGCCCGGGCGACCGCGCAGTGGGCCCGCGCCAACGCCTGGGCTTGTCGCAGCCGTGCGGCGTCCTCCGGGCCGAGCCCCGACACAACTTCCCTGTCGATCATGTCCAGTAGCTGTTCGGCGGTGGCAAGTAGCTGCCGTGCGTGCTTGGGCCAGGCAGGCGCGGATGGCGGACGCAGCACACGCGTTCCCCGGGCGATCTGGACGGCGCGGACGGCCAACGCCGCGACCAGTGTGTAGTCGCCGTGCCCACGGCGGTGCAGGAAGCCGTCGCGTATCCAGCCGCGCAGTGCCGCCTGCGCATCGCGCCCGCTGAAGTCGAGGACGAGCGTGTCCAAGGCCGTGAACATCATCTTGTCGCGATGCAGACCCCGTGCTCGCAGCTCCCACGCCTCTGCCCCTACCAGCATCAGCGCACCGGGCAGGAGATCCGGCGCCGGGTGGAACAGCGTCACCGCAGCGAACACGGCCAGGCCATACTGCAGCGGCACGCCGCGCAGCAACGCCGCTACTGTCGCGCCCAGCCGCAAACCCACAGGCGGGTGCACCCTGCGCACCGCGGCCACGATCACCCGGACACAGGCCAGATCCACGGCCACGAGAAGGATTCCCCCGGCAAGCCCACCGGGCCCCGGCACAGACCGCCATGCCTCGACCGCAGCCGCGCCGGCCGATGAAGCCGCCAGGCCGACAGCACCCGCAGCCACAATGGCGACCACGAGATACGCCTGACGGCGAGCAGGACGCGTCAACGTCCCGACGGGACGGTCGTAAGCCCACAGCTGGGCGGAGATCAGCGCCGCCCCCACCAGCCGCAATGCCTGGTCCACAGCGTCCGCCCCCGACAGCGGTACAAAAACCGCCACAGCCACCGGACCTGTGGCTGCGAGCAGGAACAAGGCCCGAGCCACCCGGTCCCCGACAGACGGCGGCGGCAACCCGACGTCGTCACCGGCCCTGACGCCGCGCCGCCGTCGTGCCACCGCCCGCCGCGCCGTGCCTACCGCAGCGCCCACCACCAGCGGCACCGCCCACCAGTCAGTCAGCTGCGGAACGGGATGCCACACCCCATACACGAGTACGGCGCCCAGACCCAGACCCGGCGAAACCACGGAGCCGACCAGCACCCCGGCAGCGGCAAGAACCACCGCACCCGCACTCCCCCAGCCCACGACGGCCTCGAGCGGCACCAACAGCACCCAGGCCCCCGCGATCCAGCTTGCCGTGGTCCCGATGAACGCCCCGGCAGCATGGCTGACCAGCTCCACCCGCGTGAGAGGCGGCTCGTCCACGGCGAGCCCGACCCGCCCCCAGTGGAACCGGACCGTGAGAACCGCCGCCAGCACCGACAGCACCAACACCCACGGCACATCCAGCGTCATGGGGCCTCCTCAGGCAGGTCGTAATGAATCCCCGCGTCCCAGAACCGGACAAGCCGCTCCCACAGCGCGATCTCCGCATCCAGGGACTCCGGAGGCTCCAGGCCAAGCTGCTGCAGCAGCGAGTGCCGGTACAGGTCGAAAGCCACCTTGAGATGCAGGCTGTAGTGCGCGGCCGCGGATACCGCCGCACGCTGCGCCAAGACCGCAACCCCCAATCCCGCCAGCAGGCAGACGGCCAGAGAACGCAACGGTCCGCCCCACCCCAGCATCACCACGGCCGACGCCACCGCGAACACCGCCCCGGCCGAGCTGAGGGTGATCAGCAGCACCAAGTTGGTGCGGGCCGCCGCGAGGCTGACCAGTGACGGCTCGGCCACCAACGGCTGCAGACGCGGCCACACCACCACCGGGTCCATCCCGTACTGCCGCCGCGGGTACTGCTCGGCGTGCCGCAGCACGTTGCCCAGGCGGGTCGGCAGCACCTCATCGGGCAACGCAGGGGAGGGATACACCTCACGCAGCGCCCGCCGCACCCGCCCTACACGGACAGCCGATCCCGGCCCGGCCTGCACGGCCAGCTCCCGCAGCCGCGCGCGGTGGGCACCGGCACGCCATCCGGCCAGCGCCCGGCCCACCCGCGTGGGCCACTCACCTGAGAACAGCGCCAGCAACCGGGGCTGCACGGCCGATGTCAGCAGCGACAACAGACCGATCGCGACAGCGAAGCCGGCACAGCGCAGCCAGCGTGTTCCGGCATCCAACCTGCCCCAACCGGCAAGCGTGTCCGCCAGGCCGTGCGCGTAACCCCACAACAACAGCAGGCTCCCGCTCAGGGTCAGCGTCGGCAGCACGGCAGTGAGCAGGAACCTCCGGTCCACCGGTACCGCGGGCAGTGGAAGCATCGGCCGACCTCCCGGAGCGCAACGGATGCGGAGCAGTGCAATACGGGAGTCAGCGCAGCCGGACGGCGTGCGGAGGCACGCCGCCCCCGACACACTGCGGAGGAGCGAGCCGGTTGTACTCCAACAGTTCGACGAGGCGGCCGCAGCCCGGCTCACGGCAGCGCACCCGGTACAGCAGTGGAAGGGAACCGGGCAGCGCCGGGAACCGGTTGTCACCTGCCTCCCCGCCGGGCCCCAGAAGGCGACGGGCACCGGGCGGGAAGGTGGCCAGAAACAGGTCGACGGCCTCCTGCGGGACTACCGCCTCGGGCACACCCGACGAGTCTGCCAGCACAATCCCCGCAGGGTCGTCGTCGAGGTCGAGCAGACTCATTGTCCCAGGGGGCATCAGCGCCCCGAACAGCGTGCTGGGAGCGGTCACCAGCACACCAGCAGGCACGCTCGGCCCACCGGTGAACTCAACCGTCCGCACCAGCCCGACCGGCCCGACGCCGCGCTCGCACATCACCACGAAGCCGTCATCAGCAGCCTCAGCCAGGATCTCCATCCCTGCGTCTGGCTCCGCCACCACCAGCTGCGACGTTGCGAACTCGCGCAGCGGCGTCAGAGGTCCGGCGCTCCACGCAACGGATGCGGTATCGCTGAATGCCGTCATAGCCCCGCCCCCAACCAGTGCCCCCGCACACATCAGCGGGAACCATGCCCCGTCCCTCGCCCGGCGAATCGCATGCCAACGCCCGCAAAGGTGCACGGAAGCATTCCGAGAGCGCGCGCTCGGGAAGATTCAGCGGTCGCATGCCGCGGGACCTGTCACCGCATGGTGGCGCGGAGGGGCTGTTCTCCAACTGCGTATGCGCCGACCAGCGTCAGTGGAAGCACCTGCCACATTGGCCGACCGGTACGCCCGCGCAGAACACGGGAAAGAGGAGCCGCGCCCGCGTCGTCGATGAATGGCTGGCCGCCCACCCGGTGAGCACCGAGGAGGTCGCAGAGCGCGCGATCGGTGCCGGGCTTCCCTCCCACTGGTGCTAAGACTCCTACCCGGCGCCGGGGACCGGCGTGGCTGCAGCCGCTGCTCGTACTCGGCCTGCACTCTGGCCAGCCACCGCGATCTGCTGCTGACCGCCGGGCGCCGCTCGCGGCCCGCAAAGCTGTACGCGCTGGTCGAGCGCGTCCGCCAGGTGCCGTTGCCGTTCAACCCGCCATCACCATGACCGGACTCATCGAACTGACGCGCCGCCGCGCCGCCCCCGACCCCGGCATCGAGGTTGAGGAAAACGCAGACCTCGAGCGGAGGGAGCGCGACGTCCACGCCGCCCTGCGCAAGCCCCCACCTGGGCTCAACGGCCCGCACCGGCCCCGGAAAGTTCCTGCACAGCGCCGACGGCTGCGGCAGCTGCAACTGAAGGCCACACCGCCCCCGTTACCTACTTCGGGGCTTGGCTTCCCCCTTGTTGTTGATGATCCTGGGAGGCTGTCACCGGGCCCGAAGGCATCGACAGACGCCGGGCCGACCTCCTCTTCGCCATGCTCCGTGAAGGAACCTTCTCCGAACCCTGGCCGGCCTCAGCCGGCTCCCCCTCAGCCTCAGCCCACACGGGACAGTCCCACTCGTCAACCGAGTCCATCACGACCGGATGACCGCAGAAGTCACACGGCCGCATGCTGACGCCCACCGACTCCCGAACAGGCTCATCACTCATGCCAACCACCCTGCCACCCGACCGCCTTACCCACCCAGGGGCCCTTCACGGGAGATACTGGGCACGATGACCACGACCCAGCGCATCCTCGACCTCGCAGCGGCCACACCGCCCAGCCGGGACGAGGACCTGGCGTTACTCCTCGCCGAGGCGAACGAGCTGTACCAGCAAGGGCTGCAGACACTGCGCCAGGAGGTATCGGCGCGCCTCGACGGATCGCCCACTGCGGAACTGGTGCTCGCAGCGGAAGCGGCCGGGATGCCGTGTGACGGCTCGCAGGACCGCGGCGAGGTGATCCTGTTGCTGGCCCTGGCCGAGTGGGAGATGACACCGGCCGCCCTCGCGTATGTGGAGATGGCCGAAGCCGCCGCCCGCCGCGGCGTCTGCCTGATCCCCGAAGAGCAGAGCCGCCGGTCGTGAGCACTGAGGGCGGCGACTGCGCGGCCGGCGGGAAGCCTTGAGCCGCGTGCTGGACCTCCCCCCGCAACTTCTGCCATTATTTTCTTTGCGAGCCGGGCCGGCTGGCACACGCTGACCTGCAGAGGGAGGTTCTGCCATGACCTCGCACCGCGAGCCCCGCCTCGTCACCTCTGCCGAGATCGCCGCCGAACACTGCCTGACCCCCGCACGCATCAGCCAGTTCCACACCGACCGCACCGAGAACACGGCCGGCACGGCCTTCCCCGAACCCGTCGGCAAACGCGGCCGCGCCCGCCTGTGGGACCACACCGAAATCACCGAATGGTTCGCCCACCGGGCACGGGCGCGGCTGACCGGACACACACCGCCCTCCCGCGACCCGGACGAGCTGCTGAACGCCGCGGACGCCTCCCGCTACCTCGGCTACAAGAACCCCAGCCAGGTCACCACCTTCGTCCGCGACCACCCCGGCTACTTCCCCGAACCCGACGCCGTCGAAGAGATGGGCACCGCCGGCAGCCCCTACCGCCGGCAGCTGTGGAAGGTACAGACCCTCAACGAGTGGATGGCCACCCGGCCCGGCCGCGGACGACGAGCCGGAACCACACCCGCGCCACCCCTGCCCGACGTCCCCGCCGACGGCGACCCCAACGAACTCCTCGGAGCCAGCCAAGCCGCCAAACTCCTCGGATACAAAACCGTCGGCTCCTTCTGCAGCAGCCTCGCCCAGGGCAACCTCCCCCTCCTCAACACCACCGATGCCACCGCCGGGAATGCCGGACGCCAGAACGGACGCCGCCGCTGGACACGGCGCCGCATCCTCGAGCAGGCCGCCCAGCGCAGAAGGAAGTGACACCCCGGCGGCAAGCGGACCCCGCTGAATCCGCCGCCCCGTGAACACAGCCCCGGCTACAGGGAGTTGGTCTCCTCTCGGGCCGGACATCACACGACGGCCGGCACGGCGCGGCACGCCACCACTCCCCCGCAACAGCAGACCCTGCTGCTGCGGGACCGGCCATCACTCACCTCCAGCTCCAGGCCGGGCGACCACGCGCAGCGCCGGCCTCGCTGGCTCTGTCGATGACGAAACCCAGCGTTTCGCGGGCGGTTCGGAAGGCGCTGCTCACGTCGTGTCGATGACTTGGGGGGCCGGCTCACGTTCTGGGGCACGTCCGATCCTTCGGGCAGATACTCACCAGGTGTCAGCGAGAACGGTTCCCGAGTGGACTGCGGGGGGCCGGGCCGATGACCTGCCCGGCACGGACACCTTCAACCACGGCCTCGGACGCGACCTTGCGGCCGTCACTGCGGGCCTGGCCCTGTTCTGGAAACCGGGCGGCGTCGCAGTCGCCGTCTCCACCGCATCAGAATGATCAAGCGGCAGATGCGCGGACGCGCCGGCTTCCACCTCCTGCGCGAGCGGGTGCTGCTCGCCTCCTGGGCGCACTGTCAGTGGCCAGTGCGACGATCCCCCCGGACGACCGCGCGAGGAGAGACATGGGCACCTGGGACACCGGCCCCTTCGACAACGACACCGCCGCCGACTTCGCCGGCGACCTGGACAAGGCCGCACCGGAAGAACGCGAAGCCATGATCCGGGGCGTACTCAAACGCGCCGCCGGGCCTGGGGACTTCCTGGGTATCTACGACGGCGAGCGTGCAGTAGCCGCGGCAGCCCTGGTCGTGGCCCAGCATCCCGACGGCACTGCGGCATGCCCGAACTACGGCCCGTCAAAGCCGCTGCCACAGCTGCCCGCAGACCTCCGCATGCTCGCCGTCGACGCCCTGGACCAAACGGTCTCCCACCGGTCCGAACTCGCCGAACAGTGGGGCGAAGCTGCGAACTGGCCGAAGTGGCGCCAGGACATCACCCGCCTCCGCGCCGTACTCGACCCTCCGATCCCGCCACAGAAGGAAGCACTCTTCGAGATCTGACCAGTGCCCGTGCCCCACAGCCACGGACCACACAACGTGAACCGGACCCCCACCTCGGACAGCCGCTCGGTGCCGACCGGCGAGACGCCCTGTCCCGCTCGTGCCCCAGAAGAAGGGGCGCTGGACATGGGCGCAGGTGGCGGTCCTCGTCCCACCGTCAGGAGCTATCGGCAAGTGCCTCCCGTTCCCCTCGTCATCGAGATCCGGGCCCGGTGAGTACCTCCCGAAGCCGTCGACAACCGCAGTCACGTGACGGCGATAGACCCTCGCGCAGCCGGGACCGTGGTCGGGGCCGTGGAGCCCTGACCACAACCCCGATCAGGGTGAGTGTTCCCGTGTTGTGACCCCGGTCGGGGCCCTATGGTCGGAGATCCGGTCGGGGGCAGGGGGTTGCCTCCTGGGGTATGTCCCCTCCCCCCTCAGATACTGGGGCCGCCGAGCTGGCCCCCAGCCCCGCCGAACCCCTGCGCCTGCAGGTCCTGACCGCACTCGCCCTGCACCGCATGGCCACCACCGGCCAACTGCGCCAGATGCTCCGCCCGGGCGGCTCCCGCCAGGTCGTCTCCCACGTCCTGCACAAACTGCGTGCCGCAGGATTCACCGACCTCACCCCGCTGCAGGCCACCGACCGCTCCCGCACCCACGCCTGGTACCTCACCCCCGAAGGAGCACGCCTCACCCGCGACCTGCCCCTCCTGCGCGGACGCCCGCCCTACCCCATCACCACGGCCACCGCAGCATCCCTGAAGACCCCGCACACCCTGACCGTCACACGCGCCCACCTGCCCTTCGCCGCCGACGCCCGCCAACTCGGACACGAACACGGACCCTGGGACTGGACCCCCGAAGTCGCCCACCCCATCGGCGACGGCGAACGGCTCGTCGCCGACGCCGTCCTGCACTACACCGCCGTCGACGGCGAACACCGCCGCAAACTCCGCGCGTTCATCGAAGTCGACCGCACCACCATGAGCAGCGAACGCCTCGCCATCAAACTCATCGACTACGCCCGCCTCTTCCTCCACGAAACCCAGCCCACCCCACGACGCAGACCCACCACCACCGGCCCCGCATGGCAGCGCTGGTACCCCGTCTTCCCCCGCCTGTTGTTCATCCTCACCGGCGCCACCCGCACCCGGCTCACCAACCGCATCACCGACCTCCAGGCCATGACCGCCCAACACCCCATCGCCGCCACCCTCGCCCGCGAAGTCCCCCTCGGCGCCGCCATCCTCGAAGACATCGAAAAGCACGGACCATCCGCGCCGGTGTGGGTGCCGTTGACCGGGGGCGAACCCCGGGCGTGGAGTGAGCTCTGACCCCGCCCGACAACAAGACCGGGCGAGACGCCCGAACAACCCACCGCCCCGACAGCCGCATCTCCGATGTGCGCACTCCGCGCCTGAACCCACTCACGCCACCACGCACTGTGCAGCACCAAGACAACGCGAGCGCTGGCCGGACAGCACACGGACGGCAGCAGCGGCCGCCACGGTCCTCGCTACGAACGCCCCCACCGATCTGCCGGTCGCGCTCGGCGAGCACAGCCACGCGATCCCCATCGTGGCCGCACGCGGCAACGACAGCATCGTCACCGCCGACGTGGCCCCTCGGCGCGTCGCCGACGCGGGTGAAGCATGCCTCCGCTTCCCGCACCGCTCACGCCCGCCCGCCCGGAGCACAGCACCGTCCAGCACGTCGTCCTGGACGGCCCGCGCACCTGCGGCCGCACTCCACGAAGCCGCCGGGCCCGGCCCCTGGCGTCGCCGCCGGACGGCGCGACGTCTCCGGCCCGCCCCACTCCCTCAGCCCCCGCGATCCCCTCGAGGAGGACTCACATGCCGCAGCGAAGGCTGCAACGGCCCCGCGACGACGCCACAGCATCCGCCATGGGCCGCGCCCTGCACGCACTGACCGCACTGCTGCCGGCCCTCGGCGAAGGAACCCACGAACTCAGCCTCACGGCCGAACGCACGGACGGCACGGAGATGAACGCCGACCTGCACGTGACCAACGAACAAGGGACCTGGCACGTCAATCACACCGCCGAGGAATACCTGCAGTTCTTCGTACTCCTGACCTTCACCCTGGAAACCAGCACCATCCACGACGCCGTCCTGATCGCCACCACCGACGCCGGCACCACCCTGCACACCCGCGGCTGGGACGTACACAAAGGCTGGCTCCACCCCATGAACACCACCGAACTCCAAGACGCCGTCACCTACCAGCCCGCAGACAACACCACGCCCTACAACTCCCCCAACCCCCACACAACCGGTGAGAAAGCCCCGGAGCAGACACCAACACCTCACCCACCACACGCTGGACCCCCACCACCAACACGGCCGCGACGGCCCCACCGTGACAAGGGCTCGTACCGCACACGGGGGATCGAACGCGCACA
Organism: Streptomyces sp. NPDC000983; assembly: GCF_040299205.1. Classification (NCBI taxonomy): domain Bacteria; kingdom Bacillati; phylum Actinomycetota; class Actinomycetes; order Kitasatosporales; family Streptomycetaceae; genus Streptomyces; species Streptomyces sp. NPDC000983. Next base: position 31,725 of record NZ_JBEPBM010000040.1, on the reverse strand, counting down.
GCGCCACCCGGCCATCCAGGACCACCCGGCACGACAGCCCGGCTGGCCACGTCAGCACCGAGCACTGCCACCTGCGGCTGGCGTCGCCGTGGAATGACCAGTCGCCGCGCCGTCACCGCCACGGCAGCGACGGCTGCGCAGCCACCCCGGCCAGACGGACGCGCTGCGCACAACCGCAGCTGACGAATGCGCACCCCCCACCACAAGTCCGACCACGGCACTTGGGCGCCCGACCACGAACCCAACCACGGGACTACGCGCCCCGGCCCCAAACCCGACCACACCAGCCCACAGCAGCATTACGGATGTGCGCACCAGGTACGCAGCGGCGAACACCCCGAACCGCCGAGCCCCGGGACCTACGCTGGCAGCAGAGAACTATGTCTCCTGGATGGCGAGCGCGAGTGGTACGGGGGTCGCCGCAGCGGGGTTGAGGCGCCAGGCTGTGGTGAAGGGGAATTCGTTGCTCACCCACAGCACGCCGGCCAGCTCGGACGGCATGATCCATTGCGGCGGGTTCGACGGATCGATTTCTATCGGGTGGTGGATGAACGAATCGCCGAAGTTGAATTGCATGCTGAGTGTGGGGGCGCCGCGCAGCAGGTCGTCGAGGTGCTGGACTTCGAGGCCGGTGAACTTGTCCGCGCCTGCCGCGATGATCAGCGGGAGCTCGGTCTCCTGGGCCAGGGCGCGATATTTGCTGACCTTCTTCTCGATGCCAGCGGCGACCGACTGGGCGGAGACGACACCAGCGATGTTGCTCGGGGGAACCAGGATTGTTCGCATGCCGGGGGGACGCATGGCTTGGCCTGTGGTCGGGTCGGCCTGCAGCAGGAAGGTGTAGCCCTGGCTCCGGTAGGCACTTTGATGCAAAGGGGAGAGCAGTACCCGCCGCAGATCCTGGGCGATCCTTTTCGCGGTGCCCGCGTCGGGAGCCTGAAGCGGGCGTGAGGGGTCCCCGGCCACGGTGAGCACGACGGGGACCGGGATCTGCTTCAACCGCTCTACCAGGGCGTGCCATGCCTTGATCTTCGCGGTTGTTCCCTTCTGCGGGCTATGGGTGAGGACCTCGACCAGGGCAAGAGGCGTGCCGTCCTCGTTGACGACGGTCCAGTCCGGTGTCAGGTTTCCCCACCGCCGCTCAAATTCGACATTGAAGCCCCGTCGGCGCAGCGCTGCGCCGGCAGCGAGCTCGATGATGTCGGGCCAGAAGTTCTGGTCGCGCCACAGGTTCGCGGCGAAGTTCTCAGCGGTGGTCTGCGGCAAGAGACCGAGTTGCTCGTCCAGCCAGATGCGCCATGGCTCGTACTCGTCCAGAACTGCCAGGTCGTAGGAGAGCATCCGGTTCTCCGGTGGGCGCTTGCTGTAGCGCTTCCTTTGCTCGACGACAAAGCGAGGACCAAAGCGCCGGTGGGGCTGTTCAGTATTCATGGGCTTGGCTTCTCTGCTTTCCAATGTCCGTATGCACTCAGCTCGAATCCTGCTGTTGCCACCGGTTCGGTGCGGGGTTCCAATCGGTGCGCTCAGCGCAGGTACATCGGCAGCACGGTGCGCATGAGCTGTTCGCCGCGGGTGGTGATGGCCTCGAAGTCGCTGCGCGCCATGGCGGCGAAGTTGGTGGGGTAGGAGGTAACCGCGGTGCGCGGGACGAGGTCGGCGGGTGGTGCGGGCAGACGGTCGTCCTTCATCCCGAGATAGGCGAGGGCGAAACCATCGATGCGCCCGCTCTGCGCCCATTCGTGCAGGCGGGCGCGGGCGGAGTCCTGAGCCTTGCGGTGGACTACGGTGAAAGAGCGGCGCAGACGCCCCAGCATGAAGTGCGGCGTCTTCAACGTGAGTTCTCCGAGTCCGGCATCGCAGGAGATGATGAAAGGCACGTCGTAAACGTGCTGGGTGTGGAGCGGTGAACGGCCGGGCTCCAGAACGGACAGACCGAGGTTGTCGTAGACGCCACCGTCGGTGAGCAGGACGGTGTGCTGCTGCTGATGTCCGTCCGGGCGCTCGAAGGTGAAGGTGCGTTCCAAGGCAGGCAGAAGCGCCGGGTACGCCGCGGAAGCAGCCACGGCAGTGGCGATGTGGATGGGCTCGATGATGGTGCCGTAGCGGGAGCAGCCGCTGCGGGTGCTCCCGAAACGGACGGCGTTGGTGGTGGCCAGGTCGGTGGCGGTGAGGACGACATCGAGGCCGGGGTGGGTGACGTCGTCCATGGTGGTCGTGCCGAACGCCTTGTGGGCGAGGACGGCAGCCAGGGCGTCGGTGCGGTTGGCGGGGCGGGCGACGGTGGCATGGGGGCCGCGGGTGAGCAGTTGGCGGGTGCCGGCCCGGGCGGCCGCAGTGACGTTGCGGACAGCTGCGGTGGGGGTGAACACCTGGCGTGCGATGTCCAGTTGCAGGCCCGAACGCAGCAGGTCGGTGGTGCGGGCGTCGAAGTCGGAGAAGTCCTGCGGGCCGTAGGCCCACAGGGCGGCGAGGAGTGAGCCGCCGGAGATCCCGGATACGACACGGATGCGGTCGAGGAGATCGCGATCGTGCAGGGCTCGTAGGCAGCCGAGGTGGAAAGCGGCCGCGCGGGAGCCTCCGCCGGACAGGGCAAGGCCGAGGGTGCGGGTCATGGGCGGGGGGCGTCCGATCGGTGTGGGGCGGGCACGGTGCTGTCAGCGGTGGTGGGGCGGGTGGCGTAGCCGCCGGGCCACCACCGGGCCGAGCCGGGACGGCCGGGTGGCAGCGTCTCTTCTGGTGGGGTGGTGGCCGCGGTGGTGCGGGTGGCGAGGCGCGCGTAGAGGTCTGGTCCGTCGCCGGTGGCGAGCCATGTGTCCCAGACCGGTTGCGGTCCGCCAGCGATGAGGACGAGGGCGCGGGCGGGGGCATCGTCCAAGGGCAGGGTCAGCAGTTCCATGGCCCTGCGGTCGGTGGCGCTGGGCTGTGCCGGCGAGTGGGGGTGGGTGTGCCACAGGCCGAGGAAGCGGCTGATGTTGCCGGTCGCGGTGCGGCGGGCGGCGAGGTGGGCGCTGACGCCGACCAGGCCGTGCTGGAAGTAGGCCTCAGACAGCAGGGAGTCCGGGGGCGGTCCGGTGGCCTCGTCGACGTAGATGATGCCGGTGGAGTCGTCGATGGCACCCAGCAGCATGCCGCCGGTTTCGACGCGCGGGCCGCGGATGCGGGCGCCCCGGCGGGCTTCGGCCCTCATCTCGGCGAGGGCGGCTGGGGCGATGCGGATGTCGTAGCCGGTCGCCTCGTCCGTCGCGAGGGTGTCGTTGGGCCAGGTCAGCCAGCGCGGGCCAGCAGGCTGCGGGTCGGTGGGACCGGCGGGCATACGGACGGTGAGCGCGGCCATGGTGTGCCGGTCGTCCGGGGCGTTGAGGGCGTGGAGGATGCCGGTGATGAGCTGCCCGGCCAGGGCGGTGACGTCGGCGGCCGAGCCGGTGAAGGTGGCGTCCGAGCAGCCGGGTTCGGGCTGGAAGAGCTCGGTGCGGGGCTCGGTGGGGAAGAAGTCCTCGACCATGTCGGCCAGGGCACAGGTGGAATCCTGGCGGGCGGCCAGGGCGGTACGGCGCAGCACGTCGGTGCCTGCGCCGGTGGCCGAGCGGGGCGAGAGTGCGGCGATGCCGCGGGTGGCCTGGTGGCCGATCATCACGGTGGCCAGGTGCGGCCATGCGCTCGCGTCGCAGCGGCGGGCACGTTCGAGGTAAGCCCGCACGACACGGTTGGCGGTGCAGTCCAGGATGAGGTCGAAGGAGTGCACGTCAAGGGCGGAGAAGCGGCGGGTGATGTCGGCGACGACGGGCTCGATACGGGTGACGTGCGGGGCGATCTCATTGAAGCGGGCGGCCAGGACGTCGGCCTTGGGACGGCCGATGTCGGCATCCGCGTAGGGCTGGCGGGCAAGGATGCCGGGGTGCACGAGAGACTGGTCGACGACGGTGATGTGGGCGGCGCCAGCGCGAGTGCAGAACTCGGCGGCGGGCGCGCCGAGTGCGCCGGCTCCCAGGACAAGGATGCGTTTGCCGTGCAGCCAGGCTGCCGGGGTGTTGTGGTCGCGGCGGACGGTGACCTCGGGGCGGGCCTCGTAGACACGCATCCACCGGGTGCGTAGCCCGGTGAGCCAGTCGGTGCCGAGTTGGATGACTTCTTCGCCGAGTTCGATGAGTCGGGGGTGGTCGCTGAGGGCGGTGTCGGCGGTCAGGCGTCCGAGTCGGTCGGCGAAGTCGGGCAGGTGCCAGGCCACCAGGTGCGTCTGGCGCGGCCCGTCGCCGGCGATGCCTCGGGAAGGGGTGCCCAGCAGCAGGTACACCGGCGCCGCTGGAGTGTCCTCGTCGTCTGACGCGTCACCGTCGGGGTGGAGCAGGGTGCGGTTGCGGTCCGCGACGATTCCCGTCAGCCCCAGCAGCAGGCGTGGCGTAAGGTGGTCGCGGGCCAGGGCATCGACCAGTTCCCTCGCGGTGAGCGGGTATTCGAACGTCAGGTGCTTCGTGGTGACGACGGCGGGGGCGAGAAACGCGCGGGCGCTGGCCGGGAGAGCGGCGCTCTCCCGCAGCTGCTCCGGACTTTCGGGCCAGAGGTCCTCGACGGCGAGCCAGCCCACCACGTCGCATCGCGTCTCGTTGACCTGGTGCAGTACGGCGGCGCCCAGCCATGGCCCGTCTGGTCGTGCGACGGGCGCGTCGCGGCGGATCACGAGAAGCCCCGCCGTGTGGTCGGTCAGGGCGTTCGGGGGGTGCAGGGGGTCGCCGGGACGATCCAGTTCTCCCGCGGCGGCCGCCTCGAACCAGTCCAGGAGGCGGTTGATGAACCCGTACATGCCGTCGGCCGGATCCCACTCGGTCGCCGTCGAGCGGTACAGGCACAGGTGACGGCCCCAGTTGACGTGCGGGGCACTCGCGAAGCGGGTATGTCTTGTCTGCACGGTGGGGGCGGTGATGGGAAAGTCCGGGGAGATAAGCAGCGTGACCGCCTCCACGCTGCGCAGCCGCAGGCCGCCGTGGGTGCGCGGCAGGTTGGCGCAGCCGACGCTGATGCGAGCCTCGACGGACCCGGGCCGGCCGGCGAAGGCTGCCACGTGTGTGACCGCCACCGATCCCTGGGACGCCTGGGCAATCCGGTGAAGCTGGTCGAGGGCAAGTTGCTGGCCTTCGGCGAGTTCCGGGGTGGTGCGGTCCTTCACGCGGCACCGAATCCGACCTGTACCGCCGGTTCGGCCTTGTCGCCCCTGGCCTGCTGCACGCCGGCGCGGGCGGCGTCCGTGCCGCGCTGGTGCGGCAGGCCGGCTGCGGCAGTGAAGGTGGCGGCCGGGAAGCGAGTGGTGCCCATCGCGGCCAGCAGCCGACGTCCCCCGCTGGCGGCCTTCAGCACCTGGGCCTTGTTCTCCAGGTCGGTGACGTCGACGAGTTCGAGGCCCAGGCCCTGCTCCAGAGCGAAGACCACCGGGCGGGGCTCCTCCTTGGAGGGGTACTCCCCCGTGCACAGCACCGGGTAGGCGGTGATCGACTCGTAGGCGTGACGGGCCAGCAGGTGCGGCGGGTCGCCACCCTTGTCGTCCTTGTCGCGGAAGGGCCGTGAGCTGGAGATCACCCGGGCGTCCGCGCTGGCATGCGCCTGGAGCCGGTCGAGGATGTCCTGCTTGAGTTCCTCCTTGCCGTCCTCGTCGTCGGCGTACATGACCTTCTTGGAGCAGTGGTGCGGAGAGAGCAGCACCTCCCAGTCCACCCGGTCCGAGTTGCCTGCGGCTTCACTGTTCTCGAAGATCATCTTGATGATGGGGTAGGCAAGGTCGCCCAGGAACAGCAGTCGGCCGACCGTGCCGTCATCGGCCTTCAACTGCACTTGCAGGGCCAGGGAGGTGTCGTTGCGGTCGCCGGCGCAGTTGTCTTTGAACGGTGCGTGTACGAACGCCTCGAACCGGTCCTCGACGTCCCGGCCGTCGACCTTGGTGATCACGTCGCCAGGGAAGGTGAAGTACTCGTCCGGCAGCTTCGCATAGGAGTGGTCCTTGCGGTCCTCGTCGTATCCGATGATCCGGACCCGGTTCCCGCTCGCGGGCTCCTTGCCGGCCTCGACGGCTTTCAGGGTGGCGTCCACACGACGCTCGACCTCTTCCTGGAAGCGGCGGGCGTCCTCGCACATGGGCTTGTCCTCGGACAGCTCCCGCCACAGACGGGGCGTCGCCCAGATCTCCCCGATCAGAACGGAGCTCTCCAGCAGGTCACCGAACCCGCAGCAGTGGTCCTTGTCCGCGTGGGTCAGGGCGAAGACCGCCAGGTAGGGCGTCTTTCCATCGGGCTGCGGGAGAGTCTCCTCCAGACGGTCGATGACGGCGGCGACCACCGCGTCGTCCTCGTCGGCCGCCTTCATGTCCCGCAGGTCCACCTGCATCACCAGGTCGCCGCCCAGCACGATGGTGGTGGAGTCACCCGTGCCCACCGGCCAGAACACCACCCCCTGCCCTGGAAGTTCCGTCTCGACCATGTCCTACCTCTTCGCTCAATACTGATCAACTAACGGGAAAAGCACACCAGTTCACTGCTCAGGCCAGATGTACCACGCGCCACTGACAACGCCGCTGCGATCGGACGGCAGGGTGTTCGGTCTCTGCTCCAGGAGCTCCGTGATCGCCGCCTCGAAGTCCTCGAGCATGTCGAACGCCCGACAGACGGACGCGAACCGCAGGGGCGAGGAGACCGTGCCCCTGCCGCGGGCCGGGCATGGTCAGCCCCACGTCGTGGGTGGCCGGCTCGATCCTTCCGGCGGCCCGCACCGCTTCCGCGATCCGCCGCCCGGGTGAGCAGGAAGGGCGGCGGCCGCCTTTCTGCTCACCCGGGGGCAGGACTGCTCAGCGGCGAGGAAGAGCCAGCAGGTTGTTGGTCCACACGCCATCGGCGCGGGTCTACAGGTACTTCTCGCGGCGCGGCGGGGTCACCACGGCGACCTCCGCCCGGTGCCCGCCGGCGTCGCTTGTGTAGGCCTGGCCCTTTTCGTCTTCGATCCAGGTGACGATCTCCGCCCGGGTGTTGTCGCCGGTCTTGGCGGTCGCCGGGTTGGTCCACCACAAGCGAGTGATGTTGCTGGTGCGTGGTGCCGCCGGACAGGCGTACCGCGGTGATCTGGATGGCCATGATTCTTCTTCTGCCGGCCTTGCCCGACGGGGTCCCGGAGCTGGCGCCGGGTCCCGTCACCCCGGTGTGGGGTGATTCGCCCGGGACGGACGACGTAACTCGCGGGTAGAGAAACGAGGGTGTCCTGAAGGCACTGGCGGGGCGTCAGGAGCAGTCGAGGCAGCGGTCGGCGCCGTCGGCGAACATCGCGGGCGGATGCCGAATGAAGCATCCCTGGCACAGTCGTTCGGTCACGCGCGCCGGGCAGGCCCAGCGGTCGCATTCGGGACAGCGGGGGACGCCGCAGACGGAACAGGCGGGTTCGAAGGAGCGGAACTCCTCGTCGCAGTGTTCGCAGATGTACTCGCGCGCCTGGGGGCCGGTGTCCTTCGTGGGCGGCGTAAAGGCGCGCCAGGGCGCCGAGTCGGTGACGAGGACGGCGACCAGGTAGCCGTCCATCGGCGCGGTCTGCGCGTGCAGTTCTCGCCCCAGGATGCCGTCGCGGTAGCGGATTTGGGTGCGTCCCTGCGCGCGGCCCTGGCCGGCCCGGGCCTGGGCGATGGTGGGGATGTCGCCCTGGAAGCTGCCGCGCTGCAGCGGCCGGAGGCCGTGGGAGGCGGCGAAGACGACCTGTCCGCCGGTGTCGAGGAGGAGGATGTGTCCGGGGGCGGGCAAGTGCTGGATGGCACGGACACACACGGCCATGCGGGAGGCGCCGCTGGCACGGGGAAACCCGCTGACCGCATCCACGACCGTCACGGCGGACGGACGGATGCCCGGTACCGCGTCGTCGAAGAGCCGGCACAACGCACGACAAGAGTGACCGTAGGTGCGCCAAAACCGGCGAGCACTTCACGCCGGTCGGGTGGATCGGACCCCTGGCCTTGGAGGGCCTCGCCAGCGAGACCTCATCGTCCCTGCCTTCGCGTACGCCGCCTCGGTGGGGTGCGGAAGCGACTGCGGTCGCCGGCCGAGCCCGCACCCCCAAGGCAGCTTGAGCTCCCAGCGGCTAGGCCAGGGCCTCACCTCTGCCCAGGCCGGGGCCCTCCTCCTCGTGCCACCCGGATGGTCAGTACAGTGATCGCCACTATCGACGGTGAGGGTACGGGGGGCGTCATGGCGCGGCTCGGCATACACCGCGACTTCCTGATGGAATTCGCGGGACTCGAAAAGCACGTGCAAAAACGCGTTTTCGAGGTGTTCGAGAAGTTCGCCGCCGCCACGCACGCCGGGCTCCACCTGGAGAAACTGACGCACCAGCGCGATCCGCGCCTGCGCACCATCCGGATCACCGACTTTTGGCGCGGTGTCGTCCTCAAATCCGATCAGGGGGATGGCTACCTGCTGCTGAAGGTGTTGCCGCACGACAAGGCCAACCATTGGGCGGCAAACCATCGCGCCTCCGTGAACGCGGCCAGTCAGGGCATCGAGATGCGTGACGACGTGGCCCTGGAGCGGGCGACCACCGAACTGTGGGCGGCGACACGGCAGGACGGCACGCGGCTGTTCGCGGAGTCGGCCTACCCGGACAAGGTGTTGCGCAGCCTCGGCGTCGACGCCGAGATCATCCCCATTGTTCGGCTCATCCCCGACGAGGCTCACTTGGAGGCCTTGCATCGGGTCCTTCCCGAGCAGCAGTACGACGTCCTGCTCGGGCTGGCCAGCGGGATGTCCCCCGAGGCCGTGGACCGCGAGGTGGTGCAGGTGTATGCGACGGCGTCCCGGGATGCGACCGACAAGGCGGCCGATCCCCTGGATGCGGCCATGACCCACGCGCGCGGCCGCATCGCCCTGGTGTCGGGCACGGAGGAGCTGCGCGAGATCTTGGAGAGGCCCTTCGATGCCTGGCGCGTGTTCCTACACCCCAGCCAGTACCGGATCGCCTACCAGGAGTCCTACCGCGGTCCCGCCCAGGTTCTCGGGGGCCCGGGCACCGGGAAGACGGTGGTCGCCCTGCACCGCGCCTTGCACCTGGCTCGGCGGCTGCCGGCCGACGCGCCGGACGGCTGCATCCTGCTCACCACCTACACCCGGGCGCTGGCGGTGGAACTGGAGCGCTGCCTGGGCCTGTTGATTGCCGACGACCGGCTGCGTGCGAAGATCACCGTGATCAACGTGGACGCGCTGGCCTACGACGTCGTGCGCGGCACGCACGGCGGCAGCCCCGTCAAGCTGGTCACCGACCAAAAGGAGATCAAAGCCCGCTGGGCCCGCATCATCCGGCGGCTGGACCTCAACTTCGCCGACGTGTTCTTGGACCAGGAGTGGCGCCATGTCGTCCTGGCCCAGGACCTGCGCAACCCCGAGGCCTACCTCAAGGCCCCCCGCCACGGACGCGGCACGGCCCTGCCGCCCATCCAACGACTGCAGGCGTGGCGCGCCATCGAAGCGTTCGAACAGCAACTGCACCAGTTGGGCGAGCGGACCTTCCTGCAGATCTGCGCGGAAGCCACCAGCCGCCTGACCGACCAGGCGGAACCGCCATTCCGTCACGTGATCGTGGACGAGGCACAGGACCTCCACCCGGCCCAGTGGCGCTTTCTGCGTGCGCTCGTACCGGAGGGTCGCGACGACCTGTTCATCGCGGGCGATGCCCATCAGCGCATCTACGGCAACAAGGTGTCGCTGCGGTCCCTGGGCATCTCGATCACCGGGCGTTCCCACCGGTTGCGAATCAACTACCGGACGACGCACGAGATCCTGGACTGGGCCTCGTCCCTGCTCACCGGTATTCCCGTCGACTCGGTCGACGACGACGCCTCGCTGGCCGGCTACCGCTCCACTCTGCACGGTCGCCGCCCCACCCTCGCGCCGCACCCTTCCAAGGCCGAGGAGATCGCCGCGGCCGTCGCCCGGATCGCCGAGTGGACGGCTTCGGGGGTGGCCCCCGAGGACATCGCCGTGGCCGTGCGCTTCATCCAGCTGGGCCGGGACGTGGCGACCGCGTTGGAGCGGGCCAGCCTCCTCACGCACGTCCTGGGCAGCTCGGCACCCGGAGCAGGGGTACGCATCGCGACGATGCACCGGATGAAGGGACTGGAGTTCCGCTGCGTCGCCGTGCTGGGCGTCAGCGAGGGCATTGTGCCGATGCGTGCCGCGATCACCCCCATCGCCGTCGACCCGCAACAACACCAGGAAGACATCGCCACCGAACTGAGCCTGCTGTTCGTGGCCTGCACACGCGCTCGAGAGGACCTGCTCGTCTCCTGCCACGGAACCCCGAGCCCGTTCCTCGCTCCCGTTGCCGACGACGGGATGGGAGCAAAACGGTGACCGCGCAGCCGGGTCGTGGTCGGCGAGCACGACCTTCCCGATGACGACGAAGGTGCCGTCCCGCATCTCGGACACGTCGGGGCAATTGTCGTAGCCGGTCGACCCGCGCTCTGCCAGGGGGGCGGACCCGAAACGGCACAGGGAACTCCCAGGTGACAGGATCGGCGCCATGAGCACCGAGACCAACTGGGTGTACCGCGTGGATGAGCCGCGCGGCTCGGCAGGCCGGCACTCCTACGGCGACGACCCCGAACGGTGGCGGGGGACGATCACGAGCGCTCACCCGGCCGAGGGCGCCCAGCACGCCGCCGCCCTCGTCGTCACCCACCTGATCACCGAGTGGGACCGGGAAGGCTGCAAGTTTGGAAAACCCGTCCACGTGCTCGTGAGGGAAGCAAGGAGGACGTCACCCTCCGCGGATGGTGACTCAGGCACGTGGGAGTGGTCGCAGGTCTGGCGATGTGGTGCGCTGCGGATGCCACCCCTCGTGCTCTTGCGCCCTCCGTCTGCGCACGTGCGCGCAACCGCCCGGACCTCGCACCCGGGCGGGTCATCGCACCGAAGCCTGCTGCGCGAGGAGAGTGCCCGGAGAGGTCTTGGTTCAGGTCAGATTCCCGGTTTCGGCCAACTCCGCCAACGCGTCCTCGGCGCGGCGCAGCACGATGCGGCCGTCACCGGCACTGTAGGCAAGGACTCGGGTACCGGGGGTCAGGCCAGCCTCGACCAGGATGCCCATGGGGATCTCGGCTCGGCCGTTTTCGTCGATCTCCACTTCGGAGGGTTCGCGCAGCATGGAGCCAGTCTTCCACTCTGACTGTGTCCTGTTCCGCCGCCGGTCGGCCAGGGCGGGATTGCATGGTGCGTCGGACCTGTGGCACATGGCCGCGCCACTCGCCGAGGGTGTCGGGCTAGTCTCGGCACCGTCCGCCAAGATCCCTATGTTTGGTCTGGAGAGGTGCACGCGGCATGACGATGGCAGGGTTCGACGATGTCGAGAAGCCGGCACCGCCACAGCAGCATCGTGCCGACCGTCTCGTCCCGCGCCTGCGTTCGTTGGAGATCTGTGCCGGCGCGGGGGGACTCGCGCTCGGTCTGGAACGTGCGGGTTTCGACCCGGTGCTGCTCTTGGACGACCGACCGGTGGCCTGCGAAACACTCCGCGCAAATCGCCCTGAATGGGACGTAAGGGCCGTCGATCTCATGGCCTTCGATCCCGCGGAAGAGCAGCAGGTGTACGACGTCGACCTCCTCGCCGGCGGGCTTCCCCGAGTCAAGGGAACCGCAGCGGTTAACCGCTCACGCGGTAGTGCCATCGAACTGGGCCTGTTCAAGGCGGCCATCGAGCTGGTGTACGGGGTGCAGCCGCGGGCTGTGTTGGTGGAGAACGTGCCGGATGTGGTGACCAAGGACGCGTATGCGCCGTTGCGTGACTTCGTGCAGCAGGAGCTGGGGCATCTCGGCTACGAGCACGCGTGGTTCGTCCTGAACGCAGCCGACTACGGTGTTCCGCAGGACCGGGAGGTGGGGGTGCTTGTTGCGTTCAAGGGCGACGCTCTGGGCCGCTTTCGCACCCCCGAGCGCCTGCTCGACCCGCCGCTCACGGTGGGAATGGCGTTGGGTGAGTCGATGGCCGCTGGCGGATGGGACGGTGCGGCCGAGTGGGCCGCGCAGGCCGACCGTCTGGCCCCGACCATCGTCGGGGGGTCGTGGGAGCGCGGTGGCCCCGATCTCGGCATGACGGGTTCCAAGCGGGCGTGGGCGCGCATGGGCGTGGACGGCGGCACGATCGCGGATGCCGTGCCGGGGCCGGACTTCCACTGGGACCCCGCATTGGGGCGCAAGGGCATGATGGCGCTCACCGTGGAGCAGGTCGCCCTGCTGCAGGGCTTTCCCGACGACTGGAAGATCATGGGGCGCAAGACCGCCCGCTACCGGCAGGTGGGCAACGCGACCCCGCCTCCGCTCGCCGAGGCTCTGGGGCTGTCGATCCGGGCCGCCCTCGTGGCTCGGTGAGCAGGTGCGGCTCCGCCGCCGGTCGGGTCGCTATACACTCCCAGATCATGACCGCCGCACAGCCTCACCAGTCCTCATCTGCACCTTTGCGTATCGTGGACTTGTTCGCGGGCCCCGGAGGTCTGGACATGGCCGCCAAGATCCTCGATCAGGAGGCCATTGGCATCGAGTGGGACGACGACGCCTTCGAGACGCGGCAGGCCGCCGACCTGCTCACCGTGCACGGCGATGTTCGTGACTATGGCCCGAACAGCGAGGAGGTGCGCGAGGCGACCGTGCTGGCGGGCGGGCCACCGTGCCAGACCTTCACCGTGGCCGGCTCGGGCGCCGGGCGCCGAGCACTGGACCTGGTGTTGTCGCTGGTGGACAAGCTGGGCAAGGCAGAGGACGTCGAAGGCCTCGACCTGGTCATGAAGGAGGCCGAGGGCTTCGACGACGAGCGAACCGCGCTGGTTCTGCAGCCGCTGAAATGGGCGCTGGAGGCCCATTTCCGGGAGCAGCCGTACGAGGCCATCGTCTTGGAGCAGGTGCCCGCCGTGCTTCCCGTCTGGGAGGCGATGGGCGAAGTTCTCGAACGGATCGGCTACCAGTTCCCCCGGGTCGAGCCGGCGACGCCGGAGGAGGATGGCCAGCTGCTTTTGGGCGAGGTCACCGGTGCGCGCCGACCGGCCAAGCCGCCTCGGCGCGCCTTCGTGCTCCACACAGAGGAGTACGGGGTGCCGCAGACCCGCCGCCGGGCCGTGCTCCTGGCGCGTCTGGGTGAGCGTCCACGTTTTCCCGAGCCCACCCACCGTCGTTACCGCAAGGGCGTTGCGGCCTCCGTGGGTGCCCCGGAACTTGAGCCATGGGTATCGATGGGCAAGGCCCTGGGGCGCAAGGACCACTTCGTGGTCGTGTCGAACTACGGGACCGGCGGGGATCCCAAAGCGCGCGGCCGGCGCGAGGCGACGACCCCGTCGGCCACGGTCACGGGGAAGATTTCCCGGAACCGGTTGCAGACCCGGGACGGCAGGGACATCGGCCGCTTCACCCATCAGGAGGCGGGCCAACTCCAGTCGTTCCCCCGGGCGTACCCGTGGCGCGGCGGCGCCATCGCCCAGCAGATCGGGAACGCCATCCCGCCGCGGCTGGGCGTGCACATCCTCAGCGCTGCGCTCGGGCTCGAGCCACCTGGCCGGGAGGTGTGGAAGCGCTTGGAGAACTGGACGCCTCCCGCGTCTTCCGGCACGGAGCAAGCACCGGGCACGGCAGGTTGATCACATGCCGGGGCGCTGGGCCTCGGTCGCCTGCTACGGGATGACGCTGGGGTCCGCCGGTCGCAGGGTTGACCGCTGTCTCCTGGGGGCCTCGGCCAGAAGTTTGTCGAACAGGGCGACGAGGGTGTCCACGGACTGTGCGCTCACGCGTCCGTCGTCGGGCCCGTCCGGCAGCCGCTCAAAGGGTACAGCCGGGGCGTCCTGGGCCTCGGCGATCCAGTCCAGGACGGCTTCCCCCTCTCCCCCGGGGTCGGGTGCCAGGACGTCGTAGACGAGGGTGCTGCCTGCGGTGTTGACGGCGGAGGACAGCGCGTTGACGTGATCGCCCGGGCGTGGGATGCCGTCGGCGATCAGGCGGTCGAGGATCCGCACAATCGCCAGAGCGGTGGGGCGGTGGTCGATGACGTCCAGCCGCAGGGTGGTGTTCAGGACGTCCTGCACGCGGCAGGCGGTTTCCACCGGGCGGTAGTCGGCGCCGTCGCGGAAGAGTTCCGCCGCCCACCACAGACGAGAGAAGGCCTGGGTGTAGTGCGCGCCGCTGAAGCGGGAGGTGGCGGTGGTTTCGGTGCCCTGGTGGCGCCAGAGGACGTAGTCCGGTGCGACGAGCAGGGCGAGGTAGTTCCACAGCCAGCCGTCGGCGGCCTCGGCCCGGGTCAGGCGCAGGGTGGCGTGCAGGCGGGGGGCGAGCCAGGCATCGGCAGCGGTGCGCTGGTCGTCGAAGCGTCGCATCGCCTCCTCCAGCAGCTGCCGGAGGGGGGCGGTGTGCCGGCGTGCCTCGGTGGGGGGCAGCAGGGTGGCGGCCTTGCGCAGGGCGACCTGAGGCGGTGTCTCCTGCCCGGATTGAATGGCGTGGCTGAGGTATTTGGCCACGACCGCGTCGGGGAGCAGGCCGAGCACCGGGGGGATGTCGTGGGGGGTGGCTCGGGGCATCAGTTCCCGCCCTTGTCCGTACGGTCGACGGTGCGCACCGCGTTGGTCAGTTTCTTGGTGACGCGGCTGCGTTTTCCGGCCGCGTACTGGATCGCGCTCTGCAGTTGGGACCACCCGAATCCCTGGGTGCGGCGCTCGTTGATGTCGTAGAGGGCGTCGGTGGGTTGGCGGCCGGGCAGGACATCGGGGAGCATCGTGCGAACGACAGCCTCACGCCAGCCCGTGGGCATGACCGGGGTGCCGTCCTCGTCGACGTCGAGGTCGCTGATGGCGGTGTGGAACATGGCCGTCCAGGCGTCCTGGGCGATGTGGCTGGCGGTCATGTCGCGCAGCACGCGTTCGGCCGTGGTGCCCCCCTTGGCGGTCAGGACCTCCATCAGGCCTTCGACGGCGGTGGTGTTGAGGTAGACGGTCGGGGTGTCGGCGCTGGTCTCGACGATCCAGGGTGCCTCGTGGAAGGGGCGCAGCCACTCGTGCGGGCCGTCGCGGAAGTCCACCTCGACGATGTCGATCTCCCGGCGTCGGATGGGGGTGGACTCGCGCAGGTCCACATACCAGTCCTGTTCGGCGGAGCCGACCAGTCGGCCGGCTACACCCTCGACAGTGGCGATGGCGTGCACGGTGAGCGTGGCGTGGCGCAGGTGGTGGTCTTTGCCGAGGTCGATGGTGCCGTGCCAGTCGCCGCCGGGCGTGCGGGCCAGGCGGGCGGTGGTGCGCGTGTTGGTGGCCTTTTCAGTGAGGACGGCCAGGCAGGTGAGGTCTGTGAAGGGCCCCTCGGCGAGCTCGGGCTCGGGGAGGCGGGCCTTGAGGTGGAGCGTGGCCCGCGTCCAGTGTTTGCGGCCTGATCGGTGCAGGGCGACGGTGCGTTCGCTCGTCGACACCTGAGCGTACGGCAGCGGGGTGCCGTCCACGGTGACGGCAGTGATGTCGAAGGCGATGTCGCCAAACAGGGTCGGGTAGGGGAAGACGGATTTCACGCGGCGCCTTTGCGGGGCTGGAGGATGTCGACGGCCAGGCGTGCGAAGGCGCCCTTGACGGGGTGGGTGGCGGGGTCGGTCACGCCGGTGAAGACGGCGGTGCGCACGCCGGGTTCGACCATGATGTGGCCGCCTTCGGCGCGGCAGCTTTCCGAGCCGACCAGCAGCGACCAGTCGATGGTCGGCCTGCCGCCGGAGCGTACGTCGAATTTGGCGACGGGGGTGAGCAGCCAGGGGTCGTCGGCGTCGGGGAGTTTGAGGGTAACCGTGACGTTCCAGGCCCCGGTGTCTTCCAGGTGGGCGCTGAGGGTGCGCACCGTGGGGAAGGACTGCGTGCGGCGTGGGCCGGCGCCCGCGGTGGTGTCGGTCTCGAGGGTGAGCAGTTCACGCAGGACGCTCGGTCCGCCGCTGCGGGTGGCCTCGCGACGGACGGCGAGGGAGCGTGCCGCCTTGTCGATGCCGTGACGGAATTCTTTGATGCGGCTGAGCGCGCCGCGCTCGTAGCTGGTGGTGAGTTCCTCGGTGCGGTCCCAGCGGTCGTGCTCGGGCGGTTCGGAGGCCCGCAGGAACGCCTCCGCCAGGTCGACGTCCTCGCCAGTGCGGCCGGTGGCGTAGCCGGCCAAAAGGACGGCCTGGAACGGCATGGTGCCCAGCGGCAGGTCGCGGGGCCGCTGTTCGGTGATCGTCATGCGGTTGCCGCGCATGCACACGATGCGGTTGAAGCGCTCGTCGGCGTCGTCGGCCGGGGTGAGCAGCAGGACGGCCAGGTGTTCGCGGCCTTTGTCACGGGCGCGGCCGGTGCGTTTGAGAGGGGTGACGATGAGGGGAACCTCGGCGTGGGCGACGTGATCACCGGCGGTGAGTTCGGGAACGGTCTCACTGTCGAGGTAGGCCTGCAGGGCGCGGGCGAGGGCCGGATGGTGAGCGTGAGGGTCGACGCGCTCTTCGGGTATGACCACCTGTCCGTTGCGCAGCGTGGTGACGCGGGCCTCCAGCAGGGGGCCGGCGTCGCGCCCACCGATCATCGCGGCCCAGAAACCGTCGGCGAGGGAGCGCACGCACTTGTCGTGCATCTCCTGCAGCGTCTCCGCATCCCCCGAGGCGTCGTGAGCGCCCACCACGAGGAACGACGTGCCGGGCTCGTCACTTATGCGCTCCAAATGCAGGTCGCGCACGGTGGACTCGTCGGCCCACCAGGATCGGGCGACGTCTTTACGTTCGGGGTCGGTCTCGGGCTCACCGAACCATGCGGGTCCCGCATAGGCCTCGCCGTCGAGGGTGTGCCACGGCAGGTCCAGACGCCCCACGACGCGGCGGTGAGTGCGGCCCTCATGTGCCTCGCCGAGCGTGGAGTTCACGAGGACGAGGCCGAAGCGGCTGGTGGCCCAGAGCGTGGCTTTGCCCAACCCGTACGAACCGCCGGCGCGACCTCCAGCGGTCTTGTGCGAGTCGAGGGTACGGCGCACGACCGCGGCGTAGCGGCCATCGCCGTATTCGGGGCCTGTCAGGCCAAAAGCGTTGTAGTCATCGATGCGCAACAGCAAAAGGGAGCGGCTGTCCGCCAGTTCATTGAGCGCGGCGCGCAGCCCGCGGGAGACTTTCTGTCCACCGGCGGCGGCCTGCTCGTAGTGCGCGCTCAGCTCGTCCCAGTGCACGGCCTTGAGGAAGGCGTCCAAGTGGTCGCCGCTAAGTTCGTGGAGCATGTAGTGCACGCGCACCGGCTGTTGTGCCTCGAAGCGTTCGTCGAGTGAGTTCTGCGTGGCCTCGCGCGCGAGGACGGACAGGTCGGCGTCGAAGGCGAAGGCGGCGACATTGCCGTATTCGCGGCCGCCGTCGGCGTGGGCCGGCCGGTGCTGCCATACCAGGGGCAGGTCGAGGGGGACGTCGGCCGTCCTGGTCACCAGGGAGGCCAGATCGGTGCCGAGGATCTGCGCAATGTGCGCCTTGACGTCCTCGCGTGGCTCGGCGCGTCCGGTGATCCACGCGGAGACCGCGGCGCGTGTCTTGCCCAGCTCAACGGCGAGCTGGGCCTGCGACAGGCCCGCGCGCCGCAGTTGCCGTCCGAGCCACGGCCCGAACGCTTCTGCCTGTTGCCCTGTCATGGCGGTGGGTCGACCTCCGTCGGTCTCGTCGGCTCATCCCGATGCGGGCATGCCGGGGATGCTACCAGGCGTCTTTGACATCCACCCGCGTGTCAAAAACCAATAGACGACGGCCCTGCCGGTGGCCCCTATAGCAGGCGCCACTGACAACGCCACTGCCAGTTGACGGGACCTCAGAAGTTGCCCGAAGCGACTGGACATCGCAGGCCACACGGGTATAGCGTCCCGCCGACGACGAGGAGAGCACCCCGATCGGGCTTGGGGAAGCCCTAGTGGTGCACCGCTTTTGTCGGAATGCCAAAACACGGCTAAGGGGGGCCTTACTCGTGCACAACCATCGATTCCTCGCAGGACCACTTCGACGACCGTCGGGCCGCTTCGCGCTCGCGTAACTACCGCAGACCCGACGCTTCACGCAACCACAAGCGCACGGCAGTGCGCCCGAGCCGAGCGCTCCCCCGGCCCACAAGGGCTCGGGCCGCCGTCTCGTACACCTTTCCGGCACCCGGCCCAAGGCCCGCTTCGTGGTCGACCGTCGGTGCCGGGGTCGCCAGCCGTCTTCGAGGAGTACACACCTTCGTGAACAGTCACGCGGACAGAGCCGTCCTGACGAAGATCGCCGAGCTCACCGAGCTCGCCCTGGGCACCTACGCCTTCAATCCCGACCGTGTCGAGGAGGACGCCAACGGCGAGCGCCGCATCCACCAGGGCGGATACGGGGACCGGCAGCTCTTCGAGCTGGTGCAGAACGCCGCGGACGAACTGCGCGAGCAGCAGGGGGGCAAAATCCACGTGATCCTCACCGAGCACCACCTGTACTGCGCGAACGAGGGAACCCCGATCACGCCGGACGGCGCGGACACCATCTTGCGCATGGGCGTCTCCCGCAAGCGAGGCGGGCAGATCGGCCGCTTCGGGGTGGGCGTGAAGTCCGTCCTGTCGGTGACGCGCACCCCGCAGTTCTTCAGCACCTCCGGGTCGTTCGGATTCGACGCGGACTGGTCGGCGGCCGAAATCCTCGCCGCCGTCAACAAGGGACGCGCCGAGCGGGGACTCGCGCCGGTGGACACGGTCGGCGAAACCCCGGTGCTCCGCCTGGCCCGGCGCCTGGACGTGGAAGGGGAGTGCGCCCGCGACGAGCGCCTGCGCGCGCTGCTGACCTGGGCCACGACCGTCGTACGGCTGCCCCTGCTGCCGGGCGCGGCGGAGCGGTTGGGCCTGGACATCCATCAGGCGGGCCGGGGACGCAACGACGGCGCCCGCGAGGAGTTCCCGCGTCTGTTCCAGCTCTTCTCCCATCATGTGGGCACGGTGGTGCTGGAGGACGTCCGCGTGATGCCGAAGGTGCGCCGCGAGATCACCGTGGAGCACGACGGTGCCTTGCACACCGTCCGTGAGGCGCGCGGCGGCTCCCCCGCCCAGGTGGAGAGGTTCCGTGTCTTCATGGTGCCGCACCAGGTGACGGACGAGTCCCGTAACGCCGCCGGTGAACTGCACGCCCGCGTCACCATCGACGTCTCCTGGGCGGTACCCGAGTACAAGGTCAACGACCAGGGCATCCGGCAGGTTCCCAACGAGCGCGGATGGTTTTGGTCGTTCTTCCCGACCAAGTACGCCACCACGCTCAGCGGTGCGCTCAACGCGGCTTGGAAGACCAACGAGGACCGGCAGAACCTGCTCACCGGCAGCGCACTCAACGAGGAGCTGCTCCGGGTCGCGGCCAACCTGGTGGTCGGCTCCCTGCCGGAGCTGGCCGAGCCCGAGGACCCGGCGGCCTACCTCCCGCTGCTGCCCGGCCGCACCAAGGAGTCGCCGAACTGGGCGTGTGCCCGACTGACCGAACTCGTGTGGAGGTTGACGGCCCAGAACCCGTCCCTGCCCGACCAGGACGGCACGTTGCGCATCCCGGCCGAGCTGCGTATCCACCCCGAGGGGCTGCCGAAGGAGGCTCTGGAGCTGTGGCGTGCGTATCCCCGTCGTCCCCGTAACTGGGTGCACCACTCCGTGGAGGTGGGTGGGCGTCGGGGCAAGCTGACCCACTTCCTGACCGCCGCGGACAGGCCGGTGGAGTCGGTGCGCGACTGGCTGGAGGCGCTGGTCGAGGACGGCACCGTCGAGGCCTCCGCCGCCGCGATCCGTCTGCTGTCCCAGCTCCTGGACAAGCTGCCGTCCGACCAGACGCAGGATGCCCGCCGGGCGCGGATCGTCCTGACCGCCGGGCACGGTTTCGTCGCGCCCGTTGCGGGCAGCGTCTTTCGCAACTCCGGCATCGACGGCCTGCCCGATGACCTGGTGTACGTCGACGAGCGGATCGCCTCCGACCCGTCCCTGCTCCTGCACCTGGACCGTGTGGGGATCCGCGACGCGGACAGCCGCGGCCGGTTCGAGAGCGTGCTCGACCAGGGCTTCGCCGGCTACACCGCCGACTCGTGGGCCCGTTTTTGGGAGTTGCTGCGCAGCGCCGGCGGCAGCGCGCAGGTGCTGACCATCCGTGCGAAGGTGCCGAAGCACGACGAGATCCTGCACGTCAAGACGGTCGCCGGCGCCTTTCGTCCCATGAGGGACTGCCTGCTGCCCGGCAAGGTCGTACCAGCGGACGGCTCTCGGGACGCGGAGATCGCCGTCGACCTGTCCGTCCACGACGCCTCCACCCTGCGGGAACTGGGCATGAAGGACCGCCCCGCGCGGGGCCACCACCCCGAGCAGGACCCCTGGTTCGAGACCTACCACCGCGCCCTGCACGAGGCGTACCTGGAAAGCCTCGACTCCACGGCCCACCGTGTACAGATGAGTACCGTGCGTCTGGAGGGCTCGCCGACGGCCGGTCCGCTCCACCTCTTCGAGCGTCTTTCGTCCGAGGGCAGGGCCGCGTTCCTCGACGCCGTGCCGACCGACGGGCTCGTGGAGTCCTGGACGCGGCAGATCGGCCGCAATGTGAGCACCCGCACCCGGGTCCCCTCCCCCATCCTGTGGCTGCTGCGCCGGAGCGGGACGGTGCACACCTCCAAGGGACTGGTGTCGGTGTGTGACGCCGTCGGCCCGCAGCTTGCCGCCTACGCGCACGTCCTGCCCGTTGCCACCCAGCTCGAGCAGGACAAGGCGCGCCGTCTGGGACTGCCGACCTCGGTGGAGGAGGTCGCGCCGCGACGCTGGTCCCACCTTCTGGAGCTGGCCAAGAGCAGTGAGGACGACGCCCTGGTCGGCCGCACGTACGCCACGTTGATCCGCGTCGCCCTGGAACTGGTGGTGGTCGAGGAGACGGTGCGCTGCCGGGTGGGCGAGGACTGGCAGATGCGCCCGGACAACGAGATCGCCGTGGCCCTGTCGCGCGCCGAGTACGAGGAGCTGATCCGGGAGAAGCACCCCGCGCTCCTCGTCGACGCCGAAGGCGATCGCGAGCAGGCCGAGTTCATGATCACCGAGTGGGGGATGCGGCGGGTTTCGGACGTCGTCGAGAAGCGGGTGCGCGTCGTGCCGGTGGGCCTGCCGGTGCCGCTGGTCGACGAGTACCCGCCGCTGCGCCAGCGCCTGGGCAGCCGCGCCAACGGTCTGATGTTGCAGCGCTGTTCGGAGCTGGAGGAAGTCGTCCGTACCCCCAACGGCAGCCGGACCAAGCCGCTGGACGGGACCCGGCAGGAGCACACGGTGCTGGTGCCCGACCGTTTGTCGGTCGAGGAGGCACTCGTCATCGCCGACCGCGAGTTCGGCTGGCACATGGGGGTCTCCGGGTGCCGGGCCTTGATCCAGAAGTACGAGGCGGACCAGGCCGACCGCGCCTATCAGGCCCGCCTGGCCGCTATCCGCCGCAGCGACAGCGTCATCGACAAGATCGCCATGATGATCGACGAGGAGGACATCAAGAGGGAGTTGCCCACCGGTCTGCTGGTCAGCGAGATCTCCGAGACCGGTCGTGAGCCCGATGCACGCCGGCTTGCCGAGATGGCCTACAACGCGCACGACGAGTCGGTGCTGCGGGTGCACGCCAAGGACATCGCCGCCCAGTACGCCAACGCACCGCGCTACTTCGACGGCAGCGCCTCGGCACTGCGGTTCGTGACCGATCTGGGCTTTCCCGACTCCTTCGCTGGCACGCGCGTGCCCTCCCCGCCGGCCAGGGAGGAAGCGCAGGGGCCTACGGAATTCCCCGCTCTGCACGCCTACCAGGAGCGTCTGGCGTCGAAGCTGACAGAGCTGTTGACGCTGCCGACGCCGCAGCGGGCCATGCTCAGCCTGCCGACCGGAGCGGGCAAGACCCGTGTCACGGCCGAGGGCGTCATCCGCTGGATCCGCGAGGCGGGCACCCCGGCGGGGCCGATCCTGTGGATCGCGCAGACCGAGGAGCTGTGCGAGCAGGCCGTGCAGTCCTGGAAGTTCGTGTGGGAGAAGGTCGGTGCGGACCAGCCGCTGGTCATCGACCGACTGTGGAGCAGCAACTCCGCCACCCCGGTCACCGGCCGCCCGCATCTGGTCGTGGCGACCGATGCGAAGTTGCGGGTGTGCCTGCACACGGACGAGTACGCGTGGTTGCGCGGGGCGTCCCTGGCGCTGGTCGACGAGGCGCATGTGGCGACGTCGCCCGAGTACACGAAGATTTTCGAGCAGCTCGGCCTGACCCGTTGGGAGACCTCCCGTCACCTGGTCGGTCTGACCGCCACCCCGTTCCGCAACGACGCCGAACGTACCCGGCAGCTCGCTCAGCGGTTCGGCAATCGCCGACTGGATGAGGGGGTCTTCCTGGGCGAGCCGATTCCGAGTCTGCAGCAGCTGGGCGTGTTGTCGCAGGTCGAGCACCGGGAGCTGGACGGTGCGCGGATGCAGCTCAGCCCGGACGAGTTGCGCACCGTCGAGCAGTTCAACGGCTTTTTGCCCAAGGGTGCCGAGCAACGTCTGGCCGAGGACGAGGCCCGCAATCAGATGCTCCTGGACGAGATCGCGGCGATGCCCGAGGACTGGCCGGTGCTGGTGTTCGCCACGTCCGTCTCTCACGCCAAGTTCCTTGCGGCCAAGCTCGGCGACCGGGGCATCCGGGCGGCGGCGATCGACTCGGCGACTCCGACCGCCGAGCGGCGCAAGCGCGTGGAGGCCTTCCGCAGAGGCCAGATCCGTGTCATCACCAATTACGGCGTGCTCACGCAGGGATTCGACGCGCCGGCGACGCGGGCAGTGGTCATCGCCCGTCCCGTCTACAGCGCCAACAGCTACCAGCAGATGATCGGCCGCGGTCTTCGCGGGCCCCGCAACGGTGGCAAGGGCACTTGCCTGATCCTCGACGTGCGCGACAACATCGTGAATTACGACGCGGGTCTTGCCTTCACCGAGTTCGAGTACCTGTGGAAGAAGGGACAGCAGTGACCGTCTCGGAAGGGGTGGGCCTTTCTCTCACCCCCGCCCAGCTGTCCGTCGTGACCAAGCCGTGGGATGCCAGGACGCTCGTCACGGCGGGCGCGGGCGCGGGCAAGACGACCACCCTCACCTACCGGCTGGAGCATCTGACCGGCACTGAGGAGCTTTTGGCAGGTGAGATCCTCGTGTTGAGTTTCTCGCGCGCCGCCGTGCGCGAGCTGCGCGAGCGCGTCGACAAGCTCGCCACCACCGCTCGTCGGGTGCGGGCCCAGACCTTCGACGGCTGGGCGCTGTCCGTGCTGCTGCTGGAAAACCCCCAGCGTGACGACCTGGGCGGCACCAGCTTCGACCAGCGCATCGCGATGGCCACCGAGGCGATCGAGCGGGGCGTGCTGGATGCCTCGGAGCAGGGGGTGCCCGCGCACGTCGTCATCGACGAGGTGCAGGACCTCGTGGGCGTGCGCCGCGACATGGTCGAGGCGCTTCTCGACCGGTACGCGGACAACTGCGGTTTCACCGTGGTCGGCGACGCCGCGCAGGCGATCTACGGCTTCCAGGTCGCCGACCCCGACGAGCGTGCGAACGAGACGAATCTCTTCTTCCGCTGGGTGCGCGTTTCGTTCGGCGACGATCTGGTCGAAGTGACCCTCGCCGACAACTTCCGCGCCCGCACCAAAGAGGCCCGTATCGCATTGCCGTACGGGCCGCGACTGCAGACCCTGCCGGCCGAGAGGGGCGAGGCGGCGAAGGAAGCTGAGGCGGTGTATGCGCAGCTGCGCTCCGACCTCGCCCTCGTCCCCGACTTCGGCCCCCTTGATGATGCGTTCACCCTGGCCTCGTTGCGGCAATTCGAGGGCACCACCGCGATCCTGTGCCGTGACAACGGCCAGGTCCTGCACTTGTCGGAACGGCTGCACACGCTGGGGGTGGATCACCATATCCAGCGCTCGCCCCGCTCGCGTCCCACACCGGCGTGGGTGTCCCAGCTGCTGCTGGCGACCAGCGCCGCCCAGCTGACCGAGGACCGTTTCCGCGACCTGGCCGTGCTTGCGCCCGCCTGGGATGCGTCGCGCACGTGGCATGCGCTGCGGCGCTGCGCCGCCGGTCCCCGAGGCACCCTCGACCTCGAGGCGCTGCGCCGCGCCGTTGCCGAGGGCCGGCTGCCCGACGAACTGACCGCACCCCCTTTCCATCCACTCGTCATTTCCACCGTGCACCGGGCCAAGGGTCTGGAGTTCGACCGTGTCCTGATCGTCGAGCCGCCCGCGCCGTCGGAATGGCGCGGGGAGCACGCGGACCCGCCGGCCGAGGCGCGTCTGCTGTACGTGGCGATGACCCGGCCGCGCGACGACGTCTACCGGCTCGCCCGCCCGCACACCTGGATGATGCGCAAGCACAAGCCCACCGATCGGTGGTACGTCGGCGGCCGACAGTCCTACGCGCGCTCCGGAATTGAGGCGGGCGATCTGGACGTGTGCCGCGCCACGCCCGCGGGCGCCGACGATCCGGTCAGCGACCCCCCGGCCCTCCATCAGTACCTGCGCGAGCGGGTGCACGGCGGGGACGCGGTGGAGCTGCGCCGACTCCACGACCTGCCCGCATCCGATGTCGAGACCCCGCCGTATGGGATCTTCCACGATGGCCAGCCGATCGGAGTCGTCTCCGAGCGTTTCCGCCACGACCTGTGGCGCCTTTTGAAGATCAATGCGGGGTGGAAGGTCGAGCGGTGGCCGTGCCGCGTCACCGGACTGCGCATCGACACCGTGGAGAGTGTCGCCGGCTTCCCCGCTCTCACCGAGCGCCTGGGCCTGGGCGACAGGGGCGTCTGGCTCGCCCCGCGCCTGTGCGGCTTGGGCCGCTTCGACTGGACCCACGCCGAATCCGTCCCGGAAGGACACCACCACCCGTGACCGCACCGTCGCCGCACACGGCGCACTACCACCTGCGTTCCGACCTGCGCGCCGCGCTGCGCAAGGACCTGCTCGGCCCGCACGGGACCGAACAGGAGGTCCTAACCGACGACGCGCCGATCACCGCCTATCCGATCGGCGTCCTCTTCCCCCAGCCCTCCGCCGACGACATCGATGCGCAGCGGCCCCTGACGCTCGACGAGGAGGACGGCGTCGACACCCCGCCCGACGTCGTTGCTGGCGACGACGTCGAGCAGGGCGCCACCGACCTGGGCATCGCGCTGGCCAATCTGCGCAAGCCCTCCTCCATGGGCTTGACCTTCGCCGTCGATGCGACGGAGTCCCCGCAGGTGACGGTCACGGTCACGGCGGCCCGCTACGTTCCCGAGGACGAGGCCGGCCACCGGATCGAGCCGCGCCGTAGCGAGGCCCGCAGCACCGAACGGCAAAAGGAGCGCTGGCGTCGCGAGGTGCTGGTGTGCGAGCCGGGCGAGTTCGACGTGCGATGGCCCGGTTCCATCAAGGGCAAGCTGTACGACGGCCTGGAATGGCGGGCTCTGGTGCGCCCAGCTGTCGAGGGCACGGTGACGGTCACAGTGACGGTGGTGAACACGCTGACGGCCAGCGAGTTCGATCTGCAGGACGCCTACTGCTTCTTCCAGCCGGAGGTCAGCGTCCACGGCGCGGAGGGCACCCGTCCCTTCGTGGAGCGCCCCGCCCGCCGCGGCCCGGTCGACGACGAGCAGGCCCTCAGCCGACTTCTGCATCGCCACGCCCCCGTCTTCGCCACCGGCCACGGCACATCGGTCGCCTGGGACTGGCAGGCGCCGCCGCTGCGCACCCCCCTGCCCAAGCGAGCCGCAGTCGCATCGGTGCGCACCGAGTTCGTGCCCACGCACGACGTGCTGCTCACCGACTCCAACCCGCACATCGACGACCGGGCGCTGACCATGCACGGCCTGGGCCAGGGAACACAAGAGGACGTGGTGGCTGCCCTCACCCGCCTGCTTCAGGGGTATCAGGAGTGGATCGAGGCGCGCGAAGAAGAAGCCCGCGCCCTGGCCGGCACACCCCACGAGGCGGCGGCGCGGCAACAACTGGAGCTGTGCCGCCTGGCGTTGGGGCGGATGCGGCGCGGTGTGGCCTTGCTCAGCGACGACCGCAAGCCGAATGTCTTTGCCGCCTTTCGGTGGGCGAACCAGGCGATGGCGCAGCAGCGGGCGCGCACGGCCTGGATCAAGCAGGGCAGAAGGGGTCAACCGCAGGTCGAGAAAGGCAGGTGGCGTCCCTTTCAGATCGCGTTCATGCTGCTGTGCCTTGAGGGCATCGTCGATCCCAACCATGAGGACCGCGAGGTCGCGGACTTGCTGTGGTTTCCCACCGGCGGCGGCAAGACCGAGGCCTACCTCGGGCTGATCGCGTTCACCACGTTCTGGCGCCGACTGCGCGACGGGGCGCGCGGTGGCGGGGTGACCGTGGTGATGCGCTACACCCTGCGTCTGCTCACGCTCCAGCAGTTCGAGCGGGCCGCTGCACTGATCTGCGCGATGGAGCAGGTGCGCGCCGAGCACGAGGCGCAGTTGGGCATCGAGCCCATCTCGCTGGGCATGTGGGTGGGCAAGTCGGCCACCCCCAACGATTTGGACAGTGCCCAGGATCGCCTGGACAAGCTGTGCCGCGAGCCGGGCAAGTCCCTGCAAAAGGAGAACCCGGTCCAGCTGCAGGCCTGCCCGTGGTGCGGTCAGCCGCTGACCGCCTTCGACTACGAGGTCCGCGCAAGCACCCACCGCATGATCGTGCGATGCCCGAGTACGAGCTGCGCCTTCCACACCGATGCCGGACTGCCCGTCCACCTGGTCGACGAGGCGATCTACGACGCGCATCCCACCCTTGTCATCGCAACCGTCGACAAGTTCGCCTCGATGCCGTGGCGCCCGGCCACGGCCGCGCTGTTCAACCGGGACGAGCCGGGCGGTCCGCGCCCGCCGGAGCTGATCGTCCAGGACGAACTGCACCTGATCTCCGGCCCGCTGGGGACGTTGACCGGCTTGTACGAGACGGCCGTGGACGTACTGGCGGACAAGCCCAAGGTGGTGGCATCGACGGCAACCATCCGCCGGGCCACCGAGCAGGTCGGAGCCCTGTTCGACCGTCGCACGGCCCAGTTCCCGCCCGCTGGCCTGGACGCACGCGACTCCTGGTTCGCCGTCGAGACCCCACGCAAGGACAAGGCATCCCGCCGCTACATCGGGCTGCTCACCCCGAGCACCAGCCAGGCAACTCTCCTGGTGCGCACCTACGCCGCCCTGCTGGACGCCGCCGCCCGCACCGACGCCGATCCGAAGGTCAAGGACGCATACTGGACCCTGGTGGGCTACTTCAACAGCCTGCGTCTGCTGTCGGCCGCCGAGCTGCAGGTCCTCGACGACGTCCAAGACCGCCTGGAACTGCTCGGCGCCCGCGCCTCGGCCACACCCCGCCTCGCCTCCCAACTGATCGAGCTCAGCAGCCGGGCCGACTCCAGCGCCATCCCCCGTCATCTACGCCAACTGGAACGACAGTTGCCCGAAGCGGACACGCTGGACGTGCTGCTCGCCACGAACATGATCTCCGTCGGGGTCGACATCGACCGGCTCGGCCTGATGGCAGTCATGGGCCAGCCACAGACCACCGCAGAATACATCCAGGCCACCAGCCGCGTCGGCCGCCGCCACCCCGGCCTGGTCGCGGTCATGTACAACTCGGCTCGCTCCCGGGACCGTTCGCACTACGAGAGCTTCCCCGCCTTCCACTCAGCCCTGTACCGCGAGGTGGAGTCGACCAGCGTCACCCCCTTCTCCTCACGCGCCCGCGACCGAGGACTGCACGCCGTCGTCGTCGCCCTGGCCCGACTGCTGTTGCCCGCCGCTCGCCCCAACGAGGCGGCCGCCCACATCGCGGGATTCGTCGACGATCTCAACGCCCTCGTCCGCCCGTGCATCCTCGCCCGCGTCAACGCGGTCAACGATCTCGAGCGCAAGGCGACGGCCCAGAGCTTCGACCAGTTCGTGCAATGGTGGCTCAACGAGGCAGCCGACCACCCCGAGCTGGTCTACGAAGCCAAGCGCGGCACCCACCAACCCGCCCTCCTCGCCGGCTTCGACGACGAGGACCCCGAAACGGCTGGCTGGTCCACCCTGTGGAGCCTTCGCGACGTCGACGCCGAATCCACCCTCTTCCTGGAGCACTGACCACCATGACCCCGCCCCCTCCCCCGCGCCGCCGACGCGGCACCGGCGCCGCCGTCGTCCGCCCCCGCAAGCTCGGCGGCGTACGACGCTCCCAGATGGTGACGACCTATGGTGTCGGTGCGATGATCGCCGTGGACAACGAGTCGTTCATCGTCGCCGGACTCGACTCCTGGGACGTCTCCCAAGCCCCCGAGGTCCTGGAGCGTCGCCTGGCCCGCCTGCTGAAGGTGCGCTCCTTCCGCCAGCCGCCCGCCCCAGACCCGGACCGAGCAACGGACGGGGTGCACGTCCGCCGGTTCCCGAACATGTACTCGTGCCCCAAGTGCGCCACGCTCCAGCCGTTCTACAAATTCAACTCCCCGCCCCGTATAGCGCGTTGCGGGACGTGCGAGGAGGACCTCGTGCCCTCCCGCTTCGTCCTGGCATGCAACAACGGCCACATCTCGGACTTTCCGTACTGGCGGTGGGTCCACCGCGGCAGCGGCCACACAGGCGGCCTGTGCGGCGGCACCCTCTCCTTGGGCACCAACGGCAGCACCGCATCCTTGCGGTCGGTCGTCGTCTCCTGCAGCTGCGGCGTGCCGGACGTATCCATGGAGGGCGCCTTCCGCAGCCGCGTCCTGAAAGATCTCGGCATCCGCTGCGAGGGCGGCCGCCCGTGGTTGAAGGAGGTGCCCCCCGAAGGGTGCGACCAGGCACCGCGGGCCATGCAGCGAGGCTCCTCCGCCGTATGGCATCCCCTCGTCGCCAGCGCCTTGTCCATCCCGCCGTGGGGCGAGGGCCTGCACAAGCTGGTGGAGAAGCACAAACTCCTCGGCGCATCCGAGGACACCATCCGCTGGTTCGCCAAGAACCACGCCGCCCTGCTCAAGAGCGTCAACGCGACGGCAGAAGACATCATCCATCTCGTCCAGGCCATCGAGGACGACGATGTAGCGGCCGACCAGGACGACACTCCCACACCGAAGGCCCGCAGCGCGCTGCGGCAGGAGGAGTACATCCGGCTGGTCCGCGGCAACCCCGAGCGGTACACGGCCGAATGGCAGCCCTTCGTATGCGAAAAGCCATTGGGCTCCCCGGCCGTGCTGCAACCACTGGGGCTGCGCGACACCATGCTGGTCAAGCGGCTACGCGAGGTGCGGGCCCTGGCGTCGTTCATGCGCGGTGACTTGCCCTCCGAGGCGGATCCCGCCCACCGCATGGCGCCGCTGACCCTGTCCGACGACATCGACTGGCTTCCGGCCGTGGAGGTGATCGGCGAGGGCGTGTTCCTGCGCCTGGACGAGAACAGGCTGCGTTCTTGGGAGACCGATGAGACGGTGATCGCCCGCGCGCGGCGCATTCGCGACAATCACCTGACGCTTCTCAGGCGCCGCACCTGTGCGTCCAAGACCGCAGGAGGGGAGCAGCAGGACGCGGAAGAAATCGACTCACCCGTCTCCCCGCGCTATCTCCTGCTCCACACCCTCGCACACATTCTGATCAACGAGTGGAGCCTGGACGGCGGCTACCCGACATCCGCCCTGCGCGAGCGCCTGTACTGCGACGACAACATGGCGGGCCTGCTGCTCTACACCGCCACCAGCGACTCGGCCGGCAGCCTCGGCGGCATTGTCGCCCAGGGCGAACCCGACCGCCTGGCCCACACCCTCAAGGCCGCCCTCGCCCGCACCGCCTGGTGCTCCAACGACCCGCTGTGCATGGAGTCCGAGGCCACCGGCGTCGACAACGTCAACCTCGCCGCCTGCCACGCCTGCGTCCTGCTGCCCGAGACCAGCTGCGAAACCAACAACAGCCTCCTCGACCGGGCCATGCTCGTAGGCACACCGACCGGCACGGTGCCCGGATACTTCCACGACCTCATGTAAGCCCCCGCTGGAGTGGGGCGAGGCAACCCGCCCCACCCCACTCCGGCAGAAGGGCCTCAACGCCGTCGGCGCCGCTCTTCCACCACCGCACGCACCCGCTCCGCCGCCTCCCACGGCGACTCGTGCTCCCACACCCGCACCGCCAGCCACCCGGCCTGTCCGAGCCGCTCATCGGTGTCCGCGTCCCGTACCCGATTCCCCTCGATCTTGGTCCGCCAAAAATCCGCATTCCGCCGCGGCCAGGTGCCATGCTCCGGACATCCATGCCAGAAACAGCCATCCACGAACACCGCCACCCGCGCCGGCCCGAACACGATGTCCGCCTCCCGACGCACCCCCTTCACCGGCCGCCTATGCACCCGAAACCGCAGGCCCGCCGCATGCAACGCACGACGCAATGCCAGCTCCACCTGGGTATTCCGGCTCTTTTGCAGGCTCATCCGCGCCCGAACCTGTGCCGTCGTCTCCAACGCCTCCACCCAGACATTGTCCACCCGCCCCACCTGCCCGATCCAAGCGAGCAGCGCCACCGGGTGGCGCGAGCCCCCGACCAATGCGCGAACCCGGCCCGCGACGACTGGTGAGTGCCATGTCCCGACCGCGCCGGTTCGTCTTGATGCGGCGGCTGTCTGGCCTGTGTCACAACTGGCGATCACTGCCATGGCGGTGTGGGCTGTCCATCTGGGTCCAGACCATCGGGCCACCATGCATCGAAGGCTGAGTTTCCCGGAGGCATGTCGCGTGCGTGGCCGCGGTCGGCGACCTGGCGGTAGAGGTTCTCGGCCCCTTTCCGATTCCCTGCCTTCTCCCGCAGCCGGCCCAGGCGGTAGAGAGTGTCGGGGCTGCCGAGGTCGGCTGCCAGCCGGGCGAAATTCTCTGCATCCTTCGGGTCCCCTGTCTGCTCCCGCAGGATGGCCAGGAAGTTCAGGGCGAAGCTACTGTCGCGTTCGGCGGCCTGCCGGTAGAGGTTTTCGGCACTCGCCCGGTCCCCGGCCTCCTCCCACAAGCGGCCCAGGCGGCTCATCCCCTCGGGGTTGCCGTCGTCTGCAAGCTGACGGGCAAGGTTCTCAGCGCCTTCCCGGTCCCCCGCTCTCTCCCGCAGCGTGACCACGCGGGGCAGGGCGTCGGACATGCCGTTGTCCGCGGCCTGCCGGTAGAGGTTCTCCGCGCCCTCTCTGTCCCCTGCCTGCTCCCGCAAAACAGCCAAGGGGAAGAGGGCTTCGGTGCTGCCGTGGTTGGCAGCCTCCCGATAGAGGTTCTCGGCACCCTTCCGGTCCCCGGCTTTCTCCCGCAACCGGCTACCGGTAGTTCGTTAAATCCGGAGGTAAAGGTCAATGCCGTGTCCGGTGGTGACTGCGTCGGTCAGGGCCTGGAGTTCGGAGGGTGGGTCTGTGTCCGTCCAGGCCTGCCACCATCGGTTGAGGGTGATGGCGGGGGTGAGCCAGGAACGGATGGCTCGTAAGGCCCTGGGCCAGCAGGGCTGTTGGGGCCGGTGGGGTTGGGCGAGTAATAGTCAAGACCTGTGGATCAGTTGAGGTTGTTCAGGCTGCGTGAGTCTCGGGGCGTTCGACGAGGTGGCCGCGTTCGAAGTGGGCTCCGGCGCGGACGAGGGCGACGAGGTGGGGTGCGTTCACGGCCCACCAGCGGGCCTGGGCGGATTCGACGAGCTTGAAGACCATCGCGAGGGCGGCGGCCGCGCTGCCGGCTCCCCGGGTGACCTTGGTCCGCAGCCGGA